>CAUVJL010000128.1:0-7616 GCA_963552075.1 uncultured Neisseria sp.
CCGAGCTGGAAGCCAAAATCGAACGCTTGCAGGGCATGGTGGCCGAGCTGCAACGCTGGCACGATGCCTGCGCGGGAGACGACTGCCCGGATTGTGCGATTTTGGCCGGGCTGGAGGAGCGTTAGGCGGCTTGGGGCCAATACACATGAGTGCAACCACCTGTTGCCTTTGTTGGAAGGCATTGCCGAAGGGAAGGTACGACCGTCTATGCCGATAAAGGCTATGACAGTAAGGAAAACCGGCAACATCTGAAAGAACATCAGTTGTTGGACGGCATTATGCGCAAAGCCCACCGCAACCGTCCGCTGACGGAAGCGCAAACCAAACGTAACCGATATTTGTCGAAGACCCGTTATGTGGTCGAACAAAGCTTCGGTACGCTGCACCGTAAATTCCGCTACGCCCGGGCAGCCTATTTTGGTCTGCTCAAAGTGAGTGCGCAAAGCCATCTGAAGGCGATGTGTTTGAACCTGTTGAAAGCGGCTAACAGGCTAAGTGCGCCTGTTTGCGCCTAAAAGGCGGCTCGGATGCCTGATTATGGGGTATCCGGGGAGGATTAAGGGGGGTATTTGGGTAAAATCAGGAGGTATTGGGGGAGGGAAATAGCCGAAAACCTGTGTTTGGGTTTCGTCTGTCGGGGGAAGGGCTTTTTTGCAAAGGTCTCTGCTCATAAAAAAACTGCACCTTGTGAGTTGGAGGGGATGTGTCCAACTTTTGGGGTGCAGTTCAAAAGAGGAGGGCGGTTTTCAGACGACCTTTTTGAGTTGGCGAAGTGCTGTCTTGCCATCCGATTCAAATCTTTCCCAAGCGATATCTGATGCCGAGGCGGCAGGTTTTCAATTAAGCCGCGCCAAATTCCGTTAATTTCCATTAAAGGTCGTCTGAAAGCCTTCGGTGTCATACTTTCTCGGTTATAATAGCCGGCTTCTTCAATCTGACCCTTTTTCGGAAATATATCATGGCATTTGCCTCGCTTTTCACCCTTTTGGACGATATTACCGCTGTCTTGGACGACGTTGCCCTGATGACCAAAATGGCCGCCAAGAAAACGGCGGGCGTGGTTGGCGATGATTTGGCACTCAATGCGAATCAGGTTACGGGCGTGTCGGCGGAACGCGAGCTGCCGATTATTTGGGCGGTGGCGAAAGGTTCTTTGGTGAACAAGCTGATTTTGGTGCCGCTGGCTCTCTTGCTGTCCGCCTTTTTGCCGAAATTGATTACGCCTTTATTGATGATAGGCGGGATTTATTTGTGTTTCGAGGGTGTGGAGAAGCTGTTGCATAAGTTTTTGCACCGCCACGAAGCGCACGACGACGAGGAAGCCGCTGCCGAAACGTTGGACGAAAAAACCAAGATTAAAGGCGCGATTCGTACCGATTTCATCCTGTCTGCCGAAATCATTATTATTGCTTTGGGCGTGGTCGAAAAATACGACCTGATGACCCGTTCGCTGGTGATGGCGGCAATCGGCATCGGTATGACCGCTTTTGTGTACGGTTTGGTCGGCATTATCGTCAAACTCGACGACTTCGGTATGCTGCTGATGCGTCAAAAAAGTACGGGCATCCAAACGGTCGGACGGGGCTTGATTGCCTTTATGCCTTGGTTCATGCGCGGTTTGAGCGTGGTGGGTACGCTTGCCATGTTCCTTGTCGGCGGCGGTCTGATTGTCCACAACTTGGGTTTTTTGCATGATTTCTTACACGCGCAACATTGGGACAGCGGCTTGATGGAGCATATCGCCAACCTTGCCGTCGGACTGATTGCCGGTGCCGTCGCCTGCGCCGTTGCGCTGCCTTTGATGAAGCTGTTTCAAAAACACTAAACAACCGATACGTCGTCTGAAAATGGTTCAACTTTGTTGAATCTGTATTTTCAGACGACCTCTTATTTTCTTTTCTCTGCAATGAACATTTTCCGCAAACTCGAACAATATTGGCAGCATCCTGTGCTGTACTGGCCGCTGGTGATCCTGATTGCCGCCGCTACGCCGTTGACTTTCGCGCCTTATTACCATTTTTGGCTGATGCCCCTGCTGTTTGGCGCGCTGATCCGACTGATTGAACTGCGTCCGCGCTTTGCCGTTTCTACCGCCTATCTGTTTGGGCTGATTGCGTATACGACACAGTTTTATTGGATACATACCGCGCTGCACGATGTTTCCGGCCTGCCTAATTTATACGCGATTCCGCTGACTTTTCTGCTGCCTGCGTTTCTCGCGCTGTATCCTGCCGTCTGTTTTTGGTTGTGGAAGAAATTTCATCTGCCCCGCTGGGTTAAGGTCGGCATCGTTTTGCCGATTTTGTGGACGCTGGCGGAATTTGTCCGCGAACGCTTATTGACCGGCTTCGGCTGGGGTGCGCTCGGCTATTCACAAATCGTCAAAGAAAGCCCGCTTGCCGGCTTTGCACCTTTGGGCGGTATTCATCTGGTGACGCTTGCGACGGCATTTGTCAGCGCGTGGCTGGTGTTGCTGATTGACAATACGGGTCGTCTGAAACAGCGTCTGCTGCCGATGTGCATGATTGTCATGCTGTGTACCGTCGGCTATATCGCCCAGCAAACCGACTTTACCAAACCCGACGGCAGCACCAGTACCGTCGCGCTCGTGCAGGGCAATATCGAGCAGAGTCTGAAATGGAATGAAGAACAAGTCGTCCCCACCATTCAGAAATACTACGGTCAAATCAGCAAAACATCCGCCGACATCGTTATCCTGCCGGAAACCGCTCTGCCTGTAATGCGTCAGGATTTGCCGGAAAATATCCTGACCCAGTTTGCTGAGCAGGCGCGCACGAACGGCAGCGCGTTAGCCGTCGGTATCGGTCAATATACAGCCGACGGCAGCGGATACGAAAACGCCGTAATCAATTTGAGCGACTACGATGATATTTCAGACGACCTCCCGTATTACGCCAAGAATCATCTGGTTCCCTTTGGCGAATACAAACCGCTGCCTTTTTTGACCGAACCGTTGTACAAGATGATGAATATGCCGCTTGCCGACTTCCGTCGCGGCGGAGCGGGGCAGGCTCCCTTGACGATGAAAGATCAAAAAGTCGCCTTCAACATCTGCTATGAAGACGGCTTTGGCGACGAACTCATTGCTACCGCCAAAAACGCTACGCTGCTTGCCAACGTCAGCAATATGGCGTGGTATGGCGATTCCAACGCCATGTACCAACAGCTCCAGCAATCCCAAGCACGCGCGATGGAGCTTGGACGCTATATGGTTCGTGCCACCAATACCGGCGCAACCGCCATTATTTCTCCCAAAGGCAGCATCATCGCCGAGAGCGAACCCAATACCGATGCCGTCTTGGAAGGGCATATCAAAGGCTATGTCGGCGAAACTCCCTATATGAAGGCAGGCGGTTCGCTGTGGCTGATCGGAGTGTTGTCAATCATTGCCATCATACTGTTTTTAATCAGGAAAAAAGTAGATTAAGTTTGAAAAAGCGGTCTTTTCATAAGGCCGTTTTTCTTGAATTTTATTATTTACATACAAGAATGTTTGTAATATACTGAACTTATTCCCAGTAAAACAGTCAAATTTTCAAAATCAATCGAATTTCAAAAAGCAAGAAAATCCACCTATCAAACAGTCTTTTACAGAAAAAGGCATTTGACAGCATACGATAGTGCAACAGGCAGTGATATACTGCACGGCAAACAACAAGTAAACAATAGTCTCTACATCATATAAAGGAAAGCAACTCTCATGAATAACGCCTTTGCATTACCCGTCATTCACAGCGGCAACGGCAGCCTTGAGCAATACATTCATACCGTCAACAGCATTCCCATGTTGACGCCCGAAGAAGAAAGCCAACTCGCGGAGCGTCAGCAAAAAGGCGACCTTAACGCCGCCAAACAACTCATTCTTTCCCATTTGCGCGTCGTCGTATCCATCGCACGAGGCTACGACGGCTATGGCCTGAACCAAGCCGACCTTATCCAAGAAGGCAACATCGGACTGATGAAAGCGGTCAAACGCTACGAACCCAGCCGTGGCGCGCGCCTGTTTTCATTCGCCGTACACTGGATTAAGGCAGAAATCCACGAATTTATCCTGCGTAACTGGCGACTGGTGCGCGTAGCGACCACCAAGCCGCAACGCAAACTGTTCTTCAATCTGCGCAGTATGCGTAAAAACCTGAATGCCTTGTCTCCGAAAGAAGCGCAAGACATCGCTGATGATTTGGGCGTCAAATTGTCCGAAGTCATGGAAATGGAACAACGCATGACCGGACACGACATCGCCATCATGGCGGACAACAACGATGACGAAGACAGCTTCGCCCCCATCGACTGGCTTGCCGACCACGATGCCGAACCCAGCCGCCAACTGTCCAAACAAGCCCATTACGCCCTGCAAACCGAAGGTCTGCAAAACGCATTGGCTCAACTGGACGACCGCAGCCGCCGCATCGTAGAAAGCCGCTGGCTGCAAGACGATGGCGGATTGACCCTGCACGAGCTGGCAGCCGAATACGGCGTGTCTGCCGAGCGCATCCGTCAAATCGAAGCCAAAGCCATGCAAAAACTGCGCGGTTTCCTCGCGGAAGAAGCGGAAGCGGTTTAAAGACAAAGCAGTTCAGTAGAAGGAAAAAGGTCGTCTGAAACCCGAAATCTCGGTTTCAGACGACCTTTTTTGTGTATGGATGCCTTATTTTTTCGCTTTGGCCTGTTTGGCGTCTTTTTCGGTAATGGTGCCGCCGCCGTTGTTAAACGCATTCATGATATAGGTGGCAACAGCAGCGAGATCGGCATCGTTGATAGCGGTCGCGGGCATAAAGCCGTTGTAAGGTTTACCGTTGACTTTGATGGGGCCGTTGATGCCTTTGGTCATGCTTTGCAGCAATACCTGCGGTTTTTTCATAATATAGTCCGATTGGTAAAGAGGGGGAAACATGGTTCCCCTGCCTTCCCCTTTTTTACCGTGGCAGGCGGCGCAGTTGCTTTCATAAATTTTTTGGCCTTGCGTCATTTGGGCAGCATCGGCGGCAAAGGAGCTATGGACGGACAGGGTAAAAATTGCAGCCGCCAATATTTTTTTTGTTGTGGTCATGATGTGTCCTTTTTATCGGTGTAGTCTGTTTATTGATAATACAATAAAGGTCGTCTGAAAACAGATTTTTCAGACGACCTTAGACTTAAATCAAATGTAACGCTTTCAGTGGAAACATGATGCATCCGGTTATTGCCAGCCTTGCAGGTTGTTTTTGACCAGTTCGGTCAGGGCGAGAATCCATGCGGGGTGGTCGTTCAAGCAGGGGATGTAGCGGTATTCTTTGCCTCCGGCTGCGTGAAATTGTTCGCGCCCCATGATGGCAATCTCTTCCATGGTTTCCAGACAATCCGCCATAAAGCCCGGACAGAATACATCTAATTTGCTGACGCCTTGTTTGGGCAGTTGGTCAAACAGGGCTTGTGTGCTGGGCGTCACCCATTTTGCTTTGCCAAATTGGCTTTGGAAGGAAACGATGTATTCTTGCTCGTTTAGGTTGAGCGCTTGGGCAAGAAGTTTCGCGGTATGTCGGCATTCGTCGGGATAAGGGTCGCCGTCGTCGTAATTTTTTTGCGGAATGCCGTGAAAGCTCAACATGAGTTTCTCGCCGCGTCCGTGTTCTTTCCAATATGCTTCAATGTGTTGTTTCATGGCATCGATATAGGCTGCGTCGTCGTAAAAACGCGAAACGGTGCGCAGGCTCATTTGGTTGCGTTGCTTCAGCAGTTGTTGGAACACTTTGTCTAATGCCGCGCCGGTGCTGGAGGCGGCGTATTGCGGATATAAAGGGACAATCAGCAATTTGCCTACGCCTTGGGCTTTCATTTCGGCAAGGACGGTTTCGATGCTCGGGTTGCCATAGGTCATGGCATGGCGGACGATGGTGTCGGGCATGGCTTGTGCCAGGGCGTCTGTTTGGCGTTGGGTATAGACGGCAAGCGGAGAGCCTTGTTCAAACCAGATTTTGGCGTAAGCATGTGCGCTTTTCTTGGGACGCAGTGTCAGGACCAAGCCATGCAAAATCGGCTGCCAAAGTAGTTTGGGCAGTTCGACGACGCGTTGGTCCGATAGAAATTCTCGAAGATATGGTTTGACGGCGGCGGCGGTCGGGGCATCGGGCGTGCCGAGATTGAGGAGGAGGACGCCTACACGGTTTTGCTGAGTGTAAGACAGGGAGGGTTCGACGTGGAAAAGCGGCATGATGTGCCTTTGGATTGGAGTGGAAGCCCGTATTGTAGCAATGTGAAGGTCGTCTGAATATGGTCTGCGTTTTCAGACGACCTTTTTTCGGGGTTGTGTTTTAAAGTTTATGATGTATAATGTTATACCATAACATTTATCGGAGGAATGATGAAAGCGAATATCCACCCTGAAAATTACCGTACTGTGCTTTTTTACGACAGTGGTGCCAATGAAGGCTGGCTGATCCGTTCTTGTGCGGATACGCACGGCAAAACGATGGTTTGGAACGATGGTAAAGAATATCCTTTATTTTCTTTGGATACGTCTTCTGCCTCGCATCCCGTCTATACGGGCAAACAGCGCAATGTGAATACCGAAGGCCGCGCCAGCAAGTTCAACCAAAGGTTCCAATCTATGATTTCGTCTTTTAGAAAGGATAAATAATGCAGGTTTTGTCTTCATTGAAAACAGCGAAAAAGCGCCATCGCGATTGTCAAATCGTTCGACGCAAAGGTAAAGTTTACGTCATCTGTAAAAGCAATCCCCGTTTTAAAGCCCGTCAGCGGTAATGTTTTCATATTTTGTAATGCTCTCAATGGATTGCCGCTCGCGATGATTTTCGTGGGCGGTTTTTTTTGTTTTCAGACGACCTCGGACGGGCGGGTAAGTGTGAAGCAATGGTTGAGGGAAGTTTTAATGTTTGCGAAAAAACTACGGAGCTTTGGAAAAAGCTACATTCGGGGCGTGCAGGTAAATTAGGGTAAGCTCCCTTGCTAGACTATAAAGATGTTTATAACATGGAACGACTGTTATGCAGTTCCACATTTTTCAGGAGTATTAATATGAAACTTAAAGCTGTATTGGCCGTAGCGGCTGTTTTGTCCTTGGGCGCTTGTGCTGCCCCTGATTATGATGATAATGATGCTCCTCGCCACGAGCACCGTCATGACCATGGAGATCGCAACTATGATGATCGTGGCCAGTCTAGCGACCGCCGTTCGCCCCAATCTTTTGAGTGTGAAAACGGTTTGTCTGTGACTGTACGCAATCTGGACACCAACCGCGTCGAGTTGAGCCTGGATGACAAACGCGCCGTCTTGTCTTCTGCGGTTTCCGGTTCCGGCGAGCGTTATGTTTCCAACCGCGGTCTGTTCGGTAAAGGTGCGGAATGGCATCAAAAAGGCAGCCAAGCCTTCTTCAGCTTCGTTGATCCTTATGGCAACAAAGTAGACACTTCTTGCAATCAGCGTTAATGACTGCGTGAATTGTTAGGGGATGGCGGGTTTGCGATGCCTATCTCCGTGAAACCAAAAAGGTCGTCTGAAAATTTCAGACGACCTTTTGCTATGGGTAAATGCGAAACCTGTTGGTATAGTGGATTAACTTTAAATCAGGACAAGGCGACGAAGCCGCAGACAGTACA
>CAUVJL010000129.1:0-7407 GCA_963552075.1 uncultured Neisseria sp.
CTTTGAGCTAAGGCGAGGCAACGCCGTACTGGTTTAAAGTTAATCCACTATAAAAAGTTTAGGGCGCAACCGGCAAATGCCGGGGAAATTACATCACTTAGGGAGTACGAGGTACGGGTTCAAATCCCGTTTCCGTCAGACAGAGGCGGAATAGCTTAACCGGCAGAGCGCGTAAAAAATGCATTTCCCCAACCCTTGTTGCAGGATGCGCCCACCCCTTACGGGCGGATGCCGGCAGGATTACATTGGATAAACAATCGTCGTACTAATAATACGAAGCAGAAATCCTGCCACAGACTAGCCGCCCCCCCTTTTTACGGCAGCAGGCGGATGCCTGAAGGGATTACATTAACCTTCCACGTTAAAAAACCGTATCCCTTCAAATATTAGCCGCTGCGCTGCCACCCATTCGAGGTCGTCTGAAAACGCTGCTTTTGTGAAGCTAAAGCGTCAGACCACCTAAAACCAACAACACGAAAGGAAATGAAAATGGCTAACACCACCTTGTTCCAATCCGTTAAAACCCGTTTGACCGCTGCCGACACCTGCAACGAAGCAGGCGGCATCGCCTACACGCTGACACCCAAACAACAGCTCGCCCAGCTTGCCGCCACCGGCTGCCTGAACAGCACTTACTACGCCGATGCGCAAGACCAGCTTGAGCAAGTATTGGAATTGGCGGAACAACTGGATGCCGAGTTTATCGCCAAAACCGCCGTGTACGCCCGTCAAAAAGGTTTTATGAAAGACATGCCTGCGCTGTTGCTTGCCGTGTTGGCGCAGAAAGATGTGAACATGCTTGCCCGCGTATTCGACCAAGTGGCGGACAACGGTAAAATGTTGCGCAACTTCGCGCAAATCATCCGCAGCGGCGCAGTCGGCAGAAAATCTTTCGGCAACCGTCCGAAAAAACTGATGCAGACCTGGCTTTTGACCGCTACCGAAAAACAACTGTTGAACGCCGCCGTCGGCAATTCGCCGTCGCTGGCGGACGTGGTCAAAATGGTGCATCCCAAACCGCGTGAAGCATGGCGTGCCGCCTGGTTTGCGTGGCTTATCGGCAAACCGTACGACCGCGAAGCATTGCCGCCCATCACCCGCGCCCTTGAAGACTACAAACAAAGCCGCCAAGGCGCATTGCCCGACGTTCCCTTCCAAATGCTCACTGCCTTGGAATTGAATAGCGGCGACTGGGCGCAAATCGCCCGCAACGGCTCATGGCAGCAGGTTCGCCAAAACCTGAACACTTTCCTGCGCCACGATGTGTTTGCGAAAAGCAAAAACATCAAAATGGTGGCAGAAAAACTGCGCGACCAAACCGCCATCCGCCGCGCCCGCGTCCTGCCTTACCAATTGCTGACCGCGTATCAGGCAACATCCGAACAGATGCCGTTTGAAATCCGCGAAGCCTTGCAAGATGCGATGGAAACCGCCGTACAAAACGTACCGGCAATCCGAGGCAAAGTCGTGGTTTGCCCGGACGTCTCCGGCTCCATGCACAGCCCGTCCACCGGCTATCGCGGCAGCGCGACCAGCAGAACCCGCTGTATCGACATCGCCGCGCTCGTATCCGCCGCCATGTTGCGCACCAACCCGAAAGCCCGCGTGATACCGTTTGAACAAATCACGGTAAACGTGCAGCTCAACCCGCGAGACAGCATCATGACCAACGCCCAAAAACTCGCCAATATCGGCGGCGGCGGAACGGCATGCAGCGCACCGCTCGCCCTGTTGAACCGCGAAAAAGCCGATGTGGATTTGGTCGTCATCGTGTCTGACAACGAAAGCTGGGCAGACCTCGGACAATGGGGCGGCAAAACCGGCCTGATGAAGGAATGGGACATCCTGAAACAACGCTGCCCCGAAGCCAAACTCGTCTGCTTGGACATCCAGCCCTACACCACCGCACAGGCGCAAAACCGCCATGACATCTTGAACATCGGGGGCTTCTCCGACCAAGTGTTCACGCTCATAGGCTCGTTCGCCGAGCAAGGTATGGGCGCGGATTTCTGGGTGGAAGAGATTGAGAAAACCGAGCTGGCGGCGGTAAATTAGCCAAGGGGTCGTCTGAAAATAAGGTGGACAACGTTTTCAGACGACCTTACCGGTAAAAGATTGAGTGGCAAACATGAATGCTGACGAACTAGCCCTGTGCGAAACCTTTCCCGCGATCTTGCGGCATGAGGCAGAAACGCTGATTTTGCGGCAGCCCTACCGCAGCCGCTTGTCCGTCCTCCAAGGGGAAACCGTTGTTTCAGACGGACAGACAATCCGCCTCATCAGACGCCAATATTTGGCTTTCCATACGAAAGGGGACGAAGTTCGGCAACTGATGGCACACTGTCTGAATACCCGCCATCATGACGGTCATGTTCGCGAACGGCATTTCAAACCGCTGCTCGCCGCCGGACAGCCTGCGTTCGTCCTGCCTTTTGCCGCACAGTTGCTCGGCGAATATGTTTTGCCGATACAATTTGACGTTGCCGTATTTTTCCAAAACAACGCTGCGGCTTTGGCACGTTTTTTCGCTGACAACCCGCTTTATTGGCAAAAGCAGAAAAACCGCATCCGCAGCTATTGGCATTGTTATCACAGCCGCCGTTATCCCGATTGGCAAAGTTATCCCGTCCGTTTGTTGGCGGAAAAAATCGATAAAGAAATCGCCCGTATTGTTTTCAGACGACCTCCTACGACAAACCTCGTCTGAAAATCCAAATAAGGAAACCAAACACCATGCAAAAATTCATCTTAATCCGTGGACACCAAGGTTCGGGAAAATCGACTTTCGCCGAACAAAAAGCCGCCGAATTTAAAGCGAAGTACCGTGATGCCGAAATCGTCCGTATTGAAAACGACTTGCTCATGACCGACGAAAACGGCGTGTACCGCTGGTCGGGCGAGGCGCTGGATAAGGCTCAGAAGCGCGGTAATGCTTTGATGACCGAGACCTTAAAAATCGGGCGTCAAAATCCGAACCGCAACATTTTAATCATCCATTCCAACACCAACCAAAAGGCTTCGCGTTGCCGCCATTTATTGGATCTAGCGAAAAAAAGCGGTTTTGAAACAGAAATCTACCGTATGCACAATTTCTATCCCAACCTGCACGGCGTGAAGGAGCATGATGTGTTGGCGGCGTATATCAAGCTGAACCAAAACCGTGTGGCAAACGAAATCCACGTCGAAGCCGTACAACCCGCCAGCGCGGAACAACTGGAAAAAATCAAGCAAATGCAGGCTTTCCAGCAGCAACCCCTACCGTTTGACGAAGCGCAGCAAACCTTTGTCACCGAAAATTATCTGCAACACGGCAGCCGCAACTTTACCGCCAAAGCGTCCAAACGTTACCCCGAATTGCGCGTGTTGAAATACGCCCGCAGCGTGTTCTACGATAACCGCTTCGACGATGCGCTGCTGGAAATGCGCGGTTTGATTATCGACGCGCACAACCGCATCATCGTGCGCCCGTTTAAAAAAGTGTTCAATTATTCGGAGCGTATTGCCAAAGGCAGCCGTTACCCGATCCGCGTCAGCGACGAGCGATTAGTGGATGCGGTGGTAAAAGTGAACGGCTTCCTCGGCTGCTGCACTTTCGTCTCGCTTTCAGACGACCACCCATCCCACGGCGCGGCGTTTGACGGCAAAGTGCTGTATTCGACCACCGGTTCGCTTGATAGCGCGTTTGCAGACATGACCGCCGCACACTGCGCGCAATACGAAACCCTGTTCCGTGCTTATCCGAACCACACTTTTTTGTTTGAAATCACAGACGCGAAAGACGTGCACATCATCCGCGAAGCATTGGGCGAAACCTTAATCGGCTGCATCAACGTGGCGACCGGCCGTCAATTTACTGAAGCGGAATTGGACGAAATCGGCAAACAATACGGCATCCGTCGTCCCAAAATGCTGAAAAACATCACATTCGGCGAACTGAAAGGCCGTCTGAAAAACGTGGAACACGAAGGCTTTATGGTATTTGATGCGCAAAACGGCGAAATGCTGTTCAAACTCAAATCGCCGTATTACCTGATTTCAAAGTTTTTAGGACGAAGCAACGAGGGCAATATCGGCCGCAAACTGGATAAACGCCATGTTGATGAAGAATTTTATCCTTTAATCGACTATATCCACGACCATCAGGAAGCGTTCAACGCTATGCCGGAATTGGATAAAATCGCGTTCATTCAGGCGTTTTTAAGACAACTGTAAGGTCGTCTGAAAACGCTAGACGCTTGTGATAATATGACGGCGGCGGATGCTTTGTGTCATCCGCTCCATCATTATTACAAAAGGAAAAACGATGAAAAAAACCAATCTTGTCAAAAAATTGATGCTTGCCGTCGTAATGCTCCCGTTGGCGACACAGGCGGCGCAAGCTGCGGAGATGGCATCCTTCGGCGAACCGCCCAAAGACTTCAAAATCGGCTATCAAACCGAGCAAAACGGCATGGTAATGGTCGAGCTCGTACCGCAGAAACAGACCGTCGACAACTGGACAAAAATGATTACCCTGCAATCCATGGCAGGCGCAAAACCGGGCGTGGCCGCATTCGGCAACAATCTGTCTACCTTATGGAAAAATACCTGCCCGGGAGGCAGCTTTGACACTGTACAGGAAGGTAAAGAAAACGGTTATCCCTTCGCATTATGGATGATGGCTTGCGAAAACAACCCGAGCAGCAACAAACCCGAATTGACTTGGGTGAAGGCAGTACAAGGCAACGACGGCCTGTATGTGAAACAATACTCCTTCCGCTATGCGCCAAACGATGCCGAAATTACCAATGCCATGGGGCATCTGCGCAATTTAATCGTCTGCGACAATAGTGCGAAGCATCCTTGCGGCAAAAACGGTAAATAAGCGTTTAAATATTTTCAGACGGCCTTGATGGCAGGGTACGACAAGGTCGTCCGTCTAAAACAAAAGCCATAATGCGCTTACGCCCCGCGTTCGAATGCCTCGATTTCACCAACCTTAGGCGCATAACTGCTGCTTGTGTCGTGGAGCAAATCCAGCCAAATATCCACCAACGCCCAAGCGGCAGGCGCGGCAATGACGTTCTGCCCCATGCACAAAACCTGCGCGTCGTAGTTTTCCACCGAACCGCGGACGGTAAGCAAATCGTGTGCCGTCGCCGCCCGTATGCCGCGTACCTTATTGGCGGCAATCGCCGTACCCACGCCCGTACCGCAAATCAACAGCGCGCGGTCGGCACGCCCTGCCGCCACTTCCTGCGCCGCCGCAAACGAAAGCTGCGGATACGTTCCGTCCGACGAGGATAAATCAACCAAACTACCGACACGCGGATCGTTTTGCAAATGCGCTTTAAGCGCGTCTTTTAATAGTGCGCCGTTGGCAGGCGCGGCAATAACCAAACGCATACATACTCCTTAACCACATAATAAACATAACCAGCATACGCCCGCTTGCAAGACGGTTCAAGCCGATAGCCGCACTACCGCACCATAAACCGCATCGAAAAATCACAGGAAACGCAACATGAGCAAAATCTTTTTCACATCCGACCTACATTTTTCGCACAAAAACATCGCCAAATTCTGCCCGCAGTTCCGCCCGTTCGACAACATCGCCGACATGGACGAATACCTGATCAGAACATGGAACGAAACCGTTTCCCCCGACGATGACGTATACAACTTGGGCGATTTGTCTTTCGCCCACGACATCAAAAAAATCGCAGCCGTCCTATCGCGCCTCAACGGCAAACACCACCTAATTTACGGCAACCACGACGACATCGTCCGCCGTCACAACAAATACCTGTTTGAAACCGTCAAACACGACGGCCACCCGTTACTGTCATCCGCCCGAACCTACCGAAAACTGCAATTGGACGAAATAGACAATACGCTGATTTTGTTCCACTACCCGATTAACGAATGGGACGGCTGCCACAAAGGCTGGTATCACTTATACGGCCATTTGCACGACCGTCTGGCAGAAATCCCCGGCCGTGCCTTAAACGTCGGCTTCGACCTACACGGTCGTTTCCTCACCCCGCAAGACATCGACAGCTTCCTCAGCCCGCTGCCGAAAATCTCATATTTCGGGGAAAACCCGACTGTTCCGTCCCAAGTGGAGGCTGCCAAGGATTTCGTAGCACGCCAGTTACGTTCACTCAACAATAAAGCCAATCAGAAGGCGCAAAAATAAAAATCAAACTGATACGGGTAGCCATGTTCAAATACGGATAGCGTGACTCCATCCAATATCAAAAAGGTCGTCTGAAAAACATTTTCAGACGACCCCAAGCATCAAACAAACCATGCCGCCTCCTTTTCAATCTTGTATTGTCAAAAACAAATTTACAGTCAGAATGTTATACAGTATCATCTCGAAACTCATTTACTTTCTTTCAGACGACCTATCCCTCTCTTAGGGCAAACCAATAATTCGGTAGCGCATTACTTTAGTTTCATAGCAAAATCAAAATTTGTTATATGCCGCCGATGTTCTTATCTGCTTGCGCCAACTCATCACCTTAAGGTCGTCTGAATGCTTTACGACTTATGAATTCCATTCTCTTAACCGGCCTATTCCAACGGCTGCTGATTGCCCTTCTCGCAATTGCAGCATTATGGGCAATATATTTTTGGGCAGTCGCATCATGAGCATCAAGGTAGAAAATCTAACAGTCAGCTACCAACGCCGCCCTGCCATCCACCATATCGATATTACTTTTGAAGACCACAGCATGTGGGCAATTTTCGGTCCCAACGGTGCGGGAAAATCTACGCTGCTCAAAGCCATTATGGGACTTCAAAACATCGATACGGGCAAAGTGTCCCTTGAAGGATTGCAACGTAAAGATATCGCCTATCTGCCCCAGCAGTCGGACATTGACCGCAGCCAGCCCATGACTGTCTTTGAGCTTGCCGCGATGGGTTTATGGTACGAAATAGGCTTTTTTGGCCGCGTGAACGCCCAACAACACCAACGGGTGATGGCTGCATTGGAGCGCGTCGGCGTTCAGGATCTTGCCGACCGTCAAATCGCCCACCTTTCCAACGGGCAATTCCAACGTGTCCTATTTGCGCGGATGCTGGCTCAAAACGCCAACTTCTTGCTTTTGGACGAACCTTTTAACGCGGTAGATGCTCGGACAACTTACGCATTGCTAGACGTATTGAAACAATGCCATGAAGAAGGCCAAGCCATCATTGCCGTTTTGCATGATTACGAACAAGTCCGAACCTATTTTCCCCATACCATTCTGATTGCACGGGAAAAAGTTGCCGCAGGAGCAACCCATACCGTACTGACCGACGCCAATTTAAGCCAAGCCAACGCACTGATGCAAAGGCAAGAATCGGCAGATTGGTGCGAGGTATAGTGGATTAACTTTAAACCAGTACGGCGTTGCCTCGCCTTAGCTCAAAGAG
>CAUVJL010000130.1:0-7406 GCA_963552075.1 uncultured Neisseria sp.
TCTCTTTGAGCTAAGGCGAGGCAACGCCGTACTGGTTTAAAGTTAATCCACTATACCTCGCACCAATCTGCCGATTCTTGCCTTTGCATCAGTGCGTTGGCTTGGCTTAAATTGGCGTCGGTCAGTACGGTATGGGTTGCTCCTGCGGCAACTTTTTCCCGTGCAATCAGAATGGTATGGGGAAAATAGGTTCGGACTTGTTCGTAATCATGCAAAACGGCAATGATGGCTTGGCCTTCTTCATGGCATTGTTTCAATACGTCTAGCAATGCGTAAGTTGTCCGAGCATCTACCGCGTTAAAAGGTTCGTCCAAAAGCAAGAAGTTGGCGTTTTGAGCCAGCATCCGCGCAAATAGGACACGTTGGAATTGCCCGTTGGAAAGGTGGGCGATTTGACGGTCGGCAAGATCCTGAACGCCGACGCGCTCCAATGCAGCCATCACCCGTTGGTGTTGTTGGGCGTTCACGCGGCCAAAAAAGCCTATTTCGTACCATAAACCCATCGCGGCAAGCTCAAAGACAGTCATGGGCTGGCTGCGGTCAATGTCCGACTGCTGGGGCAGATAGGCGATATCTTTACGTTGCAATCCTTCAAGGGACACTTTGCCCGTATCGATGTTTTGAAGTCCCATAATGGCTTTGAGCAGCGTAGATTTTCCCGCACCGTTGGGACCGAAAATTGCCCACATGCTGTGGTCTTCAAAAGTAATATCGATATGGTGGATGGCAGGGCGGCGTTGGTAGCTGACTGTTAGATTTTCTACCTTGATGCTCATGATGCGACTGCCCAAAAATATATTGCCCATAATGCTGCAATTGCGAGAAGGGCAATCAGCAGCCGTTGGAATAGGCCGGTTAAGAGAATGGAATTCATAAGTCGTAAAGCATTCAGACGACCTTAAGGTGATGAGTTGGCGCAAGCAGATAAGAACATCGGCGGCATATAACAAATTTTGATTTTGCTATGAAACTAAAGTAATGCGCTACCGAATTATTGGTTTGCCCTAAGAGAGGGATAGGTCGTCTGAAAGAAAGTAAATGAGTTTCGAGATGATACTGTATAACATTCTGACTGTAAATTTGTTTTTGACAATACAAGATTGAAAAGGAGGCGGCATGGTTTGTTTGATGCTTGGGGTCGTCTGAAAATGTTTTTCAGACGACCTTTTTGATATTGGATGGAGTCACGCTATCCGTATTTGAACATGGCTACCCGTATCAGTTTGATTTTTATTTTTGCGCCTTCTGATTGGCTTTATTGTTGAGTGAACGTAACTGGCGTGCTACGAAATCCTTGGCAGCCTCCACTTGGGACGGAACAGTCGGGTTTTCCCCGAAATATGAGATTTTCGGCAGCGGGCTGAGGAAGCTGTCGATGTCTTGCGGGGTGAGGAAACGACCGTGTAGGTCGAAGCCGACGTTTAAGGCACGGCCGGGGATTTCTGCCAGACGGTCGTGCAAATGGCCGTATAAGTGATACCAGCCTTTGTGGCAGCCGTCCCATTCGTTAATCGGGTAGTGGAACAAAATCAGCGTATTGTCTATTTCGTCCAATTGCAGTTTTCGGTAGGTTCGGGCGGATGACAGTAACGGGTGGCCGTCGTGTTT
This sequence comes from uncultured Neisseria sp., assembly GCA_963552075.1. GTDB lineage: Bacteria > Pseudomonadota > Gammaproteobacteria > Burkholderiales > Neisseriaceae > Neisseria. The sequence goes on from CAUVJL010000130.1 coordinate 1,609, forward strand.
GACGGTTTCAAACAGGTATTTGTTGTGACGGCGGACGATGTCGTCGTGGTTGCCGTAAATTAGGTGGTGTTTGCCGTTGAGGCGCGATAGGACGGCTGCGATTTTTTTGATGTCGTGGGCGAAAGACAAATCGCCCAAGTTGTATACGTCATCGTCGGGGGAAACGGTTTCGTTCCATGTTCTGATCAGGTATTCGTCCATGTCGGCGATGTTGTCGAACGGGCGGAACTGCGGGCAGAATTTGGCGATGTTTTTGTGCGAAAAATGTAGGTCGGATGTGAAAAAGATTTTGCTCATGTTGCGTTTCCTGTGATTTTTCGATGCGGTTTATGGTGCGGTAGTGCGGCTATCGGCTTGAACCGTCTTGCAAGCGGGCGTATGCTGGTTATGTTTATTATGTGGTTAAGGAGTATGTATGCGTTTGGTTATTGCCGCGCCTGCCAACGGCGCACTATTAAAAGACGCGCTTAAAGCGCATTTGCAAAACGATCCGCGTGTCGGTAGTTTGGTTGATTTATCCTCGTCGGACGGAACGTATCCGCAGCTTTCGTTTGCGGCGGCGCAGGAAGTGGCGGCAGGGCGTGCCGACCGCGCGCTGTTGATTTGCGGTACGGGCGTGGGTACGGCGATTGCCGCCAATAAGGTACGCGGCATACGGGCGGCGACGGCACACGATTTGCTTACCGTCCGCGGTTCGGTGGAAAACTACGACGCGCAGGTTTTGTGCATGGGGCAGAACGTCATTGCCGCGCCTGCCGCTTGGGCGTTGGTGGATATTTGGCTGGATTTGCTCCACGACACAAGCAGCAGTTATGCGCCTAAGGTTGGTGAAATCGAGGCATTCGAACGCGGGGCGTAAGCGCATTATGGCTTTTGTTTTAGACGGACGACCTTGTCGTACCCTGCCATCAAGGCCGTCTGAAAATATTTAAACGCTTATTTACCGTTTTTGCCGCAAGGATGCTTCGCACTATTGTCGCAGACGATTAAATTGCGCAGATGCCCCATGGCATTGGTAATTTCGGCATCGTTTGGCGCATAGCGGAAGGAGTATTGTTTCACATACAGGCCGTCGTTGCCTTGTACTGCCTTCACCCAAGTCAATTCGGGTTTGTTGCTGCTCGGGTTGTTTTCGCAAGCCATCATCCATAATGCGAAGGGATAACCGTTTTCTTTACCTTCCTGTACAGTGTCAAAGCTGCCTCCCGGGCAGGTATTTTTCCATAAGGTAGACAGATTGTTGCCGAATGCGGCCACGCCCGGTTTTGCGCCTGCCATGGATTGCAGGGTAATCATTTTTGTCCAGTTGTCGACGGTCTGTTTCTGCGGTACGAGCTCGACCATTACCATGCCGTTTTGCTCGGTTTGATAGCCGATTTTGAAGTCTTTGGGCGGTTCGCCGAAGGATGCCATCTCCGCAGCTTGCGCCGCCTGTGTCGCCAACGGGAGCATTACGACGGCAAGCATCAATTTTTTGACAAGATTGGTTTTTTTCATCGTTTTTCCTTTTGTAATAATGATGGAGCGGATGACACAAAGCATCCGCCGCCGTCATATTATCACAAGCGTCTAGCGTTTTCAGACGACCTTACAGTTGTCTTAAAAACGCCTGAATGAACGCGATTTTATCCAATTCCGGCATAGCGTTGAACGCTTCCTGATGGTCGTGGATATAGTCGATTAAAGGATAAAATTCTTCATCAACATGGCGTTTATCCAGTTTGCGGCCGATATTGCCCTCGTTGCTTCGTCCTAAAAACTTTGAAATCAGGTAATACGGCGATTTGAGTTTGAACAGCATTTCGCCGTTTTGCGCATCAAATACCATAAAGCCTTCGTGTTCCACGTTTTTCAGACGGCCTTTCAGTTCGCCGAATGTGATGTTTTTCAGCATTTTGGGACGACGGATGCCGTATTGTTTGCCGATTTCGTCCAATTCCGCTTCAGTAAATTGACGGCCGGTCGCCACGTTGATGCAGCCGATTAAGGTTTCGCCCAATGCTTCGCGGATGATGTGCACGTCTTTCGCGTCTGTGATTTCAAACAAAAAAGTGTGGTTCGGATAAGCACGGAACAGGGTTTCGTATTGCGCGCAGTGTGCGGCGGTCATGTCTGCAAACGCGCTATCAAGCGAACCGGTGGTCGAATACAGCACTTTGCCGTCAAACGCCGCGCCGTGGGATGGGTGGTCGTCTGAAAGCGAGACGAAAGTGCAGCAGCCGAGGAAGCCGTTCACTTTTACCACCGCATCCACTAATCGCTCGTCGCTGACGCGGATCGGGTAACGGCTGCCTTTGGCAATACGCTCCGAATAATTGAACACTTTTTTAAACGGGCGCACGATGATGCGGTTGTGCGCGTCGATAATCAAACCGCGCATTTCCAGCAGCGCATCGTCGAAGCGGTTATCGTAGAACACGCTGCGGGCGTATTTCAACACGCGCAATTCGGGGTAACGTTTGGACGCTTTGGCGGTAAAGTTGCGGCTGCCGTGTTGCAGATAATTTTCGGTGACAAAGGTTTGCTGCGCTTCGTCAAACGGTAGGGGTTGCTGCTGGAAAGCCTGCATTTGCTTGATTTTTTCCAGTTGTTCCGCGCTGGCGGGTTGTACGGCTTCGACGTGGATTTCGTTTGCCACACGGTTTTGGTTCAGCTTGATATACGCCGCCAACACATCATGCTCCTTCACGCCGTGCAGGTTGGGATAGAAATTGTGCATACGGTAGATTTCTGTTTCAAAACCGCTTTTTTTCGCTAGATCCAATAAATGGCGGCAACGCGAAGCCTTTTGGTTGGTGTTGGAATGGATGATTAAAATGTTGCGGTTCGGATTTTGACGCCCGATTTTTAAGGTCTCGGTCATCAAAGCATTACCGCGCTTCTGAGCCTTATCCAGCGCCTCGCCCGACCAGCGGTACACGCCGTTTTCGTCGGTCATGAGCAAGTCGTTTTCAATACGGACGATTTCGGCATCACGGTACTTCGCTTTAAATTCGGCGGCTTTTTGTTCGGCGAAAGTCGATTTTCCCGAACCTTGGTGTCCACGGATTAAGATGAATTTTTGCATGGTGTTTGGTTTCCTTATTTGGATTTTCAGACGAGGTTTGTCGTAGGAGGTCGTCTGAAAACAATACGGGCGATTTCTTTATCGATTTTTTCCGCCAACAAACGGACGGGATAACTTTGCCAATCGGGATAACGGCGGCTGTGATAACAATGCCAATAGCTGCGGATGCGGTTTTTCTGCTTTTGCCAATAAAGCGGGTTGTCAGCGAAAAAACGTGCCAAAGCCGCAGCGTTGTTTTGGAAAAATACGGCAACGTCAAATTGTATCGGCAAAACATATTCGCCGAGCAACTGTGCGGCAAAAGGCAGGACGAACGCAGGCTGTCCGGCGGCGAGCAGCGGTTTGAAATGCCGTTCGCGAACATGACCGTCATGATGGCGGGTATTCAGACAGTGTGCCATCAGTTGCCGAACTTCGTCCCCTTTCGTATGGAAAGCCAAATATTGGCGTCTGATGAGGCGGATTGTCTGTCCGTCTGAAACAACGGTTTCCCCTTGGAGGACGGACAAGCGGCTGCGGTAGGGCTGCCGCAAAATCAGCGTTTCTGCCTCATGCCGCAAGATCGCGGGAAAGGTTTCGCACAGGGCTAGTTCGTCAGCATTCATGTTTGCCACTCAATCTTTTACCGGTAAGGTCGTCTGAAAACGTTGTCCACCTTATTTTCAGACGACCCCTTGGCTAATTTACCGCCGCCAGCTCGGTTTTCTCAATCTCTTCCACCCAGAAATCCGCGCCCATACCTTGCTCGGCGAACGAGCCTATGAGCGTGAACACTTGGTCGGAGAAGCCCCCGATGTTCAAGATGTCATGGCGGTTTTGCGCCTGTGCGGTGGTGTAGGGCTGGATGTCCAAGCAGACGAGTTTGGCTTCGGGGCAGCGTTGTTTCAGGATGTCCCATTCCTTCATCAGGCCGGTTTTGCCGCCCCATTGTCCGAGGTCTGCCCAGCTTTCGTTGTCAGACACGATGACGACCAAATCCACATCGGCTTTTTCGCGGTTCAACAGGGCGAGCGGTGCGCTGCATGCCGTTCCGCCGCCGCCGATATTGGCGAGTTTTTGGGCGTTGGTCATGATGCTGTCTCGCGGGTTGAGCTGCACGTTTACCGTGATTTGTTCAAACGGTATCACGCGGGCTTTCGGGTTGGTGCGCAACATGGCGGCGGATACGAGCGCGGCGATGTCGATACAGCGGGTTCTGCTGGTCGCGCTGCCGCGATAGCCGGTGGACGGGCTGTGCATGGAGCCGGAGACGTCCGGGCAAACCACGACTTTGCCTCGGATTGCCGGTACGTTTTGTACGGCGGTTTCCATCGCATCTTGCAAGGCTTCGCGGATTTCAAACGGCATCTGTTCGGATGTTGCCTGATACGCGGTCAGCAATTGGTAAGGCAGGACGCGGGCGCGGCGGATGGCGGTTTGGTCGCGCAGTTTTTCTGCCACCATTTTGATGTTTTTGCTTTTCGCAAACACATCGTGGCGCAGGAAAGTGTTCAGGTTTTGGCGAACCTGCTGCCATGAGCCGTTGCGGGCGATTTGCGCCCAGTCGCCGCTATTCAATTCCAAGGCAGTGAGCATTTGGAAGGGAACGTCGGGCAATGCGCCTTGGCGGCTTTGTTTGTAGTCTTCAAGGGCGCGGGTGATGGGCGGCAATGCTTCGCGGTCGTACGGTTTGCCGATAAGCCACGCAAACCAGGCGGCACGCCATGCTTCACGCGGTTTGGGATGCACCATTTTGACCACGTCCGCCAGCGACGGCGAATTGCCGACGGCGGCGTTCAACAGTTGTTTTTCGGTAGCGGTCAAAAGCCAGGTCTGCATCAGTTTTTTCGGACGGTTGCCGAAAGATTTTCTGCCGACTGCGCCGCTGCGGATGATTTGCGCGAAGTTGCGCAACATTTTACCGTTGTCCGCCACTTGGTCGAATACGCGGGCAAGCATGTTCACATCTTTCTGCGCCAACACGGCAAGCAACAGCGCAGGCATGTCTTTCATAAAACCTTTTTGACGGGCGTACACGGCGGTTTTGGCGATAAACTCGGCATCCAGTTGTTCCGCCAATTCCAATACTTGCTCAAGCTGGTCTTGCGCATCGGCGTAGTAAGTGCTGTTCAGGCAGCCGGTGGCGGCAAGCTGGGCGAGCTGTTGTTTGGGTGTCAGCGTGTAGGCGATGCCGCCTGCTTCGTTGCAGGTGTCGGCAGCGGTCAAACGGGTTTTAACGGATTGGAACAAGGTGGTGTTAGCCATTTTCATTTCCTTTCGTGTTGTTGGTTTTAGGTGGTCTGACGCTTTAGCTTCACAAAAGCAGCGTTTTCAGACGACCTCGAATGGGTGGCAGCGCAGCGGCTAATATTTGAAGGGATACGGTTTTTTAACGTGGAAGGTTAATGTAATCCCTTCAGGCATCCGCCTGCTGCCGTAAAAAGGGGGGGCGGCTAGTCTGTGGCAGGATTTCTGCTTCGTATTATTAGTACGACGATTGTTTATCCAATGTAATCCTGCCGGCATCCGCCCGTAAGGGGTGGGCGCATCCTGCAACAAGGGTTGGGGAAATGCATTTTTTACGCGCTCTGCCGGTTAAGCTATTCCGCCTCTGTCTGACGGAAACGGGATTTGAACCCGTACCTCGTACTCCCTAAGTGATGTAATTTCCCCGGCATTTGCCGGTTGCGCCCTAAACTTTTTATAGTGGATTAACTTTAAACCAGTACGGCGTTGCCTCGCCTTAGCTCAA
>CAUVJL010000131.1:0-7342 GCA_963552075.1 uncultured Neisseria sp.
GACAATATCGCGCTGACCAACGGTTCGCAGAACGCGTTTTTCTATCTTTTCAACCTTTTCGGCGGCAAATTTAAGGTTTCAGACGACCTTTCCGTAGAGAAAGCCATCCTGCTGCCGCTCGCGCCCGAATACATCGGCTATGCCGACGTGCATGTCGAAGGGCAGCACTTTGTTTCCGTCAAACCGAAAATCGAAGCTGTCGAACACGAAGGCGAAGAAGGCTTCTTCAAATACCGTGTGGACTTTGACGCACTGGAAAGCCTGCCCGAACTCAAAGCAGGCAAAATCGGCGCGATTTGCTGTTCGCGTCCGACCAACCCGACCGGCAACGTGCTGACCGACGGCGAAATGGCACGGCTGGACGCTTTGGCGCAAGAACACGGCATTCCGCTGATTATCGACAACGCCTACGGAATGCCGTTCCCCAACATTATTTACAGCGATGTGACGCTGAATTGGCACGAAAATATCATCCTCTGCTTCAGCCTTTCCAAAGTCGGCTTACCGGGCGTGCGCACCGGCATCATCGTCGCCGCGCCCGAAGTCGTCAAAGCCGTCAGCAGCCTGAACGCGATTGTGAACCTGTCGCCCACCCGCTTCGGCGCAGCCATCGCAACGCCGCTGTTGCAGGACGGTCGTCTGAAACAGCTTTCAGACGACGTCATCCGGCCGTTTTACCGCAATCAGGCGCAAACCGCCGTCTCGCTGCTCAAGCGCGAGCTGGGCGCGTATCCGCTGAAAATCCACAAGCCCGAAGGCGCGATTTTCCTGTGGCTCTGGTTTGAAAACCTGCCCGTTTCGTCGCAAACCCTGTACGAAATGCTCAAAGCCGAAGGCACGCTGATTATTCCGGGCGAACATTTCTTCGTCGGCATCGACACGCAGGATTACCCGCACGCCCGCGAGTGCATCCGCATGAGCATCGCGCAGGACGCGGAAACGCTGGAAAAAGGCATCGCCGCCATCGGCAGGGTGGTGCGCGGTTTGTACGGTGCGGCGTAAACGGTAAAGTTGACAGCCATTCAGTCAAAAGGTCGTCTGAAAACAGTTTCAGACGACCTTTTATCATTTATTTTTTTGAAATGAAATTAATTTTCTTTTAAAACTAACCGTTACGATCGACTTTTGAAAGAAAATACAAATGATTAAGCCCGCTTCCAGACTCAGCATCCTCAGCCTCTCCCTCCTTGCCGTTTCGGCGGCATTTGCCTCAGACGAACTCCAAGTCCGAGAAACCGCCGAACTTGAAACCATCACCGTAACCGCCAGCGCGGACGCATCCAAGGGCGGTTTGATTCCTGCATTTAAGGGCGGACAGGTGGCGCGCGGCAGCCGCGTGGGTATTTTGGGCAATAAAAAAAACCTAGAATCGCCGTTCTCCAATACTGCTTACACCAATAGGCTGATTCAAGACAAACATGCGCGCAGCGTCGGCGACGTACTGCAAAACGACCCGACCGTCCGCGTTGCGCGCGGTTACGGCAATTTTCAGGAAGCCTATTTCATACGCGGCTTTGCCGCCGAATCGGACGATACCATGTACAACGGCCTTTACGGCATCCTGCCGCGCCAATACATCGCCACTGAGCTTTTCGAACGCGTGGAAGTCCAGCGCGGCGCATCCGCCTTCTTAAACGGCATGGCGCCGGGTGGCAACAATATCGGCGGCACGGTATCCGTATTGCCCAAACGCGCGTCCAATGAAGGATTGAACCGGCTGACTGCCAATTACGGCGCGGGAAAACGCGGTGGTTTGGCGGCGGACGTGGCGCGCCGTTTCGGACAAAATCAGGAATTCGGCGTGCGCGTCAATGCGGCGCACCATAACGGCAAAACCGCAATAGACGACGAAAAGTCCAAACTCAGCCTGGTCAATGTCGGCCTAGACTGGCGCAATGAAAATGCCCGCCTGTCCGCCGATTTGGGCTGGCAGGACAACAAGCTCAAAGCCACGCGTACCAATGTTACCCTGTCAGGCCTGACCGCCGTGCCGGCCGCGCCTGATGCTTCGTCCAACTGGGCGCAGCCGTGGACGTATTCCAACGAGCGCGACTGGTTCGGCACAATGCGCGGCGAATACGATTTCAACGACAACCTGACTGCCTACGCCGCCTATGGCTTCCGTCGCAGCAAGGAAAACAATTCTCTGGCAAACCTGACTGTCCGCAATGTCAACGGCGACGGATCGATTTACCGCTTCGACAACGCGCGTAAGGATAAAATCGACACGGGCGAAATCGGTTTGCGCGGTAAATTCAATACGGGCGCGGTAGGGCACGAATGGACCGCCGCCGCCAACCGTTTCCAATCCTCGCGCAAAAACGCTTACATCATGGATTGGGGCAACCAATATACGACCAACCTCTACAACCCGTCCCGCTATCCGCAACCCGCCGCCGCCAATCCGCTGTATTCGGGCAATGACATGGGTAATCCTGCCGTTACCGGCAAAACACGTCTGACCAGCTTCGCCTTGGGTGACACCTTCAGCCTTTGGGACAAACGCCTGCAATTCATGCTCGGTGCGCGCTGGCAGCAGGTGCATAACAAGGCTTACGCCTATAATACGGGCGCGCAAACCGAAAATTACAAAAAATCGCGCCTCAGTCCCGCCGTCGGCGCGGTGTACCGCATCACGCCGAATTGGTCGGTGTACGGCAACTACATCGAAAGCCTGGGACAAGGCGCGACCGCAGGCTCGACTGCCTCCATCAACGGCCGGGCCTACGCCGTCAGCAATGCCGGCGAATCGCTCAAACCCTATGTTTCCAAACAAAAAGAAATCGGCACGAAATTTGAAGCCAACGGCTTCGGCGCAGGATTGGCCCTGTTCCACACCGACAAACCGCGTTCGCTTTACGTTGCCGAAAGCGGCAACACCGCCCGTTTCACCTCCGAAGGCAAAGACCGCCACCGAGGCGCGGAAATCACCGTTTACGGGGAAGTCGCACAAGGTGTGAGGCTCTTGGGCGGCATTACCCTGCTCGATGCCAAGCAGAAATCTACCGGCTCATCTTCAACTGACGGCAAACGCACCATCGGCGCGGCTAAAACCCAAGCCAACATTGGCTTGGAATGGGAAGTACCGAAAGTGCAGGGTTTGGCATTTGACGGACGCATGGTTTACACCGGTTCTTCCTACGCCGATGCGGCCAATACGCTTAAAGTCGGCGGCTGGACGCGCTTCGACATCGGCGCGCGCTACCACACCCAAATCGGCAGGCATGAAGCCACCTTCCGCGCCCGCCTCGATAATGTTGCCAACAAGAAATACTGGGCATCCGTCGGCGGATACCCTAACAGCGGCTACCTGAACGCCGGCGCACCGCGCAGCTTCACCCTGTCGGCTTCGGTCGATTTTTAATGGACGGGCGGCAAACGGCCTCCAACGGTCCAAAGGTCGTCTGAAACGTTTTCAGACGACCTTGGAGCATGGGGCGTCCGACTTTGCCCTACGCTTTCGGACAACCGCCGTAAAACTCCGCCTTTGCGGCATTGGCACCGACAACGGGCAATGGGTTTTGCCGCGCCGCCGCTTTCTTCAAATAACGTCAAACCCACCAAAAGGTCGTCTGAAACGTGTTCCAAATCCAAAACGCCACCTTCGCCATATCCGGCCGCTCGCTGCTGCACGACATCAGCGTCAACTTTTCCCCTAACCGCGTGTACGGCCTCATCGGCCATAACGGCTCGGGCAAGTCCACGCTGTTGAAACTGCTCACCCGCCAGCATGAACCCGCAGGCGGCAGGATATTGCTGAACGACAAAGAAATACGCGCCTATTCCGCCCGCGCATACGCCAAAGAAGTCACCTATCTTCCGCAGCACCTGCCCGCCGCCACCGCGTTGACCGCGCGCGAGCTGGTTATGATGGGGCGTTATGCCTGGAGCGGGCTTTTAGGGCGTACGAACGATGCGGACAGACAGGCGGTGGAACAGGCGTTGCGGCTGACGCATACGGAAAAATTTGCCGATCAAATCGTCGATACGCTTTCGGGCGGCGAACGTTCGCGCGTCTGGCTGGCGATGTGCCTGGCGCAGCAAAGCCGCTTTTTGCTGCTGGACGAACCGCTTGCCGCTTTGGACATCGCCCACCAAATCGACGTGATGGCACTGGTGCGCAAGCTGTCTCGCGATTTGGGTTTGGGCGTCATCATCGTCATCCACGACATTAATCTGGCGGCGCAGTATTGCGATGAACTGGTCGCGCTCAAACAGGGACGGCTATTAAAAACGGGCAAACCCGCCGACATCATGACCGCAGAAGTGTTGAAAGACATTTACAGCGTCGATATGAACATCATCGCCCATCCTGAAAACGGCCGCCCCGTGGCATTGCCTTGACGCAGGCAAGCCGTCCTGCCGCATAAGCTCCGATCATAAAATCCGCCACCCGAATCCAAACCGGATGACATTGCAGACCATTGTAGAATACCTGTATCCGATATGTTTCAGACGACCCTTTATTCAAAAACCGAAAAACCTTCCAAGCTGATGTCCCACCGCTTTTCAGACGACATTCCCCGCCTTGCCGCACGGCTGTTTTTTACCGCCGCCCTCCTGTTTTCCCTGCCTGCACCCGCCGCACCGCGCGTGGCGACTTCGGACTGGACGGTCGCCGAAACACTGACGGCGATGGGGCATCCGCCCGTCAGCGTCGCCGACCGCCGCGTGTACGATACCTGGGTGAACCATCCTCCGCTGCCCGCTGCCGTCAAGGAAGCGGGGCTGCGCTTCCAGCCGAATTTGGAGCGGCTGTATCAGATAAAGCCTGATTTTTTCGTGCAATCTTCCTGGTATGCCGCCGCCAAGTCCCAGTTTGAAAAAATCGCCCCAGTACGCGAAGTGGATTTCGGCACGGCAAAAGGCATCGAATATGCCCACACGGTCGAAGCCACGCGCAGGCTGGGTAAAATCATCGGCGACCCTGCCGCTGCCGAAAAGCTGATTGCCGGTACGGAAAACCTGTTTGCCCGCGCCAAACCCGCGCTTTCGGCATATCGCGGCCGCCCGTTTGCGGTGGTGCAGTTTGCCGACGGGCGGCATTTGCGGATTTACGGCAAGACTTCGCTGTTTCAGGCCGTGTTCGACAAATTGGGGCTGAACAATGCCTGGACGGGCAAAAGCAACGAATGGGGTTTCGAAAACATCACGCTTTTAGATTTGGCAAAGCTGCCGCCGAACACGCTGCTGATCATCGTCAAACCGCATCCTCAAAATACACGTGCAACGCTCGAAAAAAGCGCGCTTTGGCAACGCCTGCCGTTCAGCCGCCCTGCAAACCGCCGCATCTTCGAGCCGTCGTGGAGCTACGGCGCGCTGCCGTCCATGCAGCGTTTCACTTTGCAACTGATGCGTTCGATGTCGTCTGAAAACCCGTCCGCACAAAAGGAAGTCGCATGGTAAAGATTTTCAGACGACCCCTGCCTATCCTTGCCGCCGCGTTGGCAATATCGTGCGCGCTGACGGCGTTTTGGATATTGAAGCTGGAATGGACGCTGCCGTGGCAGCGGCTGTTTGACCGTCCCGACAGCCTGCCTTTGGACGCGCTGATGGTGCAGAACAACACCCTGCCCCGCATGGCGATGGCGCTGCTCGCGGGCGGCAGTACGGCGATGGCGACCATGCTGATGCAGCAGTTGATGCGCAATCCGCTCGCATCCGACAGTACGCTGGCAGTTAGCAGCGGCGCGCAGGCGGCTTTGGTGGCGGCGACCGTGTTCGCCCCTTCCTTCCTTGCCTACGGCACGTCCGCCGTGGCGTTTGCCGGAGCAGCGGCGGCTTTGGGCGCGGTATTGCGGCTGTCGGCACGGCGCGCCCTGCAACCGCTCAGCGTCGTGCTGGCGGGTTTGGTGGTCAGCCTGTATCTGGGTTCCCTCACCGGTATCGTGATGCTGTTTTTCAGCGAAGAGACGCGCGGCGTGATGCAGTGGGGCAGCGGCTCCCTGGTGCAGGACAGTTGGCGCGATACGTTGGGGCTTTTGTGGCGGATTGCCGTTGCTGCCATACTTACCGCCTTTTTAATCAAACCGTTAAACATCATGAGCCTGGGTGACACGCAGGCGGAATCGGCAGGCATACCGGTGAAGAAAATCCGCCTGCTGTCTTTGGCGGTTGCTGCATTTTTGAGTGCGGGCGTGGTCGGCTTTGTCGGCATGATGGGCTTTGTCGGATTAGCGGCGGCGACGCTGGTGCGGCAAATGGGCGTACGCACGCTGTCCATGCGCCTGATTTGTTCCTTCATCGTCGGCGCACTGCTTTTGATGCTGACGGACAACGGCCTGATGCTGCTGAAACACTACCGCGGCATCGATCTGCCCGCCGGCGCTGTAACTGCCCTCGTCGGCGCGCCGCTTTTGTTGTGGCTGACGGCGAAAGCACCTCCACGTCCTTCGTTTCAGACGACCTCCGATATTTCAACCGCCGCGCCGCACGTCCCGCGCCTCTTGCGTTTTCTGCCGCTTATCGCCGTCGCCGTATCAGTATTGGCGTTTACGGTCGGACGCTATGACGAAACCCTGCGCCTGACCATAGACCCGGAATATTTCGTATTCCGCTACCCGCGCGTGCTGCTCGCCGCCGCCACCGGCACCATGCTCGCGTTGACCGGCGTCATACTGCAAAGGCTGACGCAAAACCCGATGGCGGGCCCCGAACTCTTGGGCATCAGCTCCGGAACGGCATTCGGCGCGATGGCGGTAGTAATGCTGTTCGGCATTACCTCGGGCAGCAGCTGGTTTTGGCTGACAGGTATCGTTTCCGCTCTCGTATCCTTGGGGCTGTTGATGCTGTTCAACCGCAAAAACGGATTTACCCCCGAAAAAATCCTGCTTACCGGCATGGCGCTGGCCGCACTCGCCGATGCCGCCATCCGCATTTGGACGGCAAGCGGCGATTTCCGCGTACAACTGCTTTTATTGTGGATGTCAGGTTCGACCTATCAGGCAACGCCCGAATCTGCCCTTACCGTCGGCCTCCTCGCCGTCGCCTCGCTCCTCCTCATCCTCCCGCTGCAACGCTGGCTCGGACTGCTCAGCCTGAACGCGACAATCGCCCGCTCCGTCGGCATCAACGTCCCCCTTGCACGGCTGGTGTTGATCGTCTCAAGCGCAGCGTTAACCGCCTTATCCACCCTGTTTATCGGCCCCTTGAGCTTCGTCGGACTGCTTGCGCCGCATCTGGCCCGTATGCTCGGTGCACGCCTGCCCAAACAGCAACTTGCCGCCGCCGCACTCATCGGCGCATCGGTTATGATGACGGCCGACTGGCTGGGCAGGCAGGTAATGTTCCCTTACGAAGTCCCCGCCGGAATGATGGCCACGCTCATAGGCGGCGCATATTT
>CAUVJL010000132.1:0-7051 GCA_963552075.1 uncultured Neisseria sp.
ACGAGTTGCAGCTGAATGCGCTGAAGGACGCAACGTTAACCAGCAGCGCAGGAAAGATTACCATTGCGGCGAAGGAAGAGATTCTGATTACCTGCAAGGGGGCGTATATCAAGCTGAGTAACGGGGAGGTTGAGATTGGGAGTCCGAAGCTGGTTAGGGTGAAGGCGCCGATGGAGGTGACGGGACCGAGTAGTATGGGAATTACTCATCCGAGTTGGCCTAAAACTTTACCCAAACGCCCGATGCGTATCAATTTACGTCAATCGCCCCATTCGGATGGTTTTTACATTGGTATGCCGTATACGCTCTATGCGGATGGTTCAGAAATTCAAAAAGGGGTAACGGATTCGACCGGCTATATCGCCATCGAACATGAAATACCAACAAGTAAATATAAGATTGTATTTGCCAACGATTTAGAATATTTGATTCCGATTGAAGATGAATTTAACGAAAATACATCAAGGGATAAAATAACCAACCGTGGTTTTCATGGATTGAAATATACAAGTTCTGAACTTTCTCCGATAGAGCAGGCAAAGAAATATTTCGAAATCGTACATAATATAAAAGACAAAGATTTGAAAGGTTCTAAAAATGGCTAAAAATATAATTGCTGCCTCTACTAAGTCTAAATTAGGTGCAACAACATCAATGAACTGGTTTCTTTTAGACTCAAATGAATCAGCCCCTGTTGCAGCAACCTTCAGACCATTGATTAATGGGAAAGAAGCTTTTACAACGCTCCATGAAAAAATTGAAAAAGCTGAACATTCAATTGATATTGCGATATGGGGATTTCAGCCTTCGATGCATCTAAAGCGGGACGGTAAGAGTAAGTGCATTGGGGATTTATTGATTGAAAAAGCAAAAGCAGGTGTGCAGGTGAGGATATTAGTTTGGAGTATACCTTTTAAAATACAGACTTTTGCAGAAGCAAATATGGGGAATGCACCAGGTGTTTTTTCTGGCGGAGTAGCAGGGGTAACTAAAGCTCAGAAAAAGTATGATCAATATTGGTATCTAGCCATTGAGGGAAAATTACATAAGAAATTTGAAACCCCCAAAAATGCAGATAACGATACGATAAAAATAAATATGCAAAAAGAATATGTAGCTAGCAGTGAATACCCTATATTAATGGAATTATCCAAGTCTTCATATCATAACAATCTGAAATTCAGAACTCGCAGTGTTTATTTTCAGGGAAATCAATACGAAGATAAGGAGTTACCAGAAAATGTAAAATCAACATTGAAGATGTTTCCTTCTCATCACCAAAAAACAGTTTTAATAGACTATGAAGTACCTCATAAGGCAGTAGGTTTTGTAATGGAACATAATATGCTAGACAATTATTGGGATGATGATAGTCACATCTCCGGCAATGTATTATCGCCCAATAAAGGCAAAAACGTTGATACACCGTTGCAAGATGTATCAAGCATCGTCAGCGGTGAAGTTTTATGGTACATCAATCGTAATTTCTGCCAATCTTGGGATAGGGTAAGTAGTGAGAAACTGGAAGAAAAGAGAAAAGCGCTGACTTTCGACAAATATCCTTTTAACAAATCTGCCGGAGGTACGCCTTTGATGGCGCAGATATTGCGTACTTACGACAAGCCGGATATTGAAGATATCAAAAAAATCTATCTGCAAAATATCAAAAGGGTTACCAGCTATATCTATACAGAAAATCAGTATTTCAGATGGCCGCCGTTGGCAGAGGCATTTATCAAACATTGGCAGAATTTAAGGTCAAAAGGCCGCTCTGCTAATATGCCGATACATTGGTTTGTTGTAACTAATTCATCTGATGATGGTTTGGGAAAAGGAACGTATACAACAAATAAAATGTTAGAAAAGTTGGGAAGGCAGGATGTGATGCCTAATGTTGCCCTTACTCATACAGATCGTATAGAATTTTTGGAAGCATCGCTTGGAAATAATCATGCACAAGGATCAGCAAGTACTATTGCTAAATGGAAAAGTGAATTGGCAGAATTAAAGGCAAGACAGAAGCAACGTTCTGGGACAAGAGAACGATCCTATACTAAAAATGCGGAAGAAGTGAGGGAGAAAGAATTTGCCAAAAAACTGAAAAAAGAGTTGGGTGTCAAAGTCCATGTCTGCACCTTGACTGCACGTAATGCTTGGAAAGAAGTTTACATTCATTCGAAGGTGACCATTATAGATGATGTCTTTACCGTTATCAGCTCCGCCAATCTGAATACTCGCAGTATGCAGGTAGATACGGAATTGGGCATATTTACCGAAAACGGCGCAGTGGCGCGAAAACTACGCAAAGATCTGTGGAAACTACATACACGCGATCTGAACAAAGCCAATAATGCAGCAGGAAAGTTTGACAATGTGGCAAATCCAGAGGGAATGAATGATCCGAATATAGCTAAAAAAGCTTTTGACCAATGGGAAAAAATTATGCAAAGAAATAAAACAAATATCAAAGATGGCAAACCGCCACTGCATCCTCTGTGCGAATTTTTACGCCTGGATCCTAAAGTCTCCCAATTGGATTGACTATTATGCATAAACCCCTCAAATACACTTTGATTGTTTTAGGCTTTCTGGCAGCAATGTTTATTTGCTTTCTCCTTTGGTTGCAATGCAATCCTATCCATATAGGAGGCGCAAACGGTCAGGTTAAGCCCGCGTATTGCAGCATAGGGGAAAAATGGCAAGAAAAGCAACGGAAGAAAGAAACCATGAAGACCATTGAAGAAATCAAAAAGAACCTAGAGTTTACCTGCGTGCATGAAAAACGCCCACCGCTATCCGAGGAAACGCAGCAACTCTACAATTATGCTCTGCACCGTGATTTGAACCATATGTGGCCTGGCCAGAGGGAGGACGGTTTTTGGGATGAACTATTGCCCTATTACCGTATTGCCGCCGCCAACGGTGACTATAAGGCAAACGTACGGCTACAGTTCCTGCTCAGCGACGGCTGGACGAAGGTTCCCTATATTGAGGCTGAAACTGAAGTTCACAAGTTGTATAAAATGCTACACAAACAACTTCCAGCTACCTCCTACTATCTGCTTAAAGGCTATATCGAAGACGGCTACGGTGTCAGTGCGCCCCCCGACAGCGAGCTGGCATTTTTACGCAAGGCTGCGGATATGGGCAGCAGGGAGGCGCAATATGTACTGGCGGAAAAAATAGCTTGGCTTGATGACGAACCGACACGGGAGTTCCGACTGGATTTGATGCGCAAGATACACCAATGTGCTTCTGAACAAGGACAGGGGGCTTCTTCTTTAGAACTGGGTAGCCATTTACAGAATAGGGATAGATTTGATGAAGCAGTAAAGGCCTATCATCAAGGAACAAAAAATGGTAACCATTTGTCTGCACTTATTCTTTCTCATGCATTTAAGGCAGGAAAAGACAAAGGTAGTAACGACTTTTTAGATGTTGAAGCTGATGAAGAACGTGCCCGCCGTTATGACATTATTAATACCTATCTTTCAGATTACGGATTCATGTCGCCGACCGTTCCCGACTTGGACGACATCGTCCCGCTACCGCCAGCGCCTTTACCCGAATGGGACGGCAAGATTTCCTTTCAACGCTGG
Organism: uncultured Neisseria sp.; assembly: GCA_963552075.1. GTDB lineage: Bacteria > Pseudomonadota > Gammaproteobacteria > Burkholderiales > Neisseriaceae > Neisseria. Next base: position 3,600 of record CAUVJL010000132.1, read on the forward strand.
GTGGAGGGAGAAGAACCCCAAAAGCCCTCGGACGAACTGATGAAAAAGCTAGCAGATAAAGTAGGATTGGACATGAAAACGGGGCTACCTTTGCCTGAACAGTCCCAAACTGAAGGCACTAAGGCTTATCCTACCTATCCTTATCAATCGAGCTCGCGTGGACCGAAAACACTTTCTTTGTGGGGCAAGTTAAAAAAACTGATTTCTTAGGTTTAGTTGCTATTTGAAAGTTTTCCAGATCGCAGTTTTGGGGTAAGAAATTTATGAAGTTTTTACGCAACAAATTGAGAAAGAATAGGTTAGGGTGAAAACTCAACCTTTACCAAGGTCGTCTGAAATTTATAAATTTCAGACGACCTTTTCAGTTAAAAATAGTAAACCGCTCCGAAACGCGGTAAAATACGCTCCGTTTCCAACACGACGCCTGAATCAGCAGGCTTTTATTATGGACCTTCCCAGTTCGTTTTTACTGAACTTCCCTTCCGGTTTATCCCGAAATACACGATAACCATCCCGCCGAAATGCTTTCCCGCATCCGGCGGGCGGAGCATTTATGAGCATCGAACAAACCCCTCCGAACCTTGAAAACGACGGTATCGAAAGCGACGTAGAGCGCGTTTCCGCCGATTTCGACCGTATCCACGCGCTGTGCGAAATCCTCTCGCCCGCTTTCCCGCAAATTGAGGAAGGCGTGCCGATTGAGGACGAGGCGTTTCGCGACAAATTTACCGAGCTGACCGTCCTTTTAAACGAGCTGCACCCTGCCGACGTGGCGGCGGTGTTGGAATCGTTGCCGCCGCGCGAGCGTAATGTCGTTTGGCTGTTGGTCACACCTGAAGACGACGGCGAAGTGTTGCTGGAAGTCTCTGACGCGGTGCGTGAAACGCTGATCGAGTCGATGGACAAAGACGAGCTGTTGGCGGCGGTCGATGACTTGGATGCGGACGAACTGGCGGAGCTGGCGGGCGATTTGCCGCACCAAGTGGTCTATGAAGCCTTGCAGACGCGCGACGAGGAAGAGCGCGCCCAAGTCAAGGCGGCGATGTCGTATGAAGACAACCAAGTCGGCGCGATTATGGACTTCGAGTTGGTCAGCATCCGCGCCGACGTTACTTGTGAAGTGGTGCTGCGTTATCTGCGCCGCTTCGAGAGCCTGCCTGACCATACCGACAAGATTTTCGTGGTCGATGAAAACGACATCCTGCAAGGTGTGCTGCCCATCCGCAAACTTTTGGTCGCCGATCCCGAAGACTTGGTGGCGGATGTGATGGCGACCGAAGTCGTGCGTTTCCGTCCCGAAGACGACGTGGAAGAGGCGGCGCAGGCGTTCGAACGTTATGACTTGGTTACCGCACCCGTGGTCGATGAAAACAAAAAGCTCATCGGCAGGATTACCATCGACGAGATGGTGGACGTTATCCGCGAAGAATCGGAAGCGGATATGTTGAACATGGCGGGTTTGCAGGAAGAGGAAGATTTGTTTGCGCCCGTCTGGGATTCGGTGAAAAACCGTTGGATGTGGCTTGCCGTCAACCTCTGCACCGCCTTTCTTGCCAGCCGCGTTATCGGCGCGTTTGAGGGCAGCATCGAGAAAATCGTCGCACTCGCCGCGCTGATGCCCATCGTCGCCGGCATCGGCGGCAACTCCGGCAACCAAACCATCACCATGATTGTCCGCGCGATGGCGATGGGGCAGTTGACAGGGATGCAGGCGGGGCGCTTGTTGAAAAAAGAAGTCGGCGTCGCCTTGGTCAACGGCATCATCTGGGGAACGGTCATGGGCGTCGTGTCATGGCTGCTGTACGGCAGCATCGGCATCGGCTTGGTGATGGTCGCCGCGATGACGCTGAACCTCTTGCTCGCCGCATCGGTCGGCGTACTCATCCCCGTCATCATGGATAAATTCGGACGCGACCCTGCCTTGGGCAGCTCGGTACTGATTACGGCGGTAACGGATTCCGGCGGTTTTCTGATTTTCTTGGGGCTGGCAACGATGTTTTTGCTGTGAGGTCGTCTGAAAAGCGGACGGGAAAGATAAAAGGTCGTCTGAAACCCATGTGATTACGGGTTTCAGACGACCTTTTTGTGTTTTATGGTGGATGAACGTGAGTCCGAGATAAGCAAACAATTTCCCTTTAAATACAAAAAATTTTCTTGATAAGTAAATTCAACGGGTGACGGGTAGGGCGCGGCAATACCTGCCGCGGATTGTAGCGTGGGCTTTGCCCACGGGATTGATGGCTTGGTTTTCGAGTCGGGCGATAAATAGTGTTGTTCTTTTCGTGGGCAAAGCCCACGCTACGGCGGGGTCGGGGTCGGGGTCGTCTGAAATCGTGGGGTGATGGATTTCAGACGACCTGTTTATATTTAAAACTACATATGACTACATTTTTAAATATTATAGTTTTGATTGTAAATCATTATGTTATTTTAGTTTTGGTCGTCTGAAAAGGGAGTGGGTGGAAAATAGGGCGGTTTGGGCGATTTGGATGCCTATTTTCTTGTTTGAATAAAAATTCCTGATAAATGAATTAATTATATTTGTTTTGAGGTGGATTGTTTAAAAACGTTCTGATTGGTTTGGAAAGATGCAAGCTCTATTGGATAAGGATTTTAGTTGTTTTGAAGCGGGGATTTTGGGTTTATTTATGAAGTATTGTTCATTAATGATTGAATTTTTTAAAAATATTTTAGAAAAAGTGTTTGACAGCCTGAAAATTATTTTTTAAATTTGTCCATACTTATAAAAACTACATTGCACTACAAAGGAACCCTATCATGAATCTGTACCAAACTTCTCCGTCTTGTTATAGATCGTCTTCTATCTCTGCCGCATCCGTCGTCGTCTGCTTTTGGGCAGTCGTGGCGGTCTGACGGCTCTTCGCCCGAATCGGGGTTTCCGCATTTCTGCGGACGGTTTGGGTTTTGAAAATTCTGTCTTTCCAACTGTATTTCTTTTCCGAATTTAAAAATTATTAAAAATTCCATATACCTCCGCTTCAGCCGAATTGTTTGTATTGAATTTGTTAACTGATTGTTTTTATTGATTTTGATTTTTCAGATGACCCGATGGGTTTGGGTTTTAAAAGGTCGTCTGAAAACGGTTTTGAAACCATTGTTTCTTTTTGAACGGTTCGTTTCAGGTTTCGCGGAAACCGGGCCGCTGAGTCGATACTGAAAAAAATCTAATCTACAAAGGAGAAATACCATGAGCCAACTTTCTGCCGGCACCCGTTTCCGCCAAGCTGTGAAGGAGTCGAATCCTCTTGCCGTGGTCGGCTGTGTGAACGCTTATTTTGCGCGGCTGGCGACGCAGAGCGGGTTTAAGGCGGTTTATCTGTCGGGTGGCGGCGTGGCGGCCTGTTCGTGCGGGATTCCGGATTTGGGCATCACCACGATGGAAGATGTGCTGATTGATGCGCGGCGGATTACGGACAATGTGGATACGCCTT
>CAUVJL010000133.1:0-6987 GCA_963552075.1 uncultured Neisseria sp.
TCTCTTTGAGCTAAGGCGAGGCAACGCCGTACTGATTTAAAGTTAATCCACTATACAACCGCCCCACCACGAAACCAACATAAGCAAAGGTCGTCTGAAAACCCCAATTCAAGGCTTTCAGACGACCTTTCACTTTAAAACATCAAACCATCAGTTCGAACCAACTTTAATCTTCTGCCACAGATTAACCGACAGTTTCTTCGCATCCGAACTCATTTGCGGCATCACAAAACCGTCTTTCATATCCTGAGCATTCGGGAAGATGGAGCGGGTGTTAACCAACTCGGCAGGCATTTTCTCGCGTGCCGGTTTGCTTGCGGGCGCGAAGGTAACGGCAATACCGTTTTTCGCAGCCACTTCGGGATCAAGCGTGTAGTTGATGTATTTGTGGGCATTGGCGATGTTTTTCGCATCGGCGGGAATCAGCCAAGATTCAATCCAAAAGCCCATACCCTTCGGCGTCAAAACTTCAATGCCGACGTTGTTTTTCACTTCTTCGGAACGGGCTTTCGCCAAGTTCAAGTCGCCGCCGTTACCCGCTGCGAGACAGATGTCGCCGCGCGCCAGTTCGTCAATGATAGACGGGCTGAAACGTTTTACATCAGGACGGATGGCTTTCAGCACTTCCGCCGCTGCTTTCAAATCATCAGGATTTGTGCCTTTGGGGTCTTTACCTAAGTAGTTCAGTAAAATCGGGAACATCTCGCTCGGCGTATCCCACAAAGCGATACCGCATGATTTCAGCTTGTTGGTGTATTCAGGTTTGAACAGCAAATCCCAACCGTTTTCAGGCAGCTTGCCGCCCAAAAGCTCTTTGCCCTTCGCCGTAATTGCCAAAGTGTTGACGCCGGAGAAATAAGGAACGGCATACTGGTTGCCCGGGTCGGCGGTTTCCAGCATTTTCAACAATTCGGGATCGATGTTTTTGTAATTGGGAATCAGGTCTTTATTGATTTTTTGATAAGCACCCGCTTCGATTTGGCGGGGCAGGAAGGCGATGCCGGGAACGACCAAGTCATAGCCGGATTTACCGGTCAGCATTTTGGCTTCGAGGGTTTCGTTGTTTTCGTAAAGGTCGTAGGTCAGCTTCAGCTTATTGGCTTTTTTGAAGTCTTCAACGGTACTCTCGTCAACGTAGTTCGACCAGTTGTAGATGTTCAAAGTATCGGTGGCGGCTGCTTCGGCATTGGCAGCAGGCTCGCTGCCTGCTTGAGGTTGCTCGGTTTTTTTCTCGCCACCGCCGCAAGCGGCCAGCGATAATGCCGCCAATACGGCTAATACGGATTTTTTCATACGGGCAGATTCCTGATGAAAGATTGTTAACGGAAAATGAACACTCTGCACCCCATCAATACCCCGGCGCAAAGCGGGGCTATTGTAATGGAAGTGGATGAGAACTCAAAGCAATATCTGACTGATTTTTATCGAAATAAGGCACGATTTCGTAGGCTCGGGAAAACGGCGTTGCACAAGATGTCGTTTTTGGGCAAAATACGGGCGATTTGCGCGCGCGAACAGAGAAAATACTTGCATATAGAGGAATCTGTCTTTAAAATTGCGCGTTTACAGAATTTATTTTTTCAGGAGATATTTAATATGGCAAACAGCGCACAAGCCCGCAAACGTGCCCGCCAATCGGTTAAACAACGCGCCCACAACGCCAGCCTGCGTACTGCATTCCGTACCGCAGTGAAAAAAGTGTTGAAAGCAGTTGAAGCCGGCGACAAAGCTGCTGCCCAAGCAGTTTACCAAGAGTCCGTCAAAGTCATCGACCGTATCGCTGACAAAGGCGTATTCCACAAAAACAAAGCAGCCCGCCATAAGAGCCGTCTGTCTGCCAAAGTAAAAGCATTGGCTTAATCTTTTTCGCCCATTGCCTTGGCGTGTTATCGCGTCGGGACAGGCAAGCAGATAACGATGCCCCTGAGGTCTTAACCTTTCAGGGGCATTGCCGTATGTGGTGCAAGTTGATGTAAACTTTTCAGACGACCTGCCGTAAAGCAGGCGCAAGGCGGTAAAATGCGGTTTAATCTGTTTTTCACACGATTAATCCCGATTTTCAGGCAAAAGGTCGTCTGAAAACACCCAATCGGCAATCCCATGAATGAAATGATGAACAAGATGTTGAAACACGATTTGGCGCAAAGCAATGCCCTAAAGAACAAAAAACCGTCATTCTCCAAATGTCGGCGCGCTTTGATGCTTATCCTTATCGGCGGAACAGCCGCTCCTGCCGCCTACGCCGACACGGCTTTGCAATGCACCTCCATTCAAGACAATGCCACCCGTTTGGCGTGTTACGACAGCATTTACTCGGCACAACTGCCGCCGCAAGCACCGCTGCCCGTCATTCGTGAAGAAGCCGCCAAAGCGCCGGTCGATTTACCCAAAACCATCAGCACCAGCCGCGAGAAAAAAGCGGCAACGATTGTGTTTGACGAAAATAAAGAACAATCCACCCTTTCGGAAGACAATCTCCGCACCGCAGCCGATGCCTACACGCCGCTGAGCCTGATGTACGATTTGGACAAAAACGATTCGCGCGGCTTGCTGAGCGTGCGCGAACACAATCCCATGTACCTGATGCCCGCATGGTACAACAGCTCGCCCAACCTCCATCCCCATTCCCCTTCGCGCGGCACGACCAATCAGGAAAAATTCAGCGAACAGAAACACATAGAAACCAAACTGCAAGTTTCGTTCAAAAGCAAAATCGCCGAAGATTTATTTAAAACCCGCGCGGATTTGTGGTTCGGCTACACCCAAAAATCCGATTGGCAGATTTACAACCAAGGCAGAAAATCCGCACCGTTCCGCAACACCGATTACGAACCCGAAATCTTCCTGACCCAACCCGTGAAGGCAGATTTGCCGTTCGGCGGCAAACTGCGGATGGTCGGCGCAGGCTTCGTCCACCAATCCAACGGACAAAGCCGTCCCGAATCCCGCTCATGGAACCGCGTTTACGCATTGGCGGGGATGGAATGGGGCAAGCTGACCGTCATCCCGCGCGTGTGGATGCGCGCATTCGATCAGACCGGTGAAAACAACGACAATCCCGACATTACCGACTACATGGGTTATGGCGATTTGAAGCTGCAATACCGCCTGAACGACAAACAAAATATTTCGTCCCTGCTGCGCTACAATCCCAAAACCGGACACGGTGCGGTTGAAGCCGCCTATACTTTCCCAATTAAAGGCAAACTCAAAGGCGTCGTGCGCGGCTTTCACGGCTACGGCGAAAGCCTGATTGATTACAACCACAAACAAAACGGCATCGGCATCGGTCTGATGTTTAACGACTGGGACGGAATTTGACGCCCAACCCCGTTTTCAGACGACCTTTGGCATCATGTTGCACACAGGTCGTCTGAAAGCAAAACAAACACCCTTCCCATATTAAAAACACTCGTTTCCTATCGCCCAAACGCGTATAATGCAACGTTTGGGCGATATTTGTCGGAATGACACAGAAGATGACAGAACAAACGGCCGAAGGCGGAAAAGTTGCCAAGGCATTAAAAAAATATCTGATTACAGGCATGCTGGTATGGCTGCCGATAGCCGTAACCATTTGGGCGGTCAGCTATATCATATCTGCCGCCGACCGGCTGATCAGTCTGCTGCCCGAGCAATGGCAGCCCCAATATTTCTGGGGATTCAATATTCCCGGCCTGGGCATTATTGCCGCCATCGTCGTCTTATTTCTGACCGGCGTGTTCGCCGCCAACGTTTTGGGGCGTCAAATCCTCGCCGCATGGGACAGCCTGTTGGGACGGATTCCCGTCGTCAAGTCCATCTATTCCAGCGTCAAAAAAGTATCCGAGTCCCTGCTTTCCGACAGCAGCCGCTCGTTCAGAACGCCCGTGCTGGTTCCGTTCCCTCAACCCAATATTTGGACGATTGCCTTTGTTTCAGGACATATTCCCGACAAACTCAAAGGCAGCCTGCCGCACGATGACGACTATCTTTCCGTCTATGTACCGACCACGCCCAACCCGACCGGTGGCTATTACATCATGGTGAAAAAAAGCGACGTGCGCGAACTCGATATGAGCGTGGACGAAGCATTGAAATATGTGATTTCGTTGGGCATGGTGATGCCGGATGACTTGCCGCTCAAGCCCCAAGCCGAAATACGATGTTTAGAAAAATAAACTAGAGATGGTAAACACATGACACATGGTCCTTTTGGCCTTGATTCATGGCTATTTACATTGTCATTATTGTTTTTAGCTGTTGTATAGTGGATTAACTTTAAACCAGTACGGCGTTGCCTCGCCTTGCCGTACTATCTGTACTGTCTGCGGCTTCGTCGCCTTGTCCTGATTTAAATTTAATCCACTATACTTTGGCGTTGGGAAAATCGTGATGACTGAAATTTTCAGACGAGCTGAACGCATAAACCAACAGCCTGAAAGTTTATTCAACCTCAAAATATAAACATGAAATATTTATCTGCTTTACTGCTTGCCTTGTTTCTGCCCAATCTAGCCGTCTCCGCACCTGTAACCAACAGTAAAGGCGAAGAGGTATTTCTATTTGATTGGCACAAACAACCCGCTTTCAAAAAGCTTTGGCACGAACAAGTCGGCAAACATGCACCCAAAGCCCCCATGCACAATTGGGTGCGTAAAATGGCAGGTCCGATGCCGCCGCTGGAAAGTGTGAAAATCGGCGGCAAGACCTACTACTACACCACCATGTGCCAACCGCATAACTGTGGAGGCAACAACATGTATATTCTGACTGACAAGCAACATATCGCTGCTTATCATGTTGTTTATAAAAATGATGACTCCTTTTCTGCAGACAATCCGGATCAAATCTACATTTACGGTAAACCCACGGAAGCAGAATTAAATTTTCTGAAGGCAGAATGGCGTAAAGAACAAAACAATTAAGGTGTCTTTTTTCAGACGACCTTTTCCTTCTTTTCCAATTGAACAATCATAAAAAGGTGATTTTATGCGTACCAACTATTGCGGCCTGATCAGCGAGCAATACTTAGACCAAACCGTTACTGTCAAAGGCTGGGTACACCGCCGACGCGACCACGGCGGTGTGATTTTTATCGACCTGCGCGACCGCGAAGGCATCGTTCAAGTCGTGATTGACCCCGATACGCCCGAAGCATTTGCCGCTGCCGACTCTTCTCGCAACGAATACGTTTTGAGCATTACCGGCCGCGTACGCAATCGTCCAGAAGGTACGACCAACGACAAAATGATTTCCGGCAAAATCGAAATCCTTGCCAAAGAAATCGAAGTCTTGAACGCTGCTGCTACGCCTCCGTTCCAAATCGATGACGAAAACATCAGCGAAAACGTGCGCCTGACCAACCGCGTTATCGACTTGCGCCGTCCTACCATGCAACGCAACCTGCGCCTGCGTTACCAAGTGGCCATGGGCGTTCGCCGCTACTTGGATGCGCAAGGCTTCATCGACATCGAAACGCCGATGCTGACCCGCTCCACTCCGGAAGGCGCGCGCGATTACCTCGTACCGAGCCGCGTTCATCCGGGCGAATTCTTCGCGCTGCCGCAATCACCACAATTGTTCAAACAATTGCTGATGGTGGCCGGTTTCGACCGTTACTACCAAATTACCAAATGTTTCCGCGACGAAGATTTGCGTGCCGACCGTCAACCTGAATTTACCCAAATCGACTTGGAAACCTCGTTCTTGAACGAGGATGAAATCATGGACATTACCGAAGGCATGGCCAAACAAGTCTTCAAAGACGCATTGGGCGTGGATTTGGGCGACTTCCCACGCATGCCTTACTCTGAAGCCATGTTCTACTACGGCTCTGACAAACCGGACATGCGCATCAACTTGAAATTTACCGAGTTGACCGACCTGATGAAAACGGAAGAATTTAAAGTTTTCCGTGGCGCAGCCGACATGAAAGGCGGCCGCGTAGTCGCTCTGCGCGTGCCGAACGGCGCGAAATTCAGCCGCAAAGAAATCGACGAATACACCAAATTTGTCGGCATCTACGGCGCGAAAGGTCTGGCATACATCAAAGTAAACGATGTGAGCAACCTCTCCAACGGCGAAGACAGCGGCCTGCAATCTCCAATCGTGAAATTCCTGTCTGAAAACGCCCTGAAAGAAATCATCGCGCGTACCGGCGCTCAAAACGGCGACATCATCTTCTTCGGCGCAGACAAAGCCAAAGTCGTGAACGAAGCCATCGGCGCGCTGCGTATCAAAGTCGGCTTGGAACACGGCAAAGACAATGGCTACTTCGTGGACGAATGGAAGCCTTTGTGGGTTGTCGATTTCCCGATGTTCGAATACGACGAAGACGGCGACCGCTGGGCAGCCATGCACCATCCGTTCACCTCGCCCAAGCCCGGCCATGAAGACCTGATGGCGTCCGATCCTGAAAACTGCCTGGCCCGCGCCTACGACATGGTGTTGAACGGCTGGGAAATCGGTGGCGGTTCTATCCGTATCCACCGTGCCGACGTACAGGAAAAAGTGTTCGCCGCACTGAAAATCAGCCCTGAAGAGCAACAGGAAAAATTCGGCTTCCTCTTGGATAACTTGAAATTCGGTGCGCCTCCGCACGGCGGTTTGGCATTCGGTCTCGACCGTCTGGTAACACTGATGACTGGCGCCGAATCCATCCGCGACGTGATTGCCTTCCCGAAAACCCAACGCGCCCAATGTCTGCTGACCAACGCGCCGAATGCGGTGGACGACAAACAGCTGCGCGAATTGAGCTTGCGCCTGCGTCAAAAAGCGACCGAAAATAAAGAAGCGTAATTTTTAAAAGCAGGTGGGTAACACCTGACAGTCAAAAGGTCGTCTGAAACCTAATTACACGGGTTTCAGACGACCTTTTTCATCACGGATGTATAGTGGATTAACTTTAAACCAGTACGGCGTTGCCCCGCCTTAGCTCAAAGAGAACGATTTTCTAAGGTGCTGAAGCACCAAGTGAATCGGTTCCGTACTATCTGTACTGTCTGC
>CAUVJL010000134.1:0-6547 GCA_963552075.1 uncultured Neisseria sp.
AACTTTAAACCAGTACGGCGTTGCCTCGCCTTAGCTCAAAGAGAACGATTCTCTGAGGTGCTGAAGCACCAAGTGAATCGGTTCCGTACTGTCTGTACTGTCTGCGGCTTCGTCGCTTTGTCCTGATTTAAATTTAATCCACTATATGTGAAGTTTATTGGATAGAAAAAGGTCGTCTGAAAACCGGATTCGGATTTCAGACGACCTTTGTTTGAATGGACATCTTGTTTATTCGATAACTTCTTCGGTTGTCGTGCTGCGGTAAGTAGAGCCGTTAAACGTCGGCACGGGCGGGGGCAGCAGGTTGTTGAGGGTCAGGGCGGCGGGGTTCAGGGTGGGATAGCCGCTGAAGGTTACGGTGTAGCCGCCGTTGGCAGTACTGCGTATTTGGGCGTGCGCGCCTAAGGGGAAGGTGCTTTTATTGGTGATGTGTCCGAAGGGGAAACCTGTCAGGACGGGGACTTTGGCGGTGCGTGAGACGTGGTTGACGACGGCTGAGAAGTCGTAGCTTGAGTCGTACACGTCGCGGATGGTGCCCATACGGAAGTCGCCGAAGATGATGGCGCGTTGTTTTTGCAGGATGCCTGCAAGATAAAGCGTGTTCAACATACGTTCGATGCGGTAGGGTTGTTCGCTGACGTCTTCGACGAACAGGATGCCGCCTTGGATGTCGGGCATATAGGGCGAGCCTGCGAGGGAGGCTAGGACGCTGAGGTTGCCGCCCCATAAGGTACCTTCGACGTTGACGTTGGCGCGTTGGATGGCGGGAACGTCGATGATGTTGACGTTGTTGGTGGTGCCGCGGATGAACGAATCCATGGTAAAGACGCTGGGTTCGGGTTTGCCGAATTCGCTGTAAACCATGGGACCGGCGAAGCTTGCCATATTGCCTTTGGCGAGCAGGGCGAGTTGGACGGCGCAAACGTCGCTGAAGCCGAAGAACAAAGTACCGCGTTCGCGCATTCTGGCGCCGAGTGAGGCGAAGTCGATTTGCGGCAGGATGCGTGCCGCGCCGTAGCCGCCACGCAAACCCATGAGGACTTTGGGGGTTTCAACGCGGCCGGTGGCGACCTCTTGGAAGTCGGCGGCACGTTGGGCGTCGGAGCCGGCGAAGCGTTGATAGCGTCGGCTGCCTGCTTGTTGGTTGGTCACGGTAAAACCTGCGTTATAGAGGCGGGTCAAGCCTGCGTTGACGCGGTTGGGGTCTTCGGCAAAGCCGGAAGGGGCGACGACGCGGAGGAGGTTGTCGCCGGAGCGTGGGGGATGGCTGGTTTTGGGCTGCACGGGTTGGGCTTTCGCTGTGTTGCCGGTTTGAGTGGATGGGGTGACGGTAGTGCCGGTGCCGCAGGCTTGCAGCAGTCCGGCTCCGGCTGCGGCGGAGCAGGCGCGGAGGAAATGGCGGCGGGAGGTTTGCCAGGTCATATGGTTTCCTTTGGTTGGGTTTCAGACGACCTTTTCGGCAGGGGTCGTCTGAAAATCGGTTGATGTGCGGTATCCGATACGCCTATTGAGGTCGTCTGAACGTTACGCCAGCAGGGCTTTGACTTGTTCCGTCCAGTGGTCCGGCAGGGTCATGCCGTGTTCGCGGACGGGGGCTGCCCAAATCGGGGCGGGAAAGTTGGTATCGTTTTCAAAGCGGGCGATGACGTGCCAATGCAGATGGGGAACGACGTTGCCCAGGCTGGCAAGGTTGATTTTAGCGGGACGGAACACTTGGCGCATGGCGGCTTCGACTTTATACACCATTTCCATGATTTCGGCACGTTCGGCGGCTGAAAGGTCGGTCATCTCAGCGATGTGGTCATTCCAGATGACGCGGCAGAATGCCGGGGCTGCGGCTTCGTTGTGGACGGCGATAACGCGCAGGTTTGGGGTTTGCAGTAAAATGTCTTCGTTGTCTGCGGTGCAGATGGGGCAGGTCATGGGTTTTTCTTTCTGAGTCTGAATAGGAATCGGATGATTTCAATCAGGATTTTTAGAACGAGGTAAATGGCACTCAGAGATATGAATGCGAAAAGCCACGGTTCAGGTATAAACCACCAAAATAAATAGGAGGGTGTGATTAAGTCGGCACATTCTTCGGCACTCTTAACGTGATCACACAAGCCAAAGCGAAAAAAATCATTGACATCATGAAAGGGCGAATAGGCAAACATAAATGCTATGGGCGTCACACAAATCAATGCAATGATGGCAATCCAAAAGAATGGTTTGAGATGTTTGAGTGCAGTCATGGATGAAATGTTATAAAAATTTTGCCGCGCCCTGATTGGCAAGTTCGTCGGCTTTTTCGTTTTCAGGGTGTCCGGCATGGCCTTTTACCCACGTCCAGCGGACATCGTGCTGTTGAACCAAACTATCCAGCTCTTTCCATAAATCGTCGTTTTTAACCGGTTTTTTGGCGGCGGTTTTCCAGCCGTTTTTTTTCCAACCGTGTATCCAGCTTTCCATGCCGTTTTTGACGTATTGCGAGTCGGTGCAGATGATGACTTGGCAGCGGCGTTTTAGGGATTTCAGGCCTTCGATGACGGCGGTCAGCTCCATGCGGTTGTTGGTGGTTTCCGCTTCGCCGCCGAACAGTTCTTTTTCATGTGCGCCGTAACGCATGAACACGCCCCAGCCGCCGGCACCGGGATTGCCTTTGCATGCGCCGTCGGTGTAGAGATAGACGGGTTTGTCCATAAAATACCTTTGTGTGAAGAGCCATTATCATAACACAAGGCGGGAGGTCGTCTGAAAGCGGGGTTTGGGAATGGTTTTTTAAGTGGATGAATGGATGCCGCGCTGATTGTCGATAATAGGAAGCAGGTCGTCTGAAACCGTTTCAGACGACCTGCTTGACTATGGGCGCGGTGTTAACTGCCTGCGCCGACGGTGTAAACCTTACCGATGCTGTCGGGGTCTTGCAGGACGGTGGCGACGGCGGTAGCAAGTCCGTTTCGGCTCATGTAATTTTTAGGGATGCCGTCGGGGTGGTCGGTTAGGATGTGGCGGTTGTCTTCGCTGTTGTCCAATCCGCAGGGGCGGAGGATGGTCCAGTTCAAACTGCTTTGTTTGAGGTAGATTTCGGCTTCGGTTTTGGCGCGGACGGCTTCGCCGAGGGCTTGTTTGAAGGGTTCGCTCATCATGTCCCATTGTTCGCCGCAGCCCATGCTGGTAATCAGGATGAAACGGGCTTGCGGGTTGGCGGCTTGGACGGCGGCGATGATGTTGATGTTGCCCAATGCGTCGCTGCGTATGCCTTGTTCGTTTTTGCCGCCGACGAAGCTGATGACGCTGTCGGGGCGGTATTGTGCGAACACTTTGTCGAGCGCGTCGGCATCGAGCGCGTCGGCTACGGTCGTCTGAATGCGGTGTTCGCTGAAGAACGAATCTTCAGGCGGCTTTCTTAATACGGCAACGGTGTCGGCGGGATGGGTGAGTGTGCTGATGAACGCGCGGCCGGACGAGCCGTTGGCACCGAAGATGAGTTGCATGGGGTCTCCTTTGTTGGATGGTTTGGGGTAGGCTGGTTGATTTTCAGACGACTTGTTGTGTTTGATGTTGTGCGGTCGTGGGCATAGCCCACACTATAGTGGATTAACTTTAAACCAGTACGGCGTTGCCTCGCCTTAGCTCAAAGAGAACGATTCTCTAAGGTGCTGAAGCACCAAGTGAATCGGTTCCGTACTATCTGTACTGTCTGCGGCTTCGTCGCCTTGTCCTGATTTAAATTTAATCCACTATACGTTCCGACTATTGTGAAACTGAAATCCCAAAGCGTACTCTGCACGGTTCGTTCTTTGCCCTCTCCCACTGGGAGAGGGGATGGGTTGACAGGGAAGCTAAAAGTGGCAGAGAAGCCAAAAATGGTTCAGTTGTAGCGTAGGCTATGCCCGCGATTTTGCTCCAACGGTCGTCTGAAATCTGTATTTGTTTTTAACGAAACTCGCTGTATTCGTTTTAACTTCATTGATACTGCTCTTTTAGACGACCTTTTTGTGTTTGATGTTGTGCTGTCGTGGGCATAGCCCACGCTACTTCTTTTCAGTTTTCTTTTGCGGCGGGGGAGGTCGTCTGAAAAACAGGCAAAGCGGGTTTTATGACAACTGCCGTAGCATGGGCTTGGCCCGCGGAATTGACTTGCCTGTTCGTGCTTTGCCCTCTCCCTAGCCCTCTCCCACGGGGAGAGGGGATGGGTTGACAGGGAAACTCCAAGTGGCAGAGAAGCCAAAAATGGGGGCAGTCGTAGCGTGGGTTTTGCCCGCGGAATTGACTTGCCTGTTCGTGCTTTGCCCTCTCCCTAACCCTCTCCCACGGGGAGAGGGAATTGAGGATACTGAAATTCAACCATTTTTGGATTCTCTGCCACTTGGAATTTGTCAGCAAATCTATCCCCTCTCCCCGTGGGAGAGGGTTAGGGAGAGGGCGGTAAGCGCAAGCTTACTTTGGAGCAAACGCCAATCTTGCAGGCAGCCTGTCGAATTTCATCGGCTATTTACGATGCCGAAAGATGGTTTCGTTTGTGCAGGAATGCGGCAATTTCTATCGGTTTCGGGCAAAGGTCGTCTGAAACCTGTTTAAGCTGCCTCGAACAGTTTTCTCATGGCTTCGATTTGGTGTTGTTTGAGTTCGCCTGCTTCGTCGCGGCCGACGAAGATTTTGAACATGGCGCCACCGTTGCGGTTGATGAAGTTGAGTGAGCAGGTATCTTTGCCCATAAACGGGCGTTCTAAAAGGTAGATGGCGGCGCAGTTTTCGTAATAGATATGACCGTGTACGCCGCCGTCGGTTTCGGGATGGTCGAAATTGTAGAAGCCGCGGCCGACTTTGCCGCCGGGCAGTTTGCCGGTAACTTCAACGATGGCGTCGGGGGTGTGGGCGATGAAGGTGACGGCTTCGTCCCAAGCGGCGACGGCTTGGAGGATTTCGACGATGCGGCTGCCTTCGGTTTGGCGGATGCAGTTTTCGGGCAGGCAGCGGATGACGTCTTCAAAGCTGCATTGGTTTTGCGCGGCGAGCATTTCGAGCACTTGGCCGGGATTTTTTTCCAATGATTGGCGCAACATGATTTGTTGTTCGGATGAAAGTTTTTGCATGGTTTGATCCTTTTCTTGGGTCGGAAGGGTAAGCATGAGTTTGCGGATGAGGGTGGGCGACCAGTAGCGGCCGCTGGTGTTCAGGCGGATGAGGCCGTCTGAACCTTGTTCTTCAAAGAGCTGCATTGCCTGCCATTGGGCGATCAGTTTCTGCGCGGCGGCGTTGCCGTCAAACAGGGAGGGATTCAGACGACCTGTTTCCATATCGTGCTGCACTTGTCCGAGCAGGGCTTTGTTTGGGCTGTGGCCGCTCATGAAGGCGATGTTTTTTTCGCCTTTCGGGGTGGCGAGGTAGCTGTCCAAATCGCCCTGCACCTGATAGCTGAAGCCGCCGAAGTTGCCGCCTGCGCCGGAGCCGAACGCCCAGCAGGGAATGTTGGATTTGACCAGCGTGTTGTAGCGGTTGCGTTCGCCGCGGCCGGGATAGGCGAAATGGCTGTTGCTGACTTGGTTCCAGCCTTTTTGCGCCAGCGTTTCGACGGCGTAGGCGTATTGGTCTGCCTGAACGTCGAAACCGGGCGGGGCGGGAAATGCACCTTTTTCCACCATGCGGTTGATGGGCAGCATGGGATAGAGGTTGAAGGCGTAGGTGTCGAGTCCGGACAAAGGCAGGGCGGTGGCGCGTTCGAGGTCGTTTTGCCAAACGGCGTCGGTTTGGTTGGGCAGGCCGAACATCAAATCGACAACGATAACGGCATTGATTTCACACAGTTTTTCCAGATAGGCAAAGGCTTCGTCGCCGCCGTGTTTGCGGCCGAGGCGGCGGCGGATGGCGGTGTCGAAGGTTTGCACGCCGATGGAAATGCGGTTGGTGCCCGCTTCGATGCAGGCTTGGGCTTTTTCGATGTCGAAATGGCTCATGCGGCCTTCGATGGTGAACTCGCAGTCGTCGGCAATCGGCAGGTATTGGTAACAGGCGCGGATGAGTCTGGCGAGGTCTTGAGTTTGCAGCGCGGTGGGCGTGCCGCCGCCGAAATAGACGGCGCGGATTTTGCCGTTGCCTTGGCGGATTTCGGCTTCCGCCGCCATTTCTTCTATGATTTTGTCGGTGTAAACGCTGCTGTAACTCTCTTTCCACGCGTTGCGGTAGAAGCCGCAGAACACGCAGTGGTTGGCGCAGAAGGGGATGTGCAGATAGGCAAGCGCGTCGGAATCGGCGGCATGGGGGAGCTTCTGCCGCCAGATGTTCTGCCATTGCGGACGGGGAATCAGTATGCCGCCCCATATCGGCATCAACGCCTGCCGCTCGGGAAAGGCTTTGGGCGCGGATTGGCGCGGTGTCCAAACGATCTGCTTTTCCATATTTGATTAAAAATGATTATTAATCATATTAGGAAATTAAATCACTGTCATCAGGCAGTGTCAAGGATGATGGAGCGGGAAAACGGAACATAAACAGTGTCGGCAGGTGAATAAATATAGTGGATTAACTTTAAACCGGTACGGCGTTGCCTCGCCTTAGCTCAAAG
>CAUVJL010000135.1:0-6525 GCA_963552075.1 uncultured Neisseria sp.
GGTAGTACATAAGGGCGTTGGCAACGCTGTATCATTGCAATTTTAATCCACTATATTTGTACTGTCTGCGGCTTCGTCGCCTCATCCTGATTTAAAGTTAATCCACTATATCTAAGGAGGGTCGTCTGAAAACCTGAAATCGTGTGTTTCAGACGACCCCGTATGGCTTAATGATCGATGCGGTAAGGTATGTTTGATGTAGCACCTATTACATAAAATCCCCCGAATGTTTCCAATCGGGGGATTGTTCAATGTTGACAGAAAGCTTATTTATTCAATTCATTAGCCAAATACAGCCAAGTTTCGATGACGGTATCCGGATTCAGGGAAACGCTTTCGATGCCTTCTTGAACCAGCCATTTGGCGAAGTCCGGATGGTCTGACGGACCTTGACCGCAGATACCGACGTATTTGTTTTGCTTGCGGCAGGCGGAGATTGCCAAATGCAGCATCACTTTAACGGCAGGGTTGCGTTCGTCAAACGAGTCGGACACCAAGCCGCTGTCGCGGTCGAGGCCGAGGGTCAGTTGGGTCATGTCGTTGGAGCCGATGGAGAAGCCGTCGAAGTATTGCAGGAATTGTTCCGCCAATACCGCGTTGCTCGGCAGTTCGCACATCATGATCAGGCGCAGACCGTTTTTGCCGCGTTCCAAACCGTTTTCTTTCAAGGCTTTGACGACGGCTTCGGCTTCGCCCAAAGTGCGGACGAATGGAATCATGATTTCGACGTTGGTCAGACCCATTTCGTCACGGACGCGTTTCAAGGCTTTGCATTCGAGCGCGAAGCAGTCTTTGAAGCTTTCGGCGACATAACGCGCCGCGCCGCGGAAGCCCAACATTGGGTTTTCTTCGTGCGGTTCGTAGATGCTGCCACCCACCAAGTTGGCGTACTCGTTGGATTTGAAGTCAGACATACGAACGATGGTTTTGCGTGGATAAACCGAAGCAGCCAAAGTTGCCACGCCTTCTGCGATTTTATCGACATAGAAGTCGACAGGGGAGGCATAGCCAGCGATGCGGCGGGTAATTTCCGCTTTCAATTCGTCGTCTTGTTTGTCAAATTCCAACAAGGCTTTAGGGTGGATACCGATTTGACGGTTAATGATGAATTCCATACGTGCCAAGCCGATGCCTTCGCTAGGCAGGTTGGCGAAGCTGAATGCCAATTCAGGGTTGCCAACGTTCATCATCACTTTGACAGGGGCTTTAGGCATGTTGTCCAAAGCAACATCGGTAATTTGTACGTCCAGCAGGCCGGAGTAGATGAAGCCGGTATCGCCTTCGGCACAAGATACGGTAACTTCTTGGCCGTCTGAAAGCAGATCGGTTGCGTCGCCGCAGCCGACTACGGCAGGAATACCCAGTTCACGCGCGATAATCGCTGCGTGGCAGGTACGGCCGCCGCGGTTGGTCACGATGGCGGAAGCACGTTTCATCACCGGTTCCCAATCCGGGTCAGTCATGTCGGTAACGAGTACGTCGCCTGCTTCAACGGAATCCATCTCGGAGGCATCTTTCACCAGGCGTACTTTGCCTTGGCCGACTTTTTGACCGATGGCACGGCCTTCGCACAAGACAACTTTTTCGCCGTTGATGGAGAAGCGGCGCAGGTTGCGGCTGCTGTCTTCTTGGGATTTCACGGTCTCAGGACGGGCTTGCAGGATGTAGAGTTTGCCGTCCAAACCGTCGCGGCCCCATTCGATGTCCATTGGGCGGCCGTAGTGTTTTTCGATGGTCAGCGCGTAATGGGCCAACTCGGTAACTTCGGCGTCGGTAATGGAGAAGCGTTGACGGTCTTCTTCAGGTACATCGATGTTGGTTACAGATTTACCGGCTTCGGCTTTGTCGGTAAAGATCATTTTGATTTGTTTCGAACCCATGGTTTTGCGCAGGATGGCAGGTTTGCCTGCTTTCAGCGTGGGTTTGAATACATAGAATTCATCGGGGTTGACCGCGCCCTGCACGACGTTTTCACCCAGACCGTAAGATGAAGTCACGAAAACGACTTGGTCGAAGCCGGACTCGGTGTCGAGGGTGAACATGACGCCGGACGCGCCGCTGTCGGAACGCACCATACGTTGCACGCCTGCGGAGAGGGCGACGATGTCGTGTTCGAAGCCTTTATGAACGCGGTAGGAGATGGCACGGTCGTTGTATAAAGAAGCGAATACATGGCGCATGGCTTCTTTGACGTTTTCCAAGCCGTTGATATTCAGGAAGGTTTCCTGTTGACCTGCAAACGATGCGTCGGGCAGGTCTTCGGCGGTCGCAGAAGAACGGACGGCAACGGAAATGTCCGCGCCGCCTGCGTCTGCAACCATTTTGTTCCATGCCGTTTCGATTTCGGCATCCAGTTGTTCGGGGAAGGGCGTATCCAAAATCCATTGGCGGATTTCTTTACCGACGCGCGCCAGTTCGGCGACATCTTCCACATCCAGTTGTGCCAGTGCGGCGGAAATACGCTCGCTCAGTCCGTTGTGCGCCAAAAATGCGCGGTAGGCTTCGGCAGTAGTGGCAAAGCCGCCGGGGACGCGGACGCCTTTTTCAGTCAGCTGACTGATCATTTCACCTAGGGAGGCGTTTTTGCCGCCCACGCTTTCAACATCAGTCATACGCAGGTTTTCAAACCAAATTACGTAGTTGTCAGCCATTTGTGTGTCCAATCCAAGATATGTTAAAAAAGAAACGAATACGCTTTGTTATTTTAAGCGATTCAAACGACCGCTGTCATGCTTTTTCTGTCTCGATTTATTTGCGGGTCGTCTGAAAAATTGCGGGCTTCAGGCGTGTAGTCAAATGAAATCTGATGGGAAAACCAGTATTCCTGTTGTCTATTTCTTTGTAAAACATAAGGTTTGAAATAGATTAATGACTGATTGGTAGAGTTTGGAAAGGTTTTGGATGGGTATAAAATTTTAAGATAATTCGATTATTAAAATAAAAATGCGTTTAAAGGTGGGTTTAATTGCGTTGTAGTTGGGTGTAATTTAAGCGTATTCCCTTTATTTAGAAGGTTTCAGCTGCTATGATAACCGTCTGCAACTGTCTTAAATTTCAAAGGATGACTGAATGACCGCCCCGCGCCATGTGTTTTATATTTCCGACCGTACCGGCCTGACTGCTGAAAATATCGGTGAGGCACTGCTGAATCAGTTTGGCAGAATCGAATTCAAACGCCACACCTATCCCTTCATCGATACGCCTGAAAAAGCGCGTACCGTCGTCGAAATAGTCAACCGCAATGCTCAGGAAAACGGTTTGCGTCCGATTGCCTTCGTCAGTGTCGTCAATGACGAAATCCGTGAAATCATCAAAAAAGCGGGTGCTTTCCATATCAATTTTTTCGAAACCTTCCTTGGGCTTTTGGAAAAAGAACTCAACACCGAGGCGGTTGCCGCCGAGCAGGGGCACCACAGTATCGGCAATACGCAACGCTACGATGCGCGTATGGAGGCGGTCAATTTCTCGCTCAACCACGACGACGGCGTCAGCGATAAAAACCTGAAAGAAGCCGATGTGATTTTGATGGGCGTATCGCGTTCGGGCAAAACGCCGACTTGTCTTTACCTTGCCTTGCAATACGGTATCCGCGCCGCCAATTACCCGCTGATTCCCGACGATTTGGAATCCACCGACCTGCCGCGCATGGTCAAACCTTACAAAGACAAACTGTTCGGCCTGACCATTCAACCCGAACGCCTGCAGGCCATCCGTCAAGAGCGCCGTCCGAATTCGACTTATGCCAAAATCGATACCTGCCGCAGTGAGATTGCCGATGCGCAAAATATGTTTAAACGTCACGGTATTCCGTTCACCAATACGACCGATAAATCGGTGGAAGAACTTGCCGTCCATATTCTTCAAGCCTGCAAATTGAAACGGCGTTTTTGAGGCGTAACATATTGACTATTAATAAAAGGTCGTCTGAAACACGGAAGCGCGTTTCAGACGACCTTTTGCTGTCATGAATGCTTGGATTTACTTACATTTGCTATTATAATGCGCGTTTGGATTGGCCGTTTGAGGTCGTCTGAAAATATATAGTGGATTAACTTTAAACCAGTACGGCGTTGCCTCGCCTTGCCGTACTATTTGTACTGTCTGCGGCTTCGTCGCCTTGTCCTGATTTAAATTTAATCCACTATAGTTTTTACCAACCGCCGCACACCTGAAACCCTAACTATGCACATTCTCACTTTTAGTGTGCATTATTAGTGTTTTAGCGTGCGGCATTCTGAAAGGAACGAAATGTTCGATAAACACGTTAAAACCTTCCAATATGGCAATCACACCGTTACTTTGGAAACCGGCGAAATCGCGCGCCAAGCCGCCGCGGCTGTTAAAGTATCGATGGGTGATACAGTTGTTTTGGTCGCTGTGACCACCAACAAAGAAGTCAAAGAAGGTCAAGACTTTTTCCCTCTGACTGTTGATTACCTTGAGCGCACTTATGCCGCTGGTAAAATCCCCGGCGGTTTCTTTAAGCGCGAAGGCAAACAAAGCGAAAAAGAAATCTTGACTAGCCGTCTGATTGACCGTCCTATCCGCCCGCTGTTCCCAGAAGGTTTCTACCACGACATCCAAATCGTTGCGATGGTGGTTTCTGTTGATCCTGAAATCGATTCTGACATCCCTGCCATGCTCGGCGCATCCGCTGCGTTGGTGTTGAGCGGCGTACCGTTTGCCGGTCCGATTGGTGCCGCGCGTGTAGGTTATGTAAACGGCGTGTACGTATTGAACCCGACCAAAGCCGAATTGGCTAAATCCAAGCTGGATTTGGTGGTTGCGGGTACATCCAAAGCCGTTTTGATGGTGGAATCCGAAGCTAAAATCCTGCCGGAAGATGTGATGCTGGGTGCCGTGGTTTACGGTCACGACCAAATGCAGGTGGCGATTAATGCCATTAACGAGTTCGCCGACGAAGTAAACCCTGAAGTATGGGATTGGAAAGCGCCTGAAACCAATGAAGAATTGGTTGCCAAAGTGCGCGAAATCGCAGGCGAAGCCATTAAAGAAGCGTTCAAAATCCGTCAAAAACAAGCGCGTTCCGCTAAATTGGACGAGGCTTGGAACGCAGTAAAAGATGCGCTGATTACTGAAGAAACCGATACTTTGGCTGCCAACGAAATCAAAGGCATCTTCAAACATTTGGAAGCCGACGTTGTCCGCACCCAAATTTTGGAAGGTCAGCCGCGTATTGATGGTCGCGATACCCGCACTGTACGTCCTTTGAACATCCAAACCGGCGTATTGCCGCGTACACATGGTTCTGCCCTGTTTACCCGTGGCGAAACCCAAGCCCTTGCCGTGGCGACTTTGGGTACTTCTCGCGACGAGCAAATTATTGACGCGCTTTCCGGCGAATACACCGACCGCTTTATGCTGCATTACAACTTCCCGCCGTATTCTACCGGCGAAGTGGGTCGAGTCGGTGCGCCGAAACGCCGTGAAATCGGACATGGCCGTTTGGCGAAACGTGCATTGGTTGCCGTATTGCCGTCTCCTGAAGAATTCAGCTACACCATGCGCGTTGTTTCCGAAATTACCGAGTCCAACGGTTCGTCTTCTATGGCTTCCGTCTGCGGCGGCTGCTTGAGCCTGCTGTCTGCCGGTGTGCCTTTGAAAGCACACGTTGCCGGTATCGCCATGGGTCTGATTTTGGACAACAACAAATTTGCCGTTCTGACCGACATCTTGGGCGACGAAGACCATTTGGGCGATATGGACTTTAAAGTAGCCGGTACAACCGAAGGTGTAACCGCGTTGCAAATGGACATCAAAATCCAAGGTATTACCAAAGAAATCATGCAAATCGCTTTGGCTCAAGCCAAGGAAGCACGTTTGCACATCTTGGAACAAATGAAAGCCGCCGTTGCAGGCCCACAAGAGCTGTCTGCACACGCGCCACGCTTGTTCACCATGAAAATCAACCAAGACAAAATCCGTGATGTGATTGGTAAAGGCGGCGAAACCATCCGTTCGATTACCGCTGAAACCGGTACTGAAATCAACATTGCTGAAGACGGTACCATCACAATCGCTGCGACTACTCAAGAAGCAGGCGATGCGGCGAAAAAACGCATCGAAGAAATCACTGCCGAAGTGGAAGTGGGCAAAGTGTACGAAGGTACTGTGGTTAAAATCCTCGACAACAACGTCGGCGCCATCGTCAGTGTGATGCCGGGCAAAGACGGTTTGGTGCACATCAGCCAGATCGCCCACGAGCGCGTACGCAACGTCAGCGACTATCTGCAAGTCGGTCAGGTTGTGAATGTGAAAGCATTGGAAGTGGACGACCGCGGTCGTGTGCGTCTGTCTATCAAAGCATTGACCGAAGCTCCTGCGCGCGAAGAAAAAGCGCCTGAATAATCGTTGGGCCGATTTTGATTGATAAAAAAGGTCGTCTGAAAGATTTCAGACGACCTTTTTTACTGAATGCGGATAAACAAAGTAGGGGAGCAGGAATGTGGAATTATAGTGGATTAACTTTAAACCAGTACGGCGTTGCCTCGCCTTAGCTCAAAG
>CAUVJL010000136.1:0-6514 GCA_963552075.1 uncultured Neisseria sp.
CCCGTACACGGCGGGCGTTGCCGCCTTGTCTCATTTTTATTTTAATCCACTATAAGATTGCGCGCATCGACAAACCGTTCCGATGTTACCTTGCCGTGTTTGAGCGTATTAAGATACCGAAACCATTCAAAAACAAACTCTGCGGTTATCGAATTGCAGCAGCCACGTTTTTCAGACGACCCCTCCCTGCCGTATAATGCCGTTTTCTGTTTCCGCTTCCCAAACGACCATCATGACCGAATCCATCCGCCTCCCTGCTGCCTCGCTCAAACCCGCCACCGTCGCCCTGCCCGGTTCCAAAAGCATCAGCAACCGCACCCTGCTGCTTGCCGCCTTGTCTGACAATACTTGCGAAATCCATTCCCTGCTCAAATCCGACGATACCGACCGTATGTTGGAAGCACTCGATAAACTCGGCGTTGAAATCGAATACCTTGCCGAAGGTCGTCTGAAAGTTCACGGCACAGGCGGACGTTTCCCCAACCGCACTGCCGATTTGTTTTTAGGCAACGCGGGAACGGCGTTCCGTCCGCTGACTGCCGCGCTGGCGGTTTTGGGCGGCGATTATCATCTGCACGGCGTTGCGCGTATGCACGAACGCCCTATCGGCGATTTGGTCGATGCGCTGCGGATTGCCGGCGCCGATGTCGAATATCTCGGCAACGAACACTATCCGCCGCTTCATATCGGCGAGCGCCAAGACCGCGGCGAGCGCGTGATTCCGATTAAAGGCAATGTGTCCAGCCAGTTTCTGACCGCCCTCTTGATGGCGCTGCCGTTGACCGGGCAGGCATTTGAAATCCGTATGGTCGGCGAGTTGATTTCCAAGCCCTATATTGACATCACCTTGAAACTGATGGCGCAATTCGGCGTACAGGTTGCTAATGAAGACTACCGCGTCTTCAAAATCCCCGCCGATGCCCGCTACCACGCGCCCGACCATTTATATGTCGAAGGCGATGCCTCCAGCGCGTCCTACTTCCTCGCTTCCGGTTTGATTGCCGCCATGCCCGTCCGCGTTACCGGTATCGGCGCAAACAGCATACAGGGCGATGTCGCCTTTGCCCGCGAGCTGGAAAAAATCGGTGCGGACGTGGTTTGGGGCGAAAACTTCGTCGAAGTCTCGCGTCCGAAAGAACGTGCCGTCCAAGCCTTTGATTTGGATGCGAACCATATCCCCGATGCCGCCATGACCCTCGCCATCGTCGCCCTTGCCACAGGACAAACCTGCACGCTGCGCAACATCGGTTCATGGCGCGTTAAAGAAACCGACCGCATCGCCGCAATGGCAAACGAGTTGCGCAAACTCGGCGCGGAAGTTGTCGAAGAAGCCGAAGCGATTCACATTACCCCACCTGAAACACTGACGCCCGACGCCGTCATCGACACTTACGACGACCACCGCATGGCGATGTGTTTCTCGCTGGTTTCCCTGTTGGGCGTACCCGTCGTCATCAACGACCCGAAATGCACCCATAAAACCTTCCCGACTTATTTTGAAGTGTTCTCATCGCTGACCGACGCGGTTTAAAGTAGGAAGACATTTACCCAAACAAAAAGGTCGTCTGAAAATTTTCAGACGACCTTTTCTACATCACATTCAAATTAAAAACCGGATTACAGTTTCCATTCGCTCAGTTTGGCAGCGTAGGCTTCCAAGTCTGCAATCGGACGGGTTGCCACGCCGCTTTCCATCGCAGCTTTGGCGGCAGCCGAAGCAACACGCGGCAGCAGGCGGGAGTCGAACGGGGTCGGAATCAGGTATTCCGCGCCGAATTCGAATTTCTTGCCGTAAGCGGCAACCACTTCTTCAGTTACCTCTTCCTTCGCCAAATCCGCCAAGGCATAGACGCAGGCGCGTTTCATTTCTTCATTGATGGTCGTCGCGCCGACGTCCAACGCTCCGCGGAAGATGAACGGGAAGCACAATACGTTGTTCACTTGATTCGGGAAATCGGAACGACCAGTACCGATGACCACGTCCGGACGGGTTTCTTTTGCCAATGGCGGCAGGATTTCCGGATTCGGGTTTGCCATGGCGAACACGATAGGCTTGGCGTTCATGGTGTTCAGCATTTCAGGCGTCAGCAGGTTCGCACCGGAGAGGCCCAAGAAGATGTCTTTGCCTTTGACGGCATCGGCAAGCACGCGTTGACCGTTGTCTTCAATGGCGTAGAACTGTTTGGACTCGTCCATGCGGTCTTTGTCTTCGCGGGTTTTGTAAATCACGCCTTTGGAGTCGCAAACGGTAACGTTTTCACGTTTCAGACCCAAATCGAGCAGTTGGTTCAAGCAGGCAATCGCAGCCGCACCCGCGCCGGAGCAAACCAAGGTCGCTTCTTCGATTTTACGGCCGGTATAGCGCAGGGCATTTAATACGGCGGCGGCGGTGATGATGGCGGTACCGTGTTGGTCGTCGTGGAATACGGGGATTTTGCAGCGTTTGCGCAATTCGCGTTCGATGTAGAAGCACTCAGGCGCTTTGATGTCCTCGAGATTGATACCGCCGAAGGTCGGCTCTAAAGCAGCGATGATGTCCACTAATTTTTGCGGGTCTTTTTCATCGATTTCGATGTCGAATACGTCCACACCGGCGAATTTTTTAAACAATACGCCTTTGCCTTCCATCACAGGTTTGCCCGCCAACGCGCCGATGTTGCCCAAGCCCAAAACGGCGGTACCGTTGGAAATCACGGCAACCAAGTTGCCTTTGGCGGTATATTTGTACGCATTTTGCGGATCGGCATGGATTTCCATACAAGGAGCCGCAACGCCCGGCGAGTACGCCAAAGCCAAGTCTTTGGACGTGGCCAGCGATTTGGTGGGGGTAACGGAGACTTTACCCGGCACGGGGAATTCGTGAAATTTCAGTGCGGCTTCTTTTAATGAGTTTTCCATTTTTCGATCCTGTTGCGAGAGAGATGTTGAGACGAGGTCGTCTGAAACGTTGGTTTCGGGACGTTTGGCATTACAAAGCGGCTTATTTATTAACAAATAAACCTATTTTGTAATAGCGTGTAATTTTACCATGTTCCCAATGCGGCGCATACCGCTATTTTCATCTGAAACAAACAACCTCAAAGCAAAAACGTATCCTTTCAGACGACCTTCATTCGGTTTTAAACATCCATACCGAAACTGCGCGCCAACGCATGTTCGATATCCGCCCTCACCTCCTCCAAACTCCGGTTGCCGTCGATAAGCGCGTAGCGTTCGGGATACGCGGAGGCGCGTTCGAGATAAACAGCACGCACGCGGGTGAAAAAATCCGCCTGCTCCTGCTCGAAACGGTCCTTCTCGCGCGTCTGCCCGATACGCGCCATCGACACTTCCAGCGGCACGTCCAGCAGCAACGTCAAATCAGGACCAAACCCGCCCTGCACCCAATTTTCCAGCGTTTCAATATCCTGAAGGGGCACGCCGCGCCCACCGCCCTGATACGCGAAAGTCGCATCGGTAAAACGGTCGGAAACGACATGAATGCCGTCTGCCAGCGCAGGCAGGATAACGTCTTCAAGATGCTGCTGCCGCGCGGCAAACATCATCAACGTCTCCGCGCGCAATCCCGCCTTGGTTTCAGGGTTCAACAAAATTTCGCGCAAAGCCTCGCCGACAGGCGTACCGCCCGGCTCGCGGGTGAACAATACGGGAAGGCCGTGGGATTCGAACCATTGGCGGATAACGGCAAGATTGGTCGATTTGCCCGCGCCGTCTATGCCGTCCAGAGTGATGAATTTGGGTTTCATAAGGTCAATTTTATTGAGAGAACGGATGTTCAAAAGGTCGTCTGAAAAGACGGATTATAAATGCTTGATGGGGTTCGAAGTAGATTTTCAGACGACCTTATTGATTCAAGACGGATTGATAGATTTAGTCCTTATACACAGATCGCTATACCACATGCCCCCAAAGATTACTTATCTAAAAGGATACAAGTTCTAAGAAAAAATAAATTAACAAAAACAAAACCAAACCCTCCAAACTTGGTGAGCTCAGTTCGGTGGTGAGTCTAGTCGTAGGTGATTTTAACAGCAAACAACAGGTTGAGACGGTTTTATTCGAAGGTTTCATAACTGCCGTCAGGATAGCCTGTACTGTCAGAGTTCCAGCAGCGTTCATATATTATATTTAAACATCACAACAAATTGATTATAGGCAACTCAAGAATATCTTTTGTTGTCAACTCTTCAATTTTCTTTTCGACAAGAGATAACTTCCTATTTTTCATTAACTTATCATCATGAAAGGCGTATTCGTAGATTTTTCTATTCGTTTTGTTATAGACATATCCATAATAATCATCTTTTTTATGCTCATCTTCAACAAAATTCATAAAGAATATTTCATCATCTTGCTTTAATTTCTCTATTACCGCATTGTATAAGTTCGACACTTCATTTGCTATAAAATCCGTACATTCTAAAACACTTTCTAGTAAAATTTTAGCTGTTAATTCTTTAGGTAACATTAATTTAAACTCCTAAATTTTAAAAAGTAATTATTCTACGTAAGACTTCCTATCTCCTTTCAGACACCTACTACATTGGCAATACACGAATTTTTTACTGAAGGTAACCAAAGTGAGAAAGTTTATATAGAATCGTTCTCATGAAAGTTGGTTTCAGACGACCGATTCATATCAACTGGCTTGTTAATTAGTAATAAGTTTACTGAAAAAATATTCCAGACGACCTTAAGGAAGGTATTGGTTTTATCTGAAAAGAAACCACGTGCGTGTGCTCCTCATACCTACAGAGTTATTGAGGAATTTTAGACAAACTACAGGCTTGATAAAAAGTTATTAAAACTAAACCTCAGTACTTTTCCCAGACAAAATCTAAATCATTTTGTGGAATACATCCTTTAGTAAAACATTTTACAGCACATTTGAACACCATTTCTTTAGATAGAATATATTTAGACTCAAGTAAGCCAATTTGTCCTCCCGTATTTAATTCTATTTTTAAGGTACTTCCTTCACTGGGGTTTAATAAATTAAAAACTATGCCATTTTCTTCACCTGTTATAACATATTTTCCATTTCCTCCACCAATCATCAAATAGTTTTCTTCTAATAAAACTAAATTTACAAGAGTATGTTTTTTATTATCCAATCTTTCTAAAATGCCTAAGAGTTTTACTGAAGAATTAACATGATAAATTTCTTCTTTACAAGAAGAACCATCCCAGTTATCTAAAGTTATTTTCATAATTTTCTAAATTTCTTATCCAAGCTTTTGTCAAAATATCTTCTACTTCCGCCAAGATTACAAATATTAATTGATTCAAGCCCTAACCCTAGTCCAAATCAACTTCGGCAGACAACAGCCATGCGTCGCCGCCGAAAATGAGATTATTTAAGGACAAATATTTCAGACGACCTCGAAAAGGATTGAGGTCGTCTGAAAAGCAGGAGCCGCTGCATGTATCCCGATACACGTCTCGTCAAAATTGGAAGTTTCACACAGGCTAAAACCAGCAAGTTGCTAGGACAGCACCATTCGAAATATCAACTTCCCAAGTATCTGAAATCAATCCTTTGTAATTGGACTCAACAATAAAATGTTCATCATCTATCCAACGGAAATTCAAGCTACACCATATATCGATATAAGATGGTTGTTCTGTCAGCAACGTACCCTGCTTAACTATTTCCCCTTTTTTATCAGATACTGTCCAACTAATTTTAAAATGGTAAAGATCACAATATGCCCATAAGGAGAGATATTGTTTCCTATTGGGGCTAAGTTTCCGCTTTTTTATTTGCTTTTTAAATGTTAAATCAGACGTTAAACAGGTTTGGTAAGCAGTCTCCAATGGCTCTCTCGACCAATTGTAATCAGACGCAATATCAAGCATTCCTTGATGAACAACATTTAACTGCATGATTTTCTTATCTTTTTCTGATAGAGAGGTATACTTTTTGAAGTCAAAAAGCTGATAAGAATCAGCACTCCCCAATATTTTTTCTTTGGGCGGAAATGGGCCATTCTCCCATAAGAAAATATTACATTTAATCACCTTTTTGGAATCAAACTTAGGTATTGAAACGAGATAAAGCTCCGGAATAGCAAAGGTTTCTTGATTAAATTCAGAAGTCCTTTCATCGTTTTGACAGTATAAACAAATTTCGTTAATCATAATTTCACTTTAAGGATTGAGGTCGTCTGAAAAGCAGAAATCGTTGCATGTATCCAGACACACGCCACGTCAAAATTGGAAGTTTCACACAGGCTAAAACCAGCAAGTTGCTAGGACAGCACTATTCGAAATATCAACTTCCCAAGTATCTGAAATCAATCCTCTGTATTTGGACTCAACAATAAAATGTTCGTCGTCTACCCAATGGAAATTCAAGCTACGCAATATGTCGATATAAGATGGTTGTTCTGTCAGCAATGTACTCTGCTTAACTATTTCCCCCTTTTTATCAGATACTGTCCAAGTGATTTTAAAGTGGTGTTGATCGCAATATGCCCATAAAGACAGATATTGTTTTCTGTTCGGACTTAGC
>CAUVJL010000137.1:0-6476 GCA_963552075.1 uncultured Neisseria sp.
GCATTGTTTTCGAAGGACAAGGTCGTCTGAAAGAATACATCGGCGGCTATCAGGACTACATCGACGCAAAATCACGCGAAGAGAAAATTCAGACGACCTCCGCGCCGAAAACAACCGCAGAACCGGAAAAAGCCAAACCCAAAGCCAACCGCACAGTCAAACTTTCCTACAAAGAACAGCGCGAACTCGACGCCCTACCCGACGAAATCGCCGCCTTGGAAACCGAACAGGCAGAAATCAACGCGCAGCTTTCCGATCCCGAAATCTTCAAAGATTATGAGAAAGCCGGTGCATTGCAAAACCGCGCCGAAGAAATCGAAACGCTGCTTTTGGAAAAATTGGAACGCTGGGAGCTTTTGGAGGCGAAGCAGAACGGTGAAGCAGTTTGATTTGTCGATAGTAGATTCCTGTTTGCTTTAAACATCTCAAAAGCTTTATCAGACACGAGATAACAAAAAGCCTTGAAATAATTGTTATATTTCAAGGCTTTTATACGTTATAAAATAAAACTGAAAATTAGGTTTGGTGGAGGCGGGGGGAATCGAACCCCCGTCCGGAAGTCCTCTACAGAGCGTTCTACATACTTAGTCGTGTCTATTTAAAATCTCGTTCCTATCATGCCGACCGACAGGCCTTCTAGGAACCAGTTACCTTAAATCTTATTTCCCGCCAAGTAACCCGACGGAAAACCAGTCAATGTAGAATGACGTTGCGGTAGCTTGCGCTACACAGCCCATTGACCAACTGCTGCAACGGCAGGCCTTAAGCGGCCAGTGCGTAAGTTTCGTCGTTTGCGACTATTTTGATTCAGTGTTTAACGGGAAATCTGAGACCCCGGTATGCCCGCATCTGCTTTGCAACCCCCGTCGAAACCAAGATCGCCCCCAGATGGGAAAGGTCGATTATACGCATATCGTTATACTTTGCCAAGCAGGACTGCCTTGATGATGATTTGGATTGGGATGGTTGCAGAGATTCGAGGTCGTCTGAAAAATACAGTGAATTCGTTTATAATACCGCTTTCCGATTTTGAGCCTGTTTGAGCATGAAAAAGGTTGAGAAGAATATCTTGGTTTTGCACAGCGCGGAGCAAATGTTTGAGTTGGTCGATAAGGTTGAAGACTATCCGAAATTTTTGCCCTGGTACAGTAAAACTGAAGTAATCGAACGAAAAAACAATGAGTTGAAAGCGCGTCTTTTTATGGACTATATGCGCGTGCGCCAATCATTTGCTACGCACAATCACAATATTCCCGGTAAGGAAATCCGAATGGATTTGTTGGAAGGACCTTTTAAAATCTTGCGGGGAACATGGAAATTCTTAGATTTGGGCGACGATATGTGCAAAGTTGAATTTAAATTGGAATATGAATTTTCCAACTCTGTCTTATCTGCCATGATTTCGCCTGTTTTCAGCCATTTGTCCGGAGCATTGGTTGATGCGTTCGTTAAAGAAGCGGATCGCCGTTATGCTTGAGATTGAAGTCGTTTACGGTTTGCCCGGCAAGCAAGTGTTGAAAAAAATGAATGTGCAAAATGGCTGCACGGCGCGTGAAGCGGTGTGTCAAAGCGGACTGGATGAAATATTTTCTGAATTGGACTTACAAACTGCTCCGCTGGGAATTTTTGGCAAATCAGTTAAAGATGAGACGCTTCTTCGCGATAAAGATCGGATTGAGATTTATCGCCCATTATTGATTGATCCTAAAGAGGCACGTCGGAAACGGGTACAGAATCAGGAATGAAAGTTAACCGGGGTCGTCTGAAACCATGTTCAGACGACCTTTTATTGAAAATTGCCATATTTTCTGAGGTATTGAGAAATAATTATGTCGAATAAAATCAAAATAATCGTCGGACTGGGAAATCCCGGGGGCGAATACGAACAAACCCGCCATAATGCAGG
This sequence comes from uncultured Neisseria sp., assembly GCA_963552075.1. GTDB lineage: Bacteria > Pseudomonadota > Gammaproteobacteria > Burkholderiales > Neisseriaceae > Neisseria. Next base: position 1,907 of record CAUVJL010000137.1, read on the forward strand.
ATTTTGGTTCTTAGACGAACTTGCGTGGCAGTGGAAAGTATCATTTAAAGAAGAGAAAAAATTTTTTGGTGAGGTGGCGCGGGCGAATCTGCCCGATGGCGATGTGTGGCTGCTTAAACCCATGACTTTTATGAATCGTTCCGGCCAATCTGTTGCCGCACTCGCGCAGTTTTACAAAATCAAGCCCGAAGAGATACTGGTTGTGCATGACGAATTGGACATTCCTTGCGGCCGTATCAAATTTAAACTTGGCGGCGGAAATGGTGGACATAACGGCTTGAAAGATATCCAAGCTCGTCTTGGTACACCTGACTATTACCGTTTGCGTTTGGGTATAGATCATCCGGGTGACCGTAACCTCGTTGTCGCTTATGTATTGAACAAGCCAAGCTCAGAACACCGCCAACAGATTGACGAGGCAATTGCCAAATCATTAAAAGCGATGCCGAAAATAATGGCGGGCGAATGGGAAGAAGCTACACGTTTTCTGCACAGCAAGTAAATACTATGTTGTGTACATCATTATCCGCCCTCCTCTTTTGAAAAATTCCCTATATGTCTCAGATTTTAGAATTAATCCAGAATGAACCCGTCGGCGTAGTGGAAGAAACCCTTGATTTCCTGCTGTACGAATGCAGTATAGATGATGCACCGACAACAGAGGAAGTTGAACAATGGCGCGACATATTGAACAGACGCGGCAACAAATTCATCCGCCTTGCGGCTATCTGCCAAACTTGGTTGGATGAGGAACAAAAATGAAGTTTTACATCAATAAATTCAGTCTGTTGGCTATCGTTTGGTTCGTGGCCGGTATCTATTCTTTGATTTTCAAGGAATCTGGCAATACGCCGCCACCGTTTCCCAATTTCGACAAAGTAGCCCACTTCGCTTTGTTTTTTGCCCAGATTTGGTTATTGGCAAAATCTTATATTCACGAAAAAGCAAAAATTCCGTATCTCGGTTTGTTGATATTCGCACTTCTGTTTGCTGTTGGAAGTGAATGGGCACAAGCTACGTTTACCACAACACGCGAAGGCTCTATTGGTGACGGCATTGCGGATATGTTGGGCTCAGGTGCCGCGTTATGGGTTGCAGCAAAAATTAATGCATCTAAAAACCCTTCTTCTTACCAGTCTCATTAACTACCCTCCCCTATTTTTTTCTATAAAACTATTTGAAACTGGGATGCAATCATATTTGTTGAACACCCGGGCATTCATATGGATTGATTCATTTATTCATTAATAAATGAGTTAGCTTTTAAATATAATGATATTTATTCGCATATAACTATTTACATTTGTGGAATCAGTATTTCAGACGACCCATCAATCGTTTCCAATATTATTTTTTAAAATTATACTTGACCGCCTACATGCAATTACTTAAAGTAGCCGTCTATTTATACAAAGAAAAACGGGTACTCCCGTTAACGAAAAAATGAGCGCAATCACCCCACCCAAAATCACTACATTCGACAGCAAGCCGACGGATGTCTATTTCTTCGGCACCTGCGTCCTCGATCTTTTCATGCCCGAAGCAGGCATGGATGCCATTACTTTAATCGAGCAGCAAGGCATACGGGTTCATTACCCGATGGCGCAAAGCTGCTGCGGCCAACCCGCCTACTCTTCCGGCCATCCGACCGAGGCGTTTGATGTCGCCAAAGCGCAACTTGACCTTTTCCCTGAAAACTGGCCGATCGTTGTACCGTCCGGCTCGTGCGGCGGCATGATGAAACATCACTGGCCTACCTTGTTTAAAAATACAGAATACGAATCCAAAGCGGTTGATTGTGCCAACCGCATCATTGAGTTTACTCATTTCTTGCTTGCCATCGGCTACAAGCCTGAAGACAAAGGCGAGCCGGTCAAAGTTGCCGTCCACACTTCCTGCGCCGCCCGCCGCGAAATGAACGTCCATATTTCAGGCTGGCAGTTGATTGACGGTATGGAAAACGTTGAACGTATCGTTCACGACCATGAAAGCGAATGCTGCGGCTTTGGCGGTACATTCTCTGTCAAACAAGCGGATATTTCCGGCGCGATGGTAACAGACAAAGTTGCTGCGCTAAAAGAAACCGGTGCGACCGAAATCATCAGCGCGGACTGCGGCTGCATGATGAACATCGGCGGCAAAATCGCTAAGGACGAGCCGAATATGCCGCGTCCGAAACACATCGCATCCTTCTTGTTGGAACGTACCGGAGGCAAAGCATGAGCGCGCGCGAAAATATTTTGGCAAAACTGAAAAAAGCCGACGCATTGCCGATGGAAGAGCCTGCGGTTTTTGATTATTACCGTGAAATGGGTGTTTCTTGGGACAACGAAGTTGAGCGTCTGAAACATTGGGCTGCCGCTATGCGCGCCGTCAAAACCGAAATTTATTGGGTGACCAAAACCAGCTGGCCGCAAGTATTCCGTCAAGCAGCCGAAGGCAAAGGTTTGAAAAACATCCTGCTGTCGTTGGCGACTGAACACGGACAAATCGCCCGTGCCGCGCTGGTGGACAGCAATATCGAACCGATTGCTTTCGAGCGCGAAATCGATACTTGGAAAACCGAGTTTTTCGCGAACATCGATGCAGGCTTCAGCGGCTCGCAATGCGGCATCGCCCGCACCGGTACGCTGATGCTGTTTTCCAGCCCTGAAGAGCCGCGTACTTTAAGCCTTGTTCCGCCCGTGCATTTCTGCCTGTTTGATACGGCGAAGATGTATAACGAATTTCACAACGCTGTCGAAGGTGAAAAACTGGTGGAAAACGGCATGCCGACCAATGTTTTCCTGATTTCCGGTCCGTCCAAAACCGCAGACATCCAACTGACGCTTGCTTATGGCGCACACGGTCCGCGCGATTTGGTCATTCTCGCCATCCTGCCTGACCACATTTCCCCTGCCGATTTGGAGGAAAACGCATGACTACGCAAACCATCAAGTTCCACATGAAGCCGGAAACTTTCAAACAAAACGCCGCAATTTCCCTTCAAGACAAGCCTTTGCGTAAGAGTCTGCGTACCGCGATGGATATGCTGATGACCAAGCGCAAAGCCGTTTTGTCCGACGAAGAAGAGTTGCAAAACCTGCGGGATTTGTGTGAACACGTCCGTCAGCGTTCATTGTCTAAATTGCCCACCCTGCTGGAGCAATTGGAAGAAAACCTGACTAAGCTGGGCGTAAAAGTACACTGGGCGGAAACGCCGGCCGAAGCCTGCGGAATCATCCACGACATCATTACTGCCAAAAACGGCAAGTTGATGGTCAAAGGCAAATCTATGGTCAGCGAGGAAATCGAGCTGAACCATTATCTTGAAGCAAAAGGCATTAAAGCGGTGGAAAGCGACTTGGGCGAGTTTATCGTCCAAATGGCAGGCGAAAAACCGACCCATATCGTAATGCCCGCCATTCACAAAACCAAAGAACAGGTTAGCGAACTTTTCCACCAAAATCTTGGCACACCGTTAACGGACGACGTAGATCAACTGACCGGCTTCGCCCGCAAAGCCCTGCGCGATATTTACAGCACTGCCGATGTCGGTTTGAGTGGCGTAAACTTTGCTGTTGCTGAAACAGGTACGTTGTGTCTGGTGGAAAATGAAGGCAACGGTCGCTTGAGTACCACCGTTCCACCCGTGCATATCGCCATTACCGGTATTGAAAAAGTTGTAGCCAAGCTGTCGGACGTTCCACCTTTGTACAGCCTGCTGCCGCGTTCTGCCATCGGTCAGAACATCACCACCTATTTCAATATGATTACCGGTCCGCGCCGCAGCGAAGAGCTGGATGGTCCGCAGGAAATGCACTTGGTTCTGCTCGACAATGGACGCAGCCAAGCCTATGCCGAAGACCAAATGCGCCGTACCTTGCAATGTATCCGTTGTGGCGCGTGTATGAACCATTGTCCGGTTTATACCCGTATCGGTGGCGCAGCATACGGCACAACCTATCCCGGCCCTATCGGCGAGATTATTTCCCCGCACCTGTTGGGTCTGGATGCCACCCGCGACCTGCCGACCGCCTGTACCATGTGCGGCGCGTGTGTGGAAGTTTGTCCGGTGCGTATCCCGATTACCGAGCAAATGCAGCGTCTGCGCGTTGAAGCGCAACGTTCGCCGACCGAAGTCGTACCGCATCCTATCCGCGGACAAGGCGCATCGCATACCTTCGGCGAACAAATGGCATGGCGCACATTCAACGGCATTTTCAGCGGCAGCAAAGCCTACCGCGCCTTCGGTTGGGCGGCCACCAAATTCCGTGCATTGACGCCAAGCAAGCAACTGGGCTGGACGGACAACCGCGTTCCGATGAAACCTGCCAAGAAAACGCTGCATGAAATGATGGCGGAAAAAATGCGCCAAAAAGAAAAAGCGTAAAGCTGAAAATCGATAAAGACGTATATTTGCCATCTAAACAGCAAAGGTCGTCTGAAAATCGTAAACTGCACATTAATAAGCTGGAGACCAAATCCAGCTTACTAATGTGCAGTTTTTTATAGCTTAATAGGCATATCTAGGATATATATAGTGGATTAACTTTAAACCAGTACGGCGTTGCCTCGCCTTAGCTCAAAG
>CAUVJL010000138.1:0-6342 GCA_963552075.1 uncultured Neisseria sp.
AGATAGTACGGCAAGGCGAGGCAACACCGTACTGGTTTAAAGTTAATCCACTATAAATGGTTAAGGCAGGTAAGCATCAAAAAGGTCGTCTGAAAACGGAAATCCTGTTTTCAGACGACCTGTCTGGTGTAACGGAATCGATAGCTAAGAATGGCAAGGCGGCGGTTGTTCAAATCCATAGCCGTCTGGACGATGGTCTGTCAGAGCTTTTAGCCGGTTGAAACATACCAAAGCCTTTCTATTCCGTAGCCGGCTTTGTGAGCTTTCTGCCCAATACCTTACTCTTCAGTTATATTTAGATACAGAAATCAAACTGATATGTCGTGTTTTACGGTAACGCCGAGTTTGATTCGGCGCTTCACCTTTGCCCGGATAAATCCCTGTTCCACGTTCCACTTCAAATGTAAAATGTTTTGGTTGACGGGCAAATATTGCGTATTCACGCGATTCGATTGCTGATAGGTGGACTTCTTTGACTTTACCCAGCTTGGCTTCTGCATCTTTGATCTTCATGCCCGGGTGTACCCCCGAAGCCGTGTGGCAGGCGGGAGAGTCGGTCTCCAAAAAATCAATTTTTTTATGGAATTTTATAGGAGCATCAGGATCTTCTTCTCCATCTTGAGAAGCGAAAACCAAGATATCTTTAGACAGCGTAATGGCGACAAGCGCTACGCCATCATCGCTTGTTCTCTCCATTTTCGCCTTCGGGAATTTCTGTTTTACCTGCTTTAAGCTCTGCCCTAGTTTAATTCCTCCGATACTGTCTTTTTGAATCAAACATTCGGCAGCGGTCGGCATGGCGAGACCCAAAATCAACGCGCTCATGATCCCGATTTTGTGCAACATGGTTACTATTCCTGTTTAATAAAAATAGGATATTAACATATAAACTTATCTATATGGCAAGGATATCGTTTCAGACGACCTGTATTAAGTAACGGAATCGATAGCTAAGAATGGCAAGGCGGCAGTTTTTCAAATCCCATAACTGCCATCAAAACCTCCTTTTTCAAATACAGAAATCTCCTCGATAAGTCCCGTTTTACGGTAACGCCGAGTTCGATTCGGAGTTTCACCTTTACCTGAATAAATTCCTGTTCCCATTTCCATTCTAAATTCGAAATGTTTCGGGTGGCGGGTAAATATTGCGTATTCACGAGATTCGATTTCCGACATTATGATTTGTTTGACTTTACCCAGCTTGGCTTCTGCATCTTTAATATTCATGCCCGGATGAACCCCCGAAGCCGTGTGACAGGCAGGAGAATTGGTGATCAAAAAATCAATTTTTTTATGGAGTTTTATAGGAGCATCAGGATCGTCGTCTTCATCTTGATGGGTGATAACCATGACGTCTTTAGACAGTGTAATGGTAACATACGCCACACCTTCGGGATCGCTTTCTCTCTCCATTTTCGCCTTCGGGAATTTCTGTTTTACCTGCTTTAAGTTCTGCCCTAATTTAATTCCTCCGATACTGTCTTTTTGAATCAAACATTCGGCAGCGGCCGGTATGGCAAAACCCAAAATCAACGCGCTCATGATCCCGATTTTGTGCAACATGGTTACTTTCCTGTTTAATAAAAATAGGATACTAACATATCAATATATCTATATGGCAAGAATATCGTTTCAGACGACCTATTATTATTTTTCCAACATCCAATCTTTTACTAAAAAAGGTCGTCTGAAATCAGGGTATTCCCCATTTCAGACGACCTTTTTACCTTATCGGCGGCAATGCCAAATCAACTTTCCGTCTTCGGATTCGGCAGCAAGAAATTCAATACAATCGCCAAAATAGCGCACAAACCGACACCGGCAAAACTCAACGTACCGACATGAACCGCCATGCCGCCGACGCCGACCGTCAGAACCGAGCTGACAATCACCAGATTTTTCGGTTGCATCAAATCCACTTTTGCATCTACCAGCGTTTTAATGCCCAAAGAAGCAATCGTGCCGAACAAAAGCAGCATGATACCGCCCATTACGGGCAGAGGGATGGAAGCGAGGAAAGCATTGAATTTGCCGAAAAACGCCATAGCGATGGCAAAGATCGCCGCCCAAGTCATAATGACCGGATTGCTGTTTTTCGTAATCATCACCGCGCCCGTTACCTCGCCGTAAGTCGTTACCGGCGGACCGCCGATCAAACCCGCCACGCACACGCCCAAGCCGTCGCCCGCCAGTGTTTTATCCAAACCCGGGTCTTTGGTGTAGTTGTTGCCCGTTACATTGCCGATTGCCATGATGCCGCCGATGTGTTCGATGGCGGGCGCGATGGCGACGGGCAGCATAAACAGCGCTGCCTGCCAGTTGACTTGCGGTGTTTCAAAATGTGGTACTTCAAACCACGGCGCAGCCGCGATGGTGGTGGTATCTACCAAGCCCATGACCAAAGCCAAAATATAGCCTGCAGCCACGCCGATTAAAATCGGAACCAGTTTCATCATACGGCTGCCGAAAACCGACACAACCACTGTAACGGCAAACGTAAAGCCCGACAAAATCAGCGCATCAGCATAGTCGATTACTTGCTTTCCGCTGGATTTGCCCATTGCCATTTCACTTGCGGCTGCGGCGACAGACAAACCGATGACCATAATCACAGGTCCGATAACCACGGGCGGCAGCAGTCGGTTGACCGTAGCCAGCCCGCGCCATCTGATCAATCCGGCAAACACGAAATACATAAAACCTGCCGCAAACAGCCCGAACATGGTCGAAGGCAGACCCCATGTTTTAATCGAGTAGATAATCGGCGCAATAAAGGCAAAAGAAGAGCCTAAGAAAATCGGCACTTTACGCTTGGTGACTATTTGAAAGAGCAGCGTACCGATGCCCGCACCTAAAAGTGCCAAAGAAGGATTCAGTCCGGTCAAAAGCGGAACAAGCACCATCGCCCCGAACGCCACAAATAAAATCTGTGCGCCGGAAACCGCCAATTTAAGCTGGTTCATCAAAAAGCCTCGTCAAATCAATTCAAACGGCGGGAATTATACAGTTTCACCCCATAAATGAACATTAATTTACAAACAACCCATTAAATATTCCAAGCCCCTGAAAACAAAACTGAACCGCCCTACTCCTAACCTGCCAAATCTTCATCTGAATTACCCAAACGAAATAATAACAAATAAAGTCAGGTTTATATCCAAGCTCCAATTGACACCAGAGGTCGTCTGAAACGCTTTTTCAGACGACCTCGGTTCTCATTATTAAATAATTATCTATATAATGCCTGCCTGATACGTCCTTTCAGACGACCTCCTACATTATTCTCAGAAAGCCAAAATATGAATACCAAACAAAAAGTCATCGCCATAGACGGACCCAGTGCATCGGGAAAAGGTACGGTCGCCTCCCGTGTCGCTCAGGCTTTAGGGTTCGATTATCTGGACTCCGGCGCGTTATACCGCCTGACCGCGCTGTATGCGAAGAAACGGGATGTGGAATGGGATGATGAAGAGGCGGTTGCCGCGCTGGCAGAAAATCTGCCTGCCCGCTTTGAAGGCACTCAGGTCTTTTTGGATGATGAAGACGTTTCGGGACAAATCCGCAGCGAAGCCATCGGCATGGGCGCTTCTGCAGTGGCGCAGTTGCCGAAAGTGCGTACCGCGCTTTTGCAGCGGCAGCGTGATTTTTTGACGGGAAAAGGTTTGGTCGCCGACGGGCGCGATATGGGTTCGGTTGTTTTCCCCGATGCGGCGTTAAAGGTTTTCCTGACCGCAGGTGCGAAAATACGGGCGGAACGCCGCGCCAAACAAATCGGCATTCCATGCGAAGGCTTGGAATTTGAACGGATTTTGTCGGACATCGAGGCACGCGACGAAGCGGACCGCCGCCGCAGCGTCGCGCCCTTAAAGCAGCTTCCCGACGCGGAGCTTTTGGATACGAGCGGGCTGAGTATCGAAGAAGCTGTAAAAAAAGTGCTTGATTGGTATCATAAAGTCTGAAATTTAGGGTATAATCCCTGCGTTTTGTTTCAGACGACCTTTGGAGCATCCGAAGGTCGTCTGAAATATTTATTTTCAAAGCCTGCCGTGCCAAGGGCGGCAGGCATCCTCCAACCTACCCCGCACCCCTTGGCGGTGTACCGAAAAGAGTATATATGACTATGGAAAATTTTGCCCAGCTGCTGGAAGAAAGCTTTACCCTGCAAGAGATGAACCCAGGTGAAGTGATTACTGCCGAAGTAGTCGGCATCGATCAAAACTTCGTTACCGTTAACGCAGGTCTGAAATCAGAATCTCTGATTGATGTTGCTGAATTCAAAAACGCTCAGGGCGAGATTGAAGTTAAAGTTGGCGATTTCGTTACCGTTACCATCGAATCTGTTGAAAACGGCTTCGGCGAAACCAAACTGTCCCGCGAAAAAGCCAAACGCGCTGCCGACTGGATCGCGTTGGAAGAAGCTATGGAAAACGGCGACATCCTGTCCGGCGTTATCAATGGCAAAGTCAAAGGTGGTCTGACTGTTATGATCAACAGCATCCGCGCATTCCTGCCGGGTTCTTTGGTTGACGTACGTCCTGTAAAAGACACTTCTCACTTCGAAGGCAAAGAAATTGAATTCAAAGTGATCAAACTGGACAAAAAACGCAACAACGTTGTTGTGTCCCGCCGCGCTGTTCTGGAAGCTACTTTGGGCGAAGAACGCAAAGCCTTGCTGGAAAACCTGCAAGAAGGTTCAGTTATCAAAGGTATCGTTAAAAACATTACCGATTACGGTGCATTCGTTGACTTGGGCGGCATCGACGGTCTGTTGCACATCACCGACTTGGCATGGCGCCGTGTGAAACACCCAAGCGAAGTTTTGGAAGTTGGTCAAGAAGTAGAAGCTAAAGTCCTGAAATTCGACCAAGACAAACAACGCGTTTCTCTGGGTATGAAACAACTGGGTGAAGATCCTTGGAGCGGCCTGACCCGTCGTTACCCACAAGGTACCCGCCTGTTCGGTAAAGTATCCAACCTGACCGACTACGGTGCATTCGTTGAAATCGAACAAGGCATCGAAGGTTTGGTACACGTTTCCGAAATGGATTGGACCAACAAAAACGTACACCCAAGCAAAGTTGTTCAACTGGGTGACGAAGTTGAAGTCATGATTCTGGAAATCGACGAAGACCGCCGCCGTATCTCTTTGGGTATGAAACAATGCCAAGCTAACCCTTGGGAAGAGTTTGCCGCCAACCACAACAAAGGCGACAAAATCTCCGGCGCAGTTAAATCTATCACTGACTTCGGCGTATTCGTAGGCCTGCCTGGCGGCATCGACGGCCTGGTTCACTTGTCCGACCTGTCTTGGACCGAAGCCGGCGAAGAAGCTGTACGTAAATACAAAAAAGGCGAAGAAGTTGAAGCCGTTGTATTGGCCATCGACGTTGAAAAAGAACGCATCTCTTTGGGTATCAAACAACTTGAAGGCGATCCGTTCGGTAACTTCATCAGCGTAAACGACAAAGGTTCTTTGGTTAAAGGTTCTGTGAAATCTGTTGACGCCAAAGGTGCCGTAGTTGCTCTGTCTGAAGAAGTTGAAGGCTACCTGCCTGCTTCTGAATTCGCCGCTGACCGCGTTGAAGACCTGACTACCAAACTGAAAGAAGGCGACGAAGTTGAAGCCGTTATCGTTACCGTTGACCGCAAAAACCGCAGCATCCGTCTGTCTGTTAAAGCGAAAGACGCTAAAGAAAACCGCGAAGCGCTGAATTCAGTTAATGCCGCTGCAACTGCCAATGCCGGTACTACCAGCTTGGGCGACTTGCTGAAAGCCAAACTGTCCGGCGACCAAGAATAAGGTTGCAGACATGACGAAGTCTGAATTAATGGTTCGTTTGGCAGAAGTTTTTGCCGAGAAAAACGGTAACCAATTGCTGGCAAAAGACGTCGAATACAGCGTAAAGGTTTTGGTTGATACCATGACCCGATCGCTGGCTCGCGGTCAGCGTATTGAAATCCGTGGCTTCGGCAGCTTCGATTTGAACCATCGCCCGGCCCGTATCGGCCGCAACCCCAAAACCGGCGAACGTGTGGAAGTGCCTGAAAAACACGTCCCTCACTTCAAGCCCGGTAAGGAATTGCGTGAACGTGTGGACTTGGCTTTACAAGAAAATGCCAACTAAACCTGAGTAAACGAACGCCGCAGAAATGCGGCGTTTTTGTTGTCTGAAAATATGGCTCTCTATTGTTTTCGTAATTTGGGCGGAATTTGTAATGGAAAATTCATAGGGTCGTCTGAAATCATCTATAATACGTTTCTTTTAATGATTGCCCGTTGATAAAACGTATAGTGGATTAACTTTAAATCAGGACAAGGCGACGAAGCCGCAGACAGTACAG
>CAUVJL010000139.1:0-6291 GCA_963552075.1 uncultured Neisseria sp.
ATAGTACGACAAGGCGAGGCAACGCCGTACTGGTTTAAAGTTAATCCACTATAAACCCATACAGCGGCTTGGGCATGGAACTACCCCAAAGCCCTCGAACTCTACCGCAAAGCCTGCAAAGGCGGCTATGACAACGCCTGCCGCAACGCCAAAGAAACCGAAGAGGAAATGCGCAATCAAACGGCGGAAGACCGCGCAGCCAAACGCCAAGAGCGGCTGGAGGCGTTGCAACGTTCCTGCATGGGCGAAAACGATGCCGCTTGCAGAGCCTTACAACGCGAATTGCAACGCTGATATAGAAGCCGTGGTCCGTCTGAAACGGCTTTCAGACGACCTATGCTACAATTTCACGCATCCGAACCCATTACAGGAAACCTCATGGAAGCCACCGTCTATCTCGAAGACAACGAATACATCGCCTTATGCGACCTCTTGAAGCTCGCCGGACTTGCCGAAAGCGGCGGGCAGGCGAAAGCGTTTATCGCCGAAGGGCTGGTGTTGCGCAACGGCGAAACCGAAACCCGCAAAACCGCCAAAATACGCGGCGGCGAAGTCATCGAGTTTGACGGCGCGCGCTTGGAAATCGCCGATGGATACGACCCTGAAGAATAAAGCCGAAGCCCTCTTGGGCGAGCCGCTTTTAGACGAACCCGTCCGCCCCGAATCGTGGGAATGCTGCGGCAGCGACTGCGGCGACGTCTGCATCCAAACGGTTTATTGGACGGAAAAAGCCCGCTACGACGCGCAACGGCGGAAATTGAAAGAAGCGGGTTGGACGGACGACGAAGACAGCAAAAAGGTCGTCTGAAAACGGTTCGGCTGGATGGAAACCGCGTTTTCAGACGACCTTTTATTGTTAAACAACGCTGCTCGGATAGTGGCATCCGACAAAGCTTCTAATATTTCGTCCATTCAAATCATTACGGCAGGATTTGAAATGTCGGATTCAAGAATCCGAACTACTGGATTTCAGACGACCTTTGTCCGACTCGGTTTTCAACATGATCATCCCCGCCCTTCATTCACCACACACATAACGCCCCATGATAGACCTGCACTGCCATTCCACCGTTTCCGACGGTATGCTCTCCCCCGCCGAAGTCGTGCGCCTCGCGCATCAAAACGGCTGCACGCTGCTGGCGTTGACCGACCACGACCACACCGGCGGCATCGCCGAAGCGCGTGCCGAAGCCGATAAGCTCGGGCTGCGTTTCGTCAACGGCGTGGAAATCTCCGTAACTTGGCGCGGGCGCACCATACACGTTGTCGGTTTGGATTTCGACGAACAGGACGAAAACCTGCAAAACCTGTTGGCGCAAGTACGGCAAGGTCGTCTGAAACGCCTCGAAGCCATCGCCGCCAAGCTCGAAAAGAAAGGCATCAGCGGCGCATACGACGGCGCGCTCGCGCTGGCGGCAAACAAAGAAATGGTCAGCCGCACCCACGTCGCCGAATTCCTCATCCGAGCGGGACACGTCAAAAACAAACAGCAGGCGTTCACCAAATACTTGGGCGACGGCAAATCCTGCGCCGTCCGCCACGAATGGGCGACGCTGGCAGACTGCGTCTCCGCCGTCAACGGTGCGGGCGGCATGGCGGTCATCGCCCACCCCATGCGCTACGATTTGTCCGCCACCGCCAAGCGCAATCTGTTTGAAGAATTTAAAAACCTCGGCGGCGTAGGCATCGAAGTCCACAGCGGCAACTGCTGCAAAAACGACCGCCTCAACTACGCGCTGTTGGCAGAACGCTTCGGCATGCTCGCCAGCGCGGGCAGCGATTTCCACCGCTTAAACGACTTCAGCGGCGGCATCCTCGGCGCGTGTCCCGAGCTGCCGGAAAACTGCAAACCGGTTTGGGAATATTTCAAAAGGGTTTGAGCAAACAAACTTCAAGAAAATATCTAAAAATTGCGTCCAATCATCGTTCTTTTCGTTTAGACGGCAACGTTCTACGTTCCGAACCAAACCGGTCGAACACTTATCTTACCTCTCTTTTATCTTGATTTCGCCATAAAAAAGGTCGTCTGAAAGCGGGAACAGTGCTTTCAGACGACCTTTTGTGTAGCAATCCGATTAGAACAGGGCTTGCAGAATCAGGTAGCAGGTCACGGACAGGATGGCGGCGGCAGGCAGGGTAATGACCCATGCCAAGCCGATGGGTTTCATCAGCTTCCAGTTGGCGTTGCGGTTGACCAAACCGATGCCGAGTACCGCGCCGACCAAAATATGGGTACTGGATACAGGCAGCCCCATAAAGGAGGCGGCCATCACGACGGCGGCGGCGGAAAGTTCGGCGGTAAAGCCCGAAGCGGGGTGCATTTCCGCCAAGCTGCTGCCGACGGTTTTAATCACTTCTTTACCGACAAACCACAAGCCGACAATCAAGGCGATACCGAATGTCAGCATGGCAATCGGCGGAACGGCGTTTTGAGAAGTAATGCTGTTGGTGCGCAATGCGTCCATAATGGCGGCAAACGGGCCGATGGCGTTGGCAATATCGTTTGCGCCGTGGCTGAAGGCGAAGCCGCAGGCTGTAAATACCTGCATCCATGAAAACATTTGAAAAGTGGATTTATCCAAATCTTTGCGCTTCAGGCTTTTGGCGAATACGAACGTCCCCATCCACACTGCCGCGCCGATCATGAAGATGGTCAGGAAGCTGTTGACATTGCTCATGCCTAAGTGAAGGTTGTTCAACCCTTTGAAAATCAGCATGGCGGCAATCATCATCCCGCCGAAAGAGGCGATAAAGGGAACCCAAGAATGAAGGGCTTTATAGGAGTCGACGTTGTTTTTGCGGTTGTCCAAATCGTACAGGCCGCGGTAGTAGTCGCTTTTCAGATCGGCGGGATCAAAATCCGGCTCGTCGTAGATTTGCGCGTCGTGTGCCATTTTGGTGGCGTATTCGACTTTTTCGCTTTCGCTCAAGGCTTCAAAAAACAGGCGGTGCTGTTCTTTGTAAGCCTTTTTTTCTTGCTTGATGCCCTTGAGCGTGCCTTCCGCCCAAGCGTTGTAATCCAAAACGTTTTTCTTCACTCTGGAAAACAGTAAATAGGAGGCCGTGCCGCCCAAAATGGGGGACAAAACCCAAGACAGGGCGATTTCGCCCAATTTGCTCCATTGAATCAGATCGCCCGCATTCATATTGTTCATCACCGCCATGCAGACCGCGCTGCCGACGATACCGCCGATAATGGCGTGGGTGGTGGAAACGGGCAGGCCTTTGCGTGAGGCGAACAGAAGCCACAATGCCGCTGCGAGCAGCGCGGACATCATGATAAAGACAAACTGCATGGGCTGAAGGTCGATGCCGTTCAGATCCACAATGCCTTTGCGTATGGTATCGGTCACTTCGCCGCCCGCAATCACCGCGCCGCTGACCTCGAACACCGCCGCAATCAGCAAAGCCTGGGGAATCGTCAGCGTACCGGAGCCGACGCTGGTACCGAAGGAATTGGCGATATCGTTGCCGCCCACATTAAACGCCATGAAAACGCCGAACATGGTAGCAATAATGAACAATATGGAATGGTTGTAATGGGTATAGCCCAAGCCCCAGTAAATAAAATAGCCGACCATGCCCACCAGCATAGCGGCAAAGACAGCATTAATCAGCTTCAAGTTGGCACTCATCTGAGTTTGAGCCATAGGATCAGCTTCCTTAAGAATTGCGGATGTGTTTCAGGCTATTGTAACCTTTTTGCAATCTTTCTTGAAACATTTATTTACCTTCGCCGCGCCAAATACCTGACAAATCGCAAAACCGCGTTAAAATGTTTTTTTACGGCCTAATCCGAACCACGACCCATGAATACCCAACTTTATATCGGCATCATGTCCGGCACCAGCATGGACGGTGCAGATGCCGTGCTTATCCGTATGCAGGGCAATCAATGGCAGGGCGCGCTGGCTCATGCCTTTACCCCGTATTCAGACGACCTCCGTCAAGAGCTTCTAAACCTTCAAAATATCGGCGACAACGAATTGCACCGCAGCAATATCCTGTCCCAGACCCTCAGCCGTCTTTACGCGCAAACCGTCCACACCCTCCTCTCAGAACAAAACCTGCCCGCCGAAGCCGTTACCGCCATCGGCTGCCACGGGCAAACCGTCCGCCACGCCCCCGAACACGGTTACAGCATCCAGCTTGCCAACTTGCCCCTGCTGGCGGAACTGACCGGCATTTTTACCATCGGCGATTTCCGCAGCCGCGATTTGGCTTCGGGCGGACAAGGCGCGCCGCTGGTTCCCGCCTTCCACCAAGCCCTGTTCCAACATCCGCAGGAAACCCGCGTCGTCCTCAATATCGGCGGCATCTCCAACATCAGCATCTTACCGCCGCAGCAAGCCGCTTTCGGCTTCGACACCGGTCCCGGCAATATGCTGATGGACGCGTGGATGCAGCACAACTGGCAGCAGTCATACGACCGCGACGGGCAACGCGCCGCACAAGGCGCTATCCTGCCTGATTTGCTGAACCGCCTGCTCGACCATCCCTATTTCAGACGACCCCACCCCAAAAGTACGGGCAGGGAGCTTTTCTCCTTAAACTGGCTTCAAGGTCGTCTGAAAGGCGGCGAAAAGCCCGAAGATGTTTTAAGAACCTTGGTTCGCTACACCGCGCAAACCATCCGCGACGCCGTCGATACAGCCGCCCCCGACACGCGCAATCTCTACGTCTGCGGCGGCGGCATCCGCAATCCGGTTTTGATGCAGGATTTGGCGGACCTGTTCTCCCCCGCTGTCGGATTGAACAGCACCGCAGCGCTCCACCTTGACCCGCAATGGGTCGAGGCCGCCGCTTTTGCCTGGCTCGCCGCGTGCTGGATAAACCGAACGCCCAGCAGCCCGAACCATGCGACAGGCGCAGCCAAAGCCTGCATCTTGGGCGCAGGCCACTATGCCTGATGTCCTGTTTCAGACGACCCGTCCGATATCGGCTGCCATAGCCGGACAATCCGTCTGTATCCAAACCTTCGCTCCATCAAAAAAGGTCGTCTGAAAAGCGGCAACCCGAGTTTGAAACTTGGTTGAACCGCGTTTTCAGACGACCTTTTCACACGTCTCTTTCCATTATTCTTTTTTACCGGCAAGTCCGATGTCTTTCTCTTTATCGCCGACTTTCACTTGCGCCTTACCGGCAATCTCTTCAGCCTTGCTGCCGAAAATGTTCAAACGGTAGCTGCCTTTGTCTTCATTGTTGAGCGTCGCGCGTCCGTTGATTGCCGAACCCGCCCCTGCTGCGGCAATGTTGGCGGCAGCCAAGTCGACATTGTAATCAGGTGCCATGCCGCTGATTTTGCCCTGACCTTGTTTTTTCTCAAAATCGATGGTGTACGTCAGGCGGCCGCTATTATCGTCGCCGTTAAACGCGATACCGCGGTAGGTATAGCGGCCCAGTTGCGGCAGGTCTTTAAAGGCAATTTCCTTACCTTGCACTTCGCCGACTTTAAATTCATACGCCTGCAAGTCTTTCAGCTTGTTGCCGTCGGCAGGATCGGCTTTCTGCTTGATATATTTGGCAGCGACAGCCGAATTGTCTTGTTTGTAAACCATAAAATCGCCGCGTTCCAAATCGATGACCTGTCCGTTGACGTTGATTTTGCCGACGTAGTCATAATAGGAAATCTTGTCGCGCTTCAGAAAGGCGGTGTCCAAATTGTCGCCTTTTTTAAGCGTTTGCACCTTATTGTTGGCACTCAGCTGCATCGTGCCGTTTTCGGGAACGCTCTCGAAAACGGTAATGTATTTCACGCCCTTAGCCTTAGGATCAAAGCCTTTGCCTATCGCATCGGACAGTGCGGAAGAGGAGCTGCCGCAGGCGGCAAGCGTAGAAACCAAAGATGCGGCAAGAACCAAGCGGACGGCTTTCATGGTTTTCCTTTCGTTTAAAGTTGTTTGATAACATATTCATATTATCGCACCAACCCTCAATGACGTATGATTTAAATCAATATTCATCATTTCCATTCCGCCGCTTTGCCAGCCTTTGCATTTTATACCGTTGTCTTTTCATTTTTGTGAAACCGTTACACAGTCCCGCCCGATTGCCAAACAAACCGATACCATGATGCTTCCGCCATCTGCCTCTACCGTTGAGGTCGTCTGAAAGCCCGCTTCACTCGTTTTCAGACGACCTTTTTCCAACCCTGCTACAATACGCCTTTTATTGTTCACGCCGATTTTGCCATGACCGAGCCGACCTACATCCCGCTGCGCCTGCATACCGAGTTTTCGATTACCGACGGTATGGTGCGGATTAAAAAACTGATTGCCAAAGCGCAGGAAT
>CAUVJL010000140.1:0-6261 GCA_963552075.1 uncultured Neisseria sp.
CATGGTTAGACCTTCAAAGTTGAGTATTGTACTATTTTATTTTTAATTGACTATAATTTAATTCTTCTTCCAAAAAATGATTAATTTTGGATAGTATGTTGCTATTTCCGTAAATATTTAAATTGACTATCTGGTTTTCCCATAAAGATTGCCAATCTTGAAAAAATTCTTCTGAATCATCAGTTGCAAAATAAGTAGCTAAATCACCATCATGGATTATCTTAATTTGATCATCTTTTATGTTAAAGGTGAAGCGTAGAATTTTTCATTCTTTAAGAATTGAATTAATTCATCATGTTCAATATCTTTAATATTCCACATATATCCTATACCTTGTCAGAATTCTAAAATCAATTACTACTTTTTTAGGTTGCGCTTATGGAGGAGATGTCCGATAAACAGCTAAGAAGATATTATCGGATATAGATTCCAACCTACGGTTTCTCATAAAAAAGGTCGTCTGAAAATAAAATTTCAGACGACCTTTCAAACATATAACCCGATTAACCCAGATCAAACGCTTTATGCAGGACGCGGGTGGCGAGTTCCATGTATTTCTCGTCAATCAAGACGGAAACTTTGATTTCTGAGGTGGAAATCATTTGGATGTTGATGCCTTCTTCGGCGAGGGTGCGGAAGATTTTGGCAGCAACGCCGACGTGCGAACGCATGCCCAAGCCGACTGCGGAGACTTTGCACACGGTGTCGTCGCCGTCGATGGCGGCTGCGCCGATGCTGTCTTGCAGTTTGGTCAGGATTTCGATGGTTTGTTTGTACTCGCCGCGCGGTACGGTGAAGGAGAAATCGGTAGTGCCTTCGCTGCCGACATTTTGGATGATCATATCGACTTCGATGTTGGCATCGGCAACCGCGCCTAAAATCTGATAGGCGACGCCGGGTTTGTCGGGTACGCCGCGCACGTTGATGCGGGCTTGGTTTTTATCGAATGCGATACCGGTTACGGCAGCTCTTTCCATGTTGTCGTCCTCTTCAAAGGTAATTAAGGTGCCGTTGCCGCCGTCTTGCAGGCTGCTCAGTACGCGCAGGCGCACTTTGTATTTTCCGGCGAATTCTACTGAACGGATTTGCAAAACTTTCGAACCGAGGCTTGCCAGTTCGATCATTTCTTCAAATGTAACCGTATCCATGCGGCGCGCTTCAGGCACGACGCGGGGGTCGGTGGTGTAAACGCCGTCTACGTCGGTATAGATTTGGCATTCGTCCGCTTTGAGGGCCGCGGCGAGCGCAACGGCGGAGGTGTCGGAACCGCCGCGTCCGAGCGTGGAAATATCGCCTTCGCTGCTGATGCCTTGGAAGCCGGCGACGATGACGACTTTGCCCTCGGCGAGGTCGGCGCGCATTTTTTCGTCATCGATGCTTTCGATGCGGGCTTTGGTGTGGGAAGTATCGGTTTTGAGGGCGACCTGCCAGCCGGTGTAGCTTTTGGCATCCACGCCGATGTCTTTCAATGCCATTGCCAAAAGGCCGATGGTCACTTGCTCGCCGGTGGACAAGACTACGTCCAGCTCGCGCGGATCGGGATGCTCCTGCATTTCGTGCGCCAGCGCAACCAGGCGGTTGGTTTCGCCGCTCATGGCGGATACGACGACAACGATGTCGTGTCCTTCAGCGCGGGCTTTAGCGACACGTTTGGCTACGTTTTTAATGCGTTCGGGCGAGCCTACTGATGTGCCGCCGTATTTATGTACGATTAACGCCATGTTTCGTGCTTTCTTGAGGGGAGTTGGTCGGGCAGTATGGTCTGCTGGAAAAGGGCTTATTATTACTATTTTTTACATGAAATTCAAGGCTGGGACGGGAATAATCGAATTTTCTACCGGAATCGGAGAATAAAGGCGTTGGAGTGTGATTCATGGCAAAAGGTCGTCTGAAAACCGAGGGGATGGTTTTCAGACGACCTTTTGTTTCAGTTGGGCAATGAAACCGAGTCAGGAACAATGGATTGACGGGTTGATTGGTTTGGAGAGTATGGTTTGCCGTCAAGCAGTGCGGTGTTTTTTGCCGCGTATCCATTTGGTCACTATGCCGCCTTCGCTACCGAAGATGACGGACAGGGTGTATAAGACGCCGCAACACAAAATAATGGCGGGACCCGACGGTATTTCAACGTGATACGAAAACAGCAGGCCCGCAAAGCCGCAGAAGAGTGCCAGCAAGACTGACAATAAAATCAACATTCCCATATTTTTTGCCCACAAGCGGGCGGTAATGGCGGGCAACATCATCAGCCCGACCGACATCAGCGTGCCGAGTGCTTGAAAGCCGGCAACTAGGTTCATAACCACCAACACCAGAAACACGACATGCCAAAAGCCGCCTTTCCCGCCAACGGCTTTTAGGAACAGAGGGTCTATGCTTTCCAAGACTAAGGGGCGGTAGATGATTGCCAAAGCGGTGATCGTTATGCTGGCGGCGATGGCAATCAGTTGTAATGCAGGGATGTCCACTGCCAAGACGGAACCGAACAGCAAATGCAGTAAATCTACGCTGCCGTCCTTTTGTTTGCTGACCAAGATGACGCCGATTGCCAGACTGCTCAAATAAAATGCGGCAAAGTTGGCATCCTCTTTCAAAGTGGTAAAACGGCTGACCAATCCCGCCAAAAGAGCCATCAGCATGCCGGCAACAAAGCCGCCTATGCTCATTGCCGGCAGGCTCAAACCGGCAAAAATATAACCTATCGCGGCACCGGGCAACACGGCATGACTTAATGCGTCTCCGACCAGGCTCATGCGGCGCATCACGAGGAAAACACCGACAGGTGCGGCACTGAGTGCCAAACAGAATATCGATGCCAGCGCATAACGCATGAAATCGAACTCTACGAACGGAGAAATCAGTAAATCGTAAAAATTCATGGTGTTTGCCGTTTGAGTTTGAAAATAATCGATGCAGGCGCATTATCCTGATTCTGCCGCATAAGGGCAAATGGGATAACCGCCTGCAATCGTTTTCAGACGACCTTAAAAGGTTTCGGCTTCTGCCAAGATTTTACCTGCCAAGTCTTTGGGCGACAGGTTGGGTTCGCCTTGCAGCGGCCATTTGATGCCGACGGTCGGGTCGTTCCAAATCAGTGAATGTTCGGCTTTCGGGTTGTAATAGTCCGTGCATTTGTAAACGAATTCGGCTTCATCGCTCAAAACGTAAAAGCCGTGTGCGAAACCTTCAGGTACCCAAAGCTGGCGTTTGTTTTCAGCCGACAGGATTTCGCCCGCCCATTTGCCGAAAGTCGGCGAGTCCTTACGCATATCGACGGCAACGTCGAACACTTCGCCGACAACGACACGGACGAGTTTGCCTTGCGTGTTTTCGGTTTGGTAATGCAGGCCGCGCAATACGCCTTTGCCTGATTTGGAATGGTTTTCCTGCACGAAGGTGCGGTCGCAGACGTTGGCCTTAAACCATTCGTCGCGGAAAGTTTCCATAAAGAAGCCGCGCGCGTCGCCGAAGACTTGCGGTTCTAAAAGTTTGACTTCGGGAATGGTGGTATCAATGATTTTCATATTTTCAATTCCACTTGAACGAATCAAGAAAAACTACGCTTGATGTTATGAATACAATAGATTTGAGCTTAGCGGTTTATGCCTGCCAACAAGCGTAAGAGATATTGACCGTATTGGTTTTTTGCCATCGGGCGGGCGAGTTCTTCCAAACGCTCGTCTGAAAGCCAGCCGTTGCGCCAGGCGATTTCTTCGAGGCAGGCGACTTGCAGGTCTTGGATGTTTTGCACGGTTTGGACGAATGAGGCGGCTTCGTGCAGGCTTTCGTGCGTGCCGGTGTCCAACCATGCAAAGCCGCGTCCTAAAAGCTGGACGGACAATGAACCGTCGTCAAGATACATTTGGTTGAGCGTGCTGATTTCGAGTTCGCCGCGTGCGGAGGGTTTGACTTGCTTGGCAAATTCTACGACGCGGTTGTCGTAGAAATATAAGCCTGTTACCGCCCAGTCGGATTTGGGCTGTTTCGGTTTTTCTTCGATGGATAAGGCATTGAAGTTTTCGTCAAATTCGACGACGCCGAAGCGTTCGGGGTCTTTGACTTGGTAGCCGAACACGGTGGCGCCGTGTTTTTTGGAGGCAGCTTGTTTCAGGGTTTGGGTAAACGACTGACCATAGAAAATATTGTCGCCCAAAACCAAGCAGACGTTGTCGTTGCCGATAAACTCTTCGCCGATGATAAATGCCTGTGCCAAGCCGTCCGGACTGGGTTGCACGGCATAACTGATGGAAATGCCGAAATCGCCGCCGTCGCCGAGCAGGCGTTTGAAAGAGGCGTTGTCTTCGGGCGTGGTAATCACCAAAATATCGCGGATTCCTGCCAGCATCAATACGGACAGGGGATAGTAAATCATGGGCTTGTCGTACACGGGCAGCAGCTGTTTGGATACGCCGCGCGTAATGGGGTAGAGGCGTGTGCCGCTGCCACCGGCAAGGATAATGCCTTTCATGGGTTTTCTCCTGAGTAGTGTGTGTTTGCGTGATTTTCAGACGGCCTTCGGTTTTAAAGAGGTTTGCCGTTTATCATGCCAAAGAAGCTTTTGATATCGAAGTAAATAGAACGGATGTCTCCGGCTTCATTTTGAACGTCGAGACGGTCATAGACGCTGTCATTTTGCTCTATCAGGGCTTGTCTGACTACGCGATATTCAGGCATGTTTTCTTCAATCCAGGAATATTCGGCGGCAATACCACGCATAGTGTCGTTTTCAATGATGACAATTGCCTTTTCGATGGAGCTGCCATCGGCTTTTGTTGTCTTCTGAACTGTTGTTTGTGTGGCATGATGTTTTGTTTCCTTTGCCGAAATTGGCGCAGAGACAAACAAGACAGAGGTTAAAGTTGCTAATAAGAAAATGCGGGATAGAGAGTACATGGATATTCCTTTGTGTGGTGAAGCTTTATGTTTTCAATGGAAGGATTGCATGGCTTACAACTTACCTAAACGCTCTAAACGATAGCTGCCGTTCAATACGTTTTGCCACCAGGTTTTGTTGTCCAAATACCATTGCACTGTTTTGCGGATGCCGGATTCGAACGTTTCCTGCGGTTTCCAGCCCAGTTCCCTGCCGATTTTGGCAGCGTCGATGGCGTAGCGCACGTCATGGCCGGGGCGGTCTTGTACGAAAGTAATTAAATCTTCATAACGCGCCACGCCGGCCGGTTTTTCGGGAACGAGTTCTTCCAGCAGGGCGCAGATGGTTTTGACAACTTCAATATTGGCTTTTTCATTGTGGCCGCCGATATTGTAGGTTTCACCGACAACGCCTTCGGTAACAACCTGATACAGCGCGCGGGCGTGGTCTTCGACAAACAGCCAGTCGCGGATTTGCATCCCGTCGCCGTACACGGGCAGCGGTTTGCCGTCGAGCGCGTTTAGAATCATCAATGGAATGAGTTTTTCAGGGAAGTGATACGGACCGTAGTTGTTCGAACAGTTGGTTACGATGGTCGGCAGGCCGTAAGTACGCAGCCATGCACGCACGAGATGGTCGCTGGAAGCCTTGGAAGCGGAGTAGGGGCTGGATGGGGCGTAGGGCGTGGTTTCGGTAAACAAATCGTCCGTACCGTGCAAGTCGCCATAGACTTCATCGGTGGAAATATGGTGGAAACGGAAAGCTTCGCGTTTTTCAGGCGACATTTGCTGCCAATAGGCACGCGCAGCTTCAAGCAGATTGAACGTGCCGACAATGTTGGTTTGGATGAATTCGCCAGCGGAATCAATCGAGCGGTCGACATGACTTTCCGCTGCCAAGTGCATCACGGCATCGGGCTGATGTTGGGCAAATACGCGGTCAAGTTCTGCACGATCGCAAATGTCCACTTGCTCAAAAGCGTAACGGGGACTGTCGGCTACGTCGGTCAGTGATTCGAGATTGCCCGCGTAAGTTAACTTGTCGAGATTGATGACGGAATCTTGGGTATTTTGAATGATGTGGCGGACCACTGCCGAGCCAATAAAGCCCGCACCGCCGGTAACGAGGATTTTTTTCATGGGAGGGTCTAAGATACAGTACGGCCTTGAATTATAACTGTATCCGTGTATACGTGTATACATGGAGGGAATTTAACATCATGGTATTTTTTTGCCGTTTAGGTGAAATTTATGCCATTCATCTTCACAAATATATTCGTCATTATGGTTATGGTATATTTCAGGCGTTCATTATAAATTCATCCTGGTGTTATCATGACTGCCCGCCAATCCTACCACCTCACCTTCGCCCGATTCTCCCCCTCCCTC
>CAUVJL010000141.1:0-6098 GCA_963552075.1 uncultured Neisseria sp.
GTACTGTCTGCGGCTTCGTCGCCTTGTCCTGATTTAAATTTAATCCACTATAATTAAATCATAACGCCCTTGGGGTCGTCTGAAAAGTGTGGCTCAGCCCGAATGCAACATCGATTTTCCGTTTTCTCGTTTATCTGAATCAATCAATGCTGAAACCCAACAAGGTCGTCTGAAAGCATCTTGCCGGCTTTCAGACGACCTTGTTGGGTTGCCGCCCATAAAAAACGGCATGGTCAAAAGCCACGCCGTCGGATAGGGATTTCCGCCTAGGATTTGCGGTAGGGATTTTCCACACCTTCAATCAAGGCTCGCAGGTATTCGCGCAACTGCTTCTCGCTGCATCCCATCAGGAGCGCGTCTTCGAATGCGTCTTGTGCCGCCTGATAAAGCTCGGTCATGTTCTCGGTCATGACTTTCACTTTTTCAGTGCAGGATACGATTTGCCCGTCGTCGTCATACCATTTGGGCATTTCAGGCATACTCACGTTGGTACTTTCCTAGATCTAATTGAGGAAACGGGACGGATCGTTTTTCTTCACGCGGCGGGCGAAGGCGTATTTGGCGTTCCAGTATTTGTTGCTGAGGCTGGTAACTTCGATACGTTTGCCGGTACGCGGCGCGTGGATGAAACGGTTGTTGCCGATGTAGAGGCCGACGTGGGAGATTCTGCCGCGACCCATCGTGCGGAAGAACACCATGTCGCCTGGCTGCAATTCGCTACGCGATACGCCGACACCCATTTTTGCCTGTGCGGCGGAAGTGCGCGGGAGGTTTACGCCCATCGAGCGTTTGAAGATGTGCTGCATGAAACCGCTGCAGTCGAAACCTGTGGACGCGGATGTACCGCCGTAGCGGTAGGCTACGCCCAAAAGCCCCATCGCGCTGCTGATGAGTTCGTCTGCATTGTCTGATGACTGTACAGAGCTTACGGGTTGGCGGGGAGCGATCGCGGCAGTAATTGCGCGTCCGGGTTGGAGGAGTGCCGGGGAAGCAGGTTGTCTTGCATCTTCAAATTGGTTTAAAACCTGCTGTCTGTTTCTGACGAACGAATCGAGATCGTCGGCGTTTGCAAAATGAATGCCGGACAGCACATAGACCGAAGCCAATAGTGCCGCCAGCCTGGATAAGGCTTTCATGTTTGACTGATTCCATTTTCAGACGACCTGTCTGCCGCCTGCTATTATGTTATTCTGTATCTGGGATATTCAGGCGATTGTATATAAAAAACAGGATGTTTGGCAAAAAAGCGTCTGTTATATTGCGTTAAAGCGTTGTTTATAAAAAATTTTGCGAAGATACCCGACCAATGATGATACCTACTCTGCTCGCCATACGCGACTTTTCCAGAATGCGCGAAATTATTACCGTACTGACGAAATACGGCTTGGGCGGCTTTGTGCAGCGCATCCGTTTGGGCGCGGCGGGCGGGGACGAAGTGCATCCCGACAGCCGTTATATGAGTACGCCGCGACGCTTCCGCAAAGCGTTTGAGGAGCTGGGTCCGACCTTCGTCAAACTCGGTCAGGTATTGTCCACGCGGGTCGATATTTTCGGGGCGGAGTGGATTGAAGAGTTTGAACAACTGCAAAGCAACGTCGCGCCGATACCGTCGTCTGAAATCTATACTTTGGTTGAAGCCTATCTGGGCAAACCCGTTTCCGAAGTGTTCCGCAGTATAGACCCGAAACCCGCCGGCAGCGCATCGGTAGCGCAGGTACACCGCGCCGAACTTTTAGACGGAACCGCCGTCGCCGTCAAAGTCAAACGCCCCGACATCGAGCCGGTCATTCAGGCGGATTTGCGGATTTTGAACCACCTCGCCAGACTGATGGAATCCGAAATCCCCGAAGTGCGCCGTTACCAGCCCGTATTGATGGTCGCCTATTTTGCCAAGAGTCTGGCGAAAGAAACCGACTTATCGGTGGAGCTGCGTTATATGCAGCGCTTCGGTCAGACCTTTTCAGACGACCCCTTGGTCCGCATCCCCGCCGTCTATCCCGACATTTCCAACCGGCACATCCTCGTACAAGACCACATCGGCGGCACGCTCCTGAAAGACGCCGACCTCGACACCATGCCCCACTCCTTGCGCAGCGGACTTGCCGGACGGATTACCGACACCCTCTTCACCATGATGCTGCGGCAAGGCTTTTTCCATGCCGACCCCCATCCGGGCAACATCTTCATCAACGACAACGGCGGCATCACCTTCATCGACTTCGGGCTGGTCGGACACCTCGGCAACACCCGCCGCCGCGAAATCCTCAACCTTATCAACGCCCTGACCAACAACGACGCGCTGCTCATCCAATACGTCCTCAGCGACTGGGCGCAGGGCGATTTGCCCGATGAAAACCTGCTCGGCGCCGATGTTTTGGAAATGCTGCTCAACTACGAACACACGCCTATCCGCGACCTGCGCGTCAGCCAAGTCATCAACGACATCACTTCCATCATGCGCCGCCACGGGCTGACCCTGCCCGGCGACCTCGTGATGCTCTTCAAAACCCTCATCACCCTCGAAGGCGTCGTCAAACGGCTCGACGGCAGTATCGAACTGCTCGAACGCGCCAAACCCATCACCGAAGCCGCCGTCAAAGAACAAGCCTCCGCCGCCCACATCGCCCGCAACGCCAAAACGCAACTGCGCACCCTGTTGCAAATGGCGGAGTCGCTGCCGCAAGACTTCTTCAGGCTGACCAGAATGCTGCAAAAAGGCAAATTCGGCATCACCCTAGACCTCAAGCAGTCAGACCGCATCAGCCATCAAATCGACAGCGCCGCCAACCGCCTGACCATGGGCATCGTCACCGCCGCCCTGATTATCGGTTCGTCCATCGTCATGAGTATAGACACCGGCCCCAAGTTTATCGGCTTCGTCGGCTACCTGATCGCCTTCGCCAACAGCCTGTGGATTATCTGGTCGGTGTGGCGGTCGGGGAAACACTAAATTGCCTGCTTCCGAAGCAGACCGCCTCAAAAGCAGGCAAGAAATTTTGTGCTTTGCACACCTTGCGGCACGATATTAAAACAACTTACGCACTTCGGCTTCGATATCCGCCGCCCGCATAAAGGTTTCGCCGATTAAGAACGTATGCACGCCGTGGCCGCACATAAAGTCCACATCGTCTTTGTTTCGGATACCGCTTTCCGTGACGACCGTTTTGCCCGACAGCTCGGGCAGCAGGTCTAAAGTCTGCTGGAGCGTGACTTCAAAAGTCCGCAGATTGCGGTTGTTCACGCCCCAAAGCGGCGTGGTCATGTTACGGCATTTTTCCAATTCGGATTGGTCGTGCAATTCCAGCAGCACGGTCAAGCCCAAATCGTAGGCAACGGCTTCAAAATGTATCAACTGCTCGGCATCCAAAGCCGCCGCAATCAATAAAACCGCATCTGCGCCCCATGTGCGCGCCTGATAAATCTGATAGTCGTCGATAATGAAATCCTTGCGCAACACCGGCAGGCTGACCGCCGAACGCGCCTGTTTCAAATACTCGGGCGAACCTTGGAAATACACTTCGTCGGTCAACACAGACAAACAAGCCGCCCCCGCGCGTTCATAAGCGCGCGCAATATCCGCAGGGTGAAAATCAGGCCGTATCAGCCCTTTGCTGGGACTGGCTTTTTTGATTTCCGCGATAATGGCAGGCAAGTTTTGAGCGTGTTTATTGCGGATGGAAGCAAAAAAGTCACGCACGGGTTCGGCATCGCGCAACTGCGCTTTGACTTCCGCAAGTGGCGAAGCCGCTTTTTGCGCGGCCACTTCTTGGACCTTGGTGGCAAGGATTTTATTGAGGATATCGGTCATAAATGGCTTTCGGTCAATACATGGCGGAACCACGCAAAACAGCAAGCGACCCGATGCCGCCGCTTTTTGCGCCCTTCCATACCGTAAAGGGAAAAACGGTTTATCTTAACATTTACGAGGTCGTCTGAAAAACAGAAGATGGTTTCAGACGACCTCCCCGCGATGACAACACAACATACCCACCCCGCCCGCAACCGAAATCTACCGCCCATCCCGTCTTACCGGTCAGACAATCCGCATATGCTATGATGTTTCACTGCCGCGCCATCCAACCGATATCCCGCCACACACACCCGATACACCCAAAGGAATCATTTATGAAAAGATGGATAATATGGGGCTTCCTCCCGCTTCTCCTCATCTGGGCGACCAGCGTGGCTTGGCTGCATTACCAAGCCGTCCAAGCAGAAAAAGCATCCCAAAACATCAAACCCGCCGACATCGCCGTCATCTTGGGCAATTCCGTCAACAGGCGCGGCAAGCCCAATCCCTGCCTGCGTTCCCGAGTGGAAGCAGGCGTCGCCCTCTACCGCCAAAACAAAGTCAGTGGATTGCTGATGAGCGGCGGCACGGACGGCGACGGCAGCAACGAAGCGGCAGCCATGCAATCTATGGCGATAGACATGGGCATCCCGCCCGAACACATCCGCATCGAAAACAAATCGGAAAGCACCTTTGAAAACATCGCCTTGAGCGCACCGCTGTTGCAAGACGTATCCAACGTCATCATCGTCAGCGACGCCTTCCATCTCGCACGCGCCGAGTGGCTCGTCAACCGTCATTTAAAAGGCAAAAACGTCCAGTTTTACGCTTCCGATTCCTGCGGCGACTCCACGCCCAATTACCTGCGCAAGCTCTCCCGTGAAATACCTGCGTGGATTAAAGCCATGATTATGCACCGCTGAATCCTGTCCGTCCAAAGCAGACGGCTTTCGGTTTGGCAAGCAGCGTTCACAGCTAGACATTGTCTGCATGGTTCATCATTGACAAAAGGTCGTCTGAAAACCGAAATCCGTTTTCAGACGACCTTTCCGTTATTCATCCTCTCAAACGCCATAACTGCAAACACCAAGCCACATATTGCCGCAAACGCATTTCCGTTATATCCAAAGAAGCAAACAATATTTCCCGCGCGATTCCCGCCTTGTTATATTCCCCGCTCAAGTATTTGTCTGATAAGGAAAATATGATGGGACTCAAATCATGGCTGGGCATTATCTTCATCGGCGCGACGGTGTGGCTCGCCTCATGCGGGCAGTCCGGCGGCACGTCGAAAGGCAAACCCGAACGCGTCGTCATGTTGAATGTATCGTACGACCCAACACGCGAGTTCTACCGCGAATACAACCCGTTTTTCCAACACTACTGGCAAAAAACACATGGGCAGGAAGCAGATATCCGCCTCTCCAACGGCGGTTCGGGCAAGCAATCATTGACCGTGCAAAACGGCTTGAAAGCCGATGTCGTAACGCTTGCGCTGGCATCCGACATCGACGCGCTCCATCACAGCAAAGCAGGCAGACAACTCTTGTCGGCAGATTGGCAAAAAGCCCTGCCGCACAACAGCACGCCCTATACTTCGACCATCGTGTTCCTGGTACGCAAAGGCAACCCCAAGCAGATTCATGACTGGGACGACTTGGTCAAAGGCGACGTACAAATCATCACGGCAAACCCGAAAACCTCAGGCGGCGCACGCTGGAATTTCCTATCGGCTTGGGCGTACGCACAAGAAAAAGGCGGAGATGCGGCGGCAGAACAATTTGTCTCCGAACTCTACCGCCGCGTGCCGGTCATGGACGCAGGCGCGCGCGGTTCGACCATAACCTTTACACGGCGCGGATTAGGCGATGTTTTGCTGGTATGGGAAAACGAAGCCCACCTCGCCTTGCAGGAAAATCCGAACCAATTTGAAATCATCACGCCGTCAATATCCATGCTGTGCGAACCGCCCGTCGCCGTGGTCAGCGCAGTAGCAAAAGAAAAAGGCACGGAACAAATCGCCAAAACCTATTTGGAAATGCTGTATAGCAAAGAAGCGCAACGAATGGCGGCACGCCATTTCTACCGCCCCACCGACGAAGCCGTACGCGCCGAATTTAAAACACGCTTCCCCGATTTAAAACTGGTCAGCATCGACGAAACCTTCGGCGGCTGGCGCAAAGCACAAGCACGATTCTTCAACGACGGCGGCGTATTCGATAAGATTTACCGACCGCAAAGCTGATTGCATTCAGATATAGTGGATTAACTTTAAATCAGGACAAGGCGACGAAGCCGCAGACAGTAC
>CAUVJL010000142.1:0-5892 GCA_963552075.1 uncultured Neisseria sp.
GTACTGTCTGCGGCTTCGTCGCCTTGTCCTGATTTAAAGTTAATCCACTATATAAGGCGGATTTGAAATCCGTCGGTTTTATGGGTATTGCTATGCAGCCGGTTTGCAGAAAGGTCGTCTGAAAACGTGCAACCTGCTTTTCAGACGACCTTTTTACCTTCTTTTCACATCAATCCTGCATCAGCCAATATTGCAGGCCGATTAGGGTTTTGCCGTCTTTGATTTCGTTGTGTGCCAAAGCGGCGCGGGCTTCTTCCTTGCTCATCAGGACGGTTTCGGTGATTTCGTCTTCGTCGTTGCTCAGGGTGCTGCCGAGGCGCACGCCTTCTGCTTGGTAAAAGTACATTTTTTCGTCGCAGAAGCCGATGGCGGTGTAGAAGCTGCTGATGAGTTTGACGCGGTCGGCGGTGTACGGGGTTTCTTCCGCCAGCTCGCGCAGGGCGCATTCGGCGGGATCTTCACCTGCATCGAGTTTGCCGGCGGGCAGCTCGAGCGTGGCAGCGTCTGCGGCGTAACGCCATTGGCGTACGAGCACGGCTTTGCCCTCTTCGGTAACTGCCAAAACGCAGGCCGCGCCGGGATGGCGGATGACGATGCGCTGGCTTTCGTTGCCGTTGGGCAGGCGGACTTTGTCGCGGTTGATGGTAACAAATGAGCCTTGGTAAATCGGCTCGCTGCTGAGTTTGGTTTCTTTCAAATCCATTTGCGTGTTCTCTTTGTAAAGTTTGATACGGGGTCGTCTGAAAATCGGGAATGGGTTTTAACTTCTTTGGAGCCGAGCTTTCAGACGACCTCTTGAGTCATGAAAAGGCTCGTCTGAAAGGGAGCGAAGCGGGTTTCGCTAAACCGTTTGTGCTGCTTTAAACCCTGCTGCGTTCGATTTCAATGCCGACTTCTTTGACATCGGGCAGGATGCCGGGCTTGATGATTTTGACGCGCACACTCAACGCGCCGAAATTGTCGAGGATGAGTTTGGCGATGTGTTCCGCCAATGATTCGAGCAAGAGGAAGCTTTGTTCGGCAAGGCTTGCCCTGACGGCTTCGCAGACTTCGCCGTAATGGACGGTATTGCCGATGTGGTCGTCTTGACCGCTTTGTTCGGGAATGCCGATGTCCAAGTCCAAAATCAGGGTTTGGGGGCGTTCGCGTTCCCAGTCGTACACGCCGATTAAGGTGTCCGCCTTCATGCCGCGTAAAAAGATTTTGTCCATTTGCCTGCCTGTTTTTTTGATAAAATGAGCGTCCCATTTTAAGTAAAGCATCTGAAATGTTCAATGTATCCGCCGTTATCGCGGCTTATTTAATTGGTTCGCTGTCGTTTGCCGTCATTGTTTCCAAATATTACGGCATGGACGATCCGCGCACTTACGGCTCGGGCAACCCCGGCGCGACCAATGTTTTGCGCAGCGGCAAGAAAAAAGCGGCGGCGCTGACTTTGCTGGGCGACGCGCTCAAAGGTTTGGTGGCGGTGGTTTTGGCACGCTGTCTGCAAGATGCTTTGAATCTGTCGGACATCACCATAGCGACGGTTGCCGTGGCCGCGTTGGTCGGACATATGTGGCCGCTGTTTTTCGGCTTCAAAGGCGGCAAGGGCGTGGCGACGGCTTTGGGCGTATTGCTGGCGCTTTCGCCTGCAACGGCTTTGGTTTGCGCGGCAATTTGGCTGGTGATGGCGTTCGGCTTTAAAGTGTCCTCACTCGCCGCGCTCGCCGCCACCGTAGCCGCGCCGCTCGTTGCCTTCTGGCTGATGCCCTACCCTTCTTGGGCTTGGGCGACCGTCGTCATCGCCATGCTGGTGTTGTACCGCCATAAAAACAATATCCAAAACCTGCTCCAGGGCAAAGAAGGCAAAATCGGAGACAAGGCAGATAAATCCTGATTTTGTTTTTCAGACGACCTGTCCGATTGCGGAATGAACCAAGGTCGTCTGAAAACCTTTCAATCTACGCTGCGGCATTACCTTAACCCGCCGGCAGGTATCGAAAACCGATTTAATCCATTATAATCAAGCTCTTTTGTTTCACAACCAAACTTCCATGCCGAAACGCCCGTTCAAAACCGTCCTGACCGCCTTTACCTTGGCCGCGCTGTCTGCCTGCTCGCTGGTCAAGTACCAGCCTGTCGCCACCATCAATAAAATTGATATGAACCAAGGCTATCGTTTTGAAACCAGCCAGTTTCGGCGCGAAGAAGACGACACCTTCATCATCCTGATGCTCTCCGGCGGCGGCACGCGCGCGGCGGCGTTGGGCTACGGCGTGTTGGAACAGCTTCAGCAGCAAAAAGTCACCATCGGCGGCAAAAGCAAGTCGCTGATGTCCAATGTCGATTTGGTGGTCGGCGTATCCGGCGGCTCCGTCCTCGCCGCCTACTTCGCGCTCAAAGGCGAAGAAACCATCCCCATGTTTTACAAGCGTTTCCTTCACCAAAACTTCCAACGCCAAGTCGTCAAACAAGCCTTTTCCATGTCCAACCTGCCCCGCCTCGCCTCACCCGAATACGGACGCGGCGACCTCTTGCAGGAGCAGTTTGAAAACCACCTTTTCGGCAAAACCACCTTCCGCGATTTGGAAAAATACGGCAAAGGCCCGTTCGCCATCATTTCCGCCACCGACATGGGCGCAGGCGAACGCCTGAACTTCACGCAAGAATACTTCGATCCCATGTGTATCGACTTGGGCGGTTTGCGACTTGCCCGTGCCGTCGCCGCTTCCAGTGCAGTGCCGATGGTGTTTGCCCCGATTACCCTCAACAACAACGGCGGCAACTGCGGCTACACCCTGCCGCCGCAACTGCAAATGACCGGTCTTGAGTCCCAAAAGCAGCAAAACGCCACCTATCAAGAATTTAAAAACAGGTTCAACAAATACAGCGACAGCAAAACCCGACCCTACATCCACCTGATAGACGGCGGACTGACCGACAACCTCGGCATGCGCAGCCTCTTGGACATGACCGAAATCTATCCCGACAAAGTGTTGGAACAACAAATCCGCAGCCGCAACCTGCGCCACATCGTCGTCATCAGCGTCAACGCCCAAAACCAAATCAGCAGCAATATAGACAAAACCGCCGCCGTGCCCGGATTCCGCGACGTCGTTACCGCCATCGTCAACATCCCCATCGACCAATACACCCAAGAATCCCTGCGCCGCTTCCGCGCCTTTGTCGATCAACGTAACGAAGCCAACCAACAAAGCGGCGACGGAATCAGCTTCTCCTTCGTCAGCCTCAACCTCAAAGACCTACCGCCGTCCGCATTGCGCGACAAAGTGTTAAACATTCCCACCAGCTTCTACCTCCCGCCCGAAGACGTGGACAACCTGCGAACCGCCGCAGCCGAGCTGATGAAACAGTCCCAAGACTACCAAAAACTGCTGCAAGAATTTGCCGCACACCCCAACCCCGAAACCATCTTCGCCGAGCCACCGCCACCCGACCCCAAAGACGGCAAAGCAGCCAAAAAACAAAACAAACCCATACAATAACCACACCACAACCATTTCAGACGACCCATAACCAAAGGTCGTCTGAAAAATCGAAACGGAACACCGCAATCATGAACGACAAAACCAGCCCCATCGTTACCGACATCAACCGCCCCGTCCTCGTCCCGCCCGGCGGCCATAAAAAAGTCCTGCTGCATTCCTGCTGCGCCCCGTGCAGCGGCGAAGTAATGGAAGCCCTGCTTGCCAGCGGCATCGACTACACCATTTATTTTTACAACCCCAATATCCATCCGCACAAAGAATATATGCTGCGCAAAGAAGAAAACATGCGCTTTGCGGATAAATTCGGCATTCCCTTCATCGACAAAGACGACGACTACGAAAACGACCGCAAAGAATGGTTCGCCAAAGCCAAAGGCATGGAATTCGAACCCGAACGCGGCATCCGCTGCACCATGTGTTTCGACATGCGTTTCGAAAAAGCCGCCCAATACGCCCACGAAAACGGCTTCCCCGTCTTCACCAGCTCGCTGGGCATTTCCCGCTGGAAAAACATGGCGCAAATCAACGACTGCGGCCACCGCGCCGCCGCGCCTTACGACGATGTCGTGTATTGGGATTTCAACTGGCGCAAAGGCGGCGGCAGCGCGCGCATGATCGAAATCAGCAAGCGCGAACACTTCTACCAACAAGAATACTGCGGCTGCGCCTACTCCCTGCGCGACTCCAACGCCCACCGCAAATCGCAAGGCCGCATCCCCATCAAACTCGGCGTACTGTATTACGGCGACGAGTCCACACAATACGAACCCTCGCCTGACGGACAGGCAGCCAAAATCGTTGTGGACAAATAATTGATGTCGGTTTTATATGAAGAAAAAGGTCGTCTGAAAGATTTTCAGACGACCTTTTCAGCATTCCCCCGGTCAAAAAAAGTAACACCCGTCCGTCTAACCGTGTTCTAATAATGCTTTACATTTACGCTGAACGAGAGAAAAGCCATGACCGCACCTCAAACGCCCGTTATCCGCTCCCTGCTCGACACTGACCTGTACAAGTTCACCATGCTTCAGGTGATACTGCACCAATTCCCCCAAACCCACAGCCTTTACGAGTTCCGCTGTCGCAACAAAGACATGGTTTACCCGCTTGCCGACATCCAAAGCGACTTGGAACGAGAACTCGACGCGCTCTGCCAACTGCGCTTCACCCACGACGAACTCGACTACCTGCGCAGCCTGCGCTTCATCAAAAGCGACTTTGTCGACTATCTCGAACTCTTCCAACTCCAACGCCGCTTCGTCAAAGTCAGCCCAGATTCAGAAGGTCGTCTGAATATCCGCATCGAAGGCCCCATGATTCAGGCGATGTTCTTTGAAATCTTCATCCTCGCCATCGTCAACGAGCTCTACTTCCGCCGTCTCGAAACCCCCGCCGTCATCGAAGAAGGCGAACGCCGCCTCCAAGCCAAAGCGCAACGCCTCAAAGAAATCTCCGCCGCGCAAAATCCCGACGATCCGCCGTTCCTCATCTCCGACTTCGGCACCCGCCGCCGCTACACCCTCAACTGGCAGGAACACGTCATCCGCACCCTGCTTGAAGCCGCCCCCGACATCGTGCGCGGCACCAGCAACGTTTATCTCGCCAAAAAAATCGGCAT
Source organism: uncultured Neisseria sp. (assembly GCA_963552075.1). Taxonomy (GTDB): domain Bacteria; phylum Pseudomonadota; class Gammaproteobacteria; order Burkholderiales; family Neisseriaceae; genus Neisseria. Next base: position 5,110 of record CAUVJL010000142.1, read on the forward strand.
CACCCCCATCGGCACGATGGCGCACGAGTTCCTCCAAGCCTTCCAAGCCCTTGACGTACGCCTGCGCAATTTCCAAAAAGCCGCCCTCGAAAGCTGGGTACACGAATACCGCGGCGACCTCGGTATCGCGTTGACCGACGTGGTCGGCATGGATGCCTTCCTGCGCGACTTCGACCTCTATTTCGCCAAACTCTTCGACGGCCTGCGCCACGACAGCGGCGACCCTTATGTATGGGGCGACAAAGCGCATGCGCACTATAAAAAACTCAAAATCGACAGCCGCACCAAAATGCTGACCTTCTCCGACGGTTTGGACATCGAACGCTCTTGGGCGTTGCACCAATATTTCAAAGACCGTTTCAAAACCAGCTTCGGTATCGGCACCAACCTCACCAACGACATGGGTCATACCCCGCTGAATATCGTCCTGAAACTCGTCGAGTGCAACGGTCAGTCCGTCGCCAAACTATCCGACTCCCCGGGCAAAACCATGACCACCAACAACACCTTCCTCGCCTATCTGCGTCAGGTGTTTGACGTTCCCGAGCCGAAGGCGGAGGATTGATTAACTGAAAACGGCAAGAGGTCGTCTGAAAACCTAAAACTAAGGTTTTCAGACGACCTTTTTCATCAGGCAAATTGACAACACGACAATCATCCCAATCCGCAATCCGCCCTACTCCGTTATAGGTTTCCAGTACGGCGGTTGCCGTCTTTTCTGCCTTTTCATTTATAGTGGATTAACTTTAAATCAGGACAAGGCGACGAAGCCGCAGACAGTAC
>CAUVJL010000143.1:0-5760 GCA_963552075.1 uncultured Neisseria sp.
TGTACTGTCTGCGGCTTCGTCGCCTTGTCCTGATTTAAAGTTAATCCACTATATTCCCTTTGCCCTACCAAGTTGCCCAAACGCAACACGAAGTCCATTCGCGGCAACTGCCTTGTCACAAAATATAGTGGATTAAAATTGCAATGATACGGCGTTGCCAACGCCCTTATGTACTACCCGTACACGGCGGGCGTTGCCGCCTTGTCTCATTTTTATTTTAATCCACTATAACCATTGCAAAAACAAAACGTCGTCTGAAAACAAGCATTGCCCGTTTTCAGACGACGTTTCCGCATTTTCAAACCGTCTTAAGCCCGACTAATCAAATGCTCAACCAATGCCGGCACACCTTCCGCCGCGCGTTTCGGAATCACTTCGACATCCGCGCCCACGCCTTGCGGGTTCGGATCGACCAGATAGCGTTCTGCAGCAGGCGGCGCGTAATGAATCAGCGAAGCCGCCGGATAAACCTGCATCGACGTGCCGACAATCATGACCACATCGGCATCGCGCATTTCTTCGACCGCCGCGTCAAACATCGGTACTTGTTCACCGAAAAATACGATATGCGGGCGCATCGGATTGCCTTGGCTGTCGCGTACATCGTCGGTCTGTTCGCCGGTAAATTCGATGATTTCGTCGTCATCGACAGTGCTGCGCAGTTTGTTCAGCTCGCCGTGCAGGTGCAATACTTGGCTGCTGCCTGCCTTTTCGTGCAGCGCGTCCACATTCTGCGTGATGATGTGCACATCGTAATATTGCGCCAGCTTGACCAACGCCAAATGTGCGGCGTTCGGCTCGGCGGCGTTTGCCTGAAGCCTGCGCTGGTTATAAAAATCAATCACAAGCTTAGGATTGCGCGCCAAGGCTTCGGGCGTGCAGACATCTGTAACCCTATGCCCTTCCCACAAACCGCCCGCATCGCGGAAAGTCAGCAACCCGCTGTCGGCGCTGATTCCCGCGCCGGTCAGGACAACGCATTTTTTCATATCGTTATCCCGCCTTATTGCCGGTAAGTCTGCAAGAAGCGCTCGAGTTTGCCCATGGCTTCTTCGATTTGGTGGGTGTACGGCAGGGTAACGATGCGGAAATGGTCGGGGCGTATCCAGTTGAACCCCGTTCCTTGGACAAACAAGACTTTTTCGCGCACGAGCAGGTCGTAGATGAATTTCATGTCGTCATGGATGCCGTACATTTCGGTGTCGATTTTGGGAAACATATAAAGCGCCCCCATCGGCTTGACGCAGGATATGCCGGGAATTTGGTTGACCATTTCCCACGCTTTATTGCGCTGCTCCAGCAGGCGGCCGCCTGGCAGGATGAATTCGTTGATACTTTGATAGCCGCCCAAAGCAGTTTGGATGGCGTGTTGCATGGGCGTGTTGGCGCACAGGCGCATGGAGGCGAGCATATCGAGGCCTTCGATATAGCCTTTGGCATGTTCTTTCGGGCCGTTGAGCACCATCCAGCCTTGGCGGAATCCGGCAACGCGGTAGGCTTTGGAGAGTCCGTTGAAGGTGATGGTCAGCAGGTCGGGCGCGAGTGCGGCGATGTGGTGGTGAACCGCGCCGTCGTAGAGGATTTTGTCGTAGATTTCGTCGGCGAAGATGATCAAACCGTGTTTGCGCGCCAACTCGGCGATTTCGAGCAGGATTTCTTTGCTGTACACCGCGCCGGTAGGGTTGTTGGGATTGATGACGACGATGGCTTTGGTTTTGGGCGTGATTTTGGCTTCCATATCGGCAAGGTTGGGAAACCAGTCGTTTTCTTCGTCGCACAGATAATGGCGCACCGTACCGCCCGCCAAAGTGGCGGCAGCCGTCCACAACGGATAGTCGGGCGCGGGAATCAGGATTTCGTCGCCGTCGTTCAAAAGCGCCTGCATGGACATGGTAATCAGTTCGGAAACGCCGTTGCCGATATAAACGTCGTTGACCGAAATGTCGCGCAGACCTTTGGTTTGATAGTAATGAACGATGGCCTTGCGGGCGGAATACAGCCCTTTGGAATCGCAATAGCCCTGCGCGGTCGGCAGGTTGCGGATCACGTCCACCAAAATTTCATCGGGCGCTTCAAAGCCGAACGGCGCAGGGTTGCCGATATTGAGCTTGAGGATTTTATGGCCTTCTTCTTCGAGTTGCAGGGCTTTTTTGTGTACCGGGCCGCGGATGTCGTAGCAAACATGGTCCAGCTTGGACGATTTGGGAAATTTCTCCATGATGTGTGTTCCGTAAAATTGTTAACAATGGGGGTAAATGTACTCCGTTTGCAGGCGGAAAGAAAGGGGCAAATGCGGGATTTTTGCCTGCCGCTTCAAGAATCAAGCACCAAAAACAAATAAGGTCGTCTGAAAACCCTTTTTCAAGATTTTCAGACGACCTTTCCGTGTTGCAAGATGCTTAAACGGGCAAGCCGGTTACGCGCCGTAAACGGGGTATTTGTCGCAAAGTGCGGTGATTTGCTTGCGGACGTTTGCCAGATTCGCTTCGTCTTCAGGGTTTGCCAAAACATCGGCAACGAGGTTGGCGAGGACTCGGGCATCGGCTTCGTTGAAGCCGCGCGTGGTCATGGCGGCGGAGCCGATGCGGATACCGGAGGTAACGAACGGTTTTTCCGGGTCGTTCGGAATGGCGTTTTTGTTGACGGTGATGTTTGCTTTGCCCAACGCGGCTTCGGCGGCTTTGCCGGTGATTTTCATCGGTTGCAGGTCGACGAGGAAAACGTGGCTTTCGGTGCGGCCGGAAACGATGCGCAAGCCGCGTTTGACCAATTCTTCCGCCATCGCTGCGGCGTTGATTTTCACCTGTTTGGCGTATTGTTTGAACTCGGGTTGCAGGGCTTCTTTGAATGCAACGGCTTTGGCGGCAATGACGTGCATCAGCGGGCCGCCTTGCAGACTTGGGAAGATGGAAGAGTTCAACGCTTTTTCATGCGTGTTGTCACGACACAAAATCACGCCGCCGCGCGGGCCGCGCAGGGTTTTGTGGGTGGTAGTGGTCACGAAGTCGCAGAATGGGACGGGGTTGGGGTATTCGCCGCCGGCAATCAGGCCTGCGTAGTGCGCCATATCGACGAAAAGGTAGGCACCGACTTTGTCGGCGATTTCGCGGAATTTCGCCCAGTCGATTTGCAGTGCGTAGGCAGATGCGCCGGCAACGATCATTTTGGGTTTGTGTTCAAGCGCGAGGCGTTCGACTTCGGCGTAATCGAGGACTTCGTTTTCATCCAAGCCGTAGGTAATGGCGTTGTAGAGTTTGCCGGAAATGTTGACGCTGGCGCCGTGGGTCAGGTGTCCGCCGTGGGCGAGGCTCATGCCGAGGATGGTGTCGCCGGGTTTGAGGACGGAGGCGTACACGGCTTGGTTGGCTTGGGAGCCGGAATGGGGTTGGACGTTGGCGTATTCCGCACCGAAGAGTTCTTTGACGCGGTCGATTGCCAGCTGTTCGACGATATCGACGTATTCGCAGCCGCCGTAGTAGCGTTTGCCGGGGTAGCCTTCGGCGTATTTGTTGGTCAATTGCGAACCTTGTGCCTCCATCACGGCGCAACTGACGTAGTTTTCGGAAGCAATCAGTTCGACGTGGTCTTGCTGGCGTTGGTCTTCTTGGGCGATGGCAGCTGCCAGCTCCGGATCATATTGGGCTAGGTTGACGCTTTTTGAAAACATCTTCTCGACTCCTTTGTCGGTTGGGAAACGGGGATTGATAAGTGTTGAACAATGTACCAAATCGGTTTGGATTGTCAACGATTTTATCTTTCAGACGACCCCTTAGCGACTTGGGAGGTCGTCTGAAAAGTTTTATTTGAACAGATTGTCTTGTTTCAAATGAAAGTCGATTTTTTCGAGCAGGGCTTCGAGGTCGGTCTCGGCTTGGGCGGCGGCGAGGTTTTTGCCCAACTCCTCCAAAGCCAGCGCATCGAGCCTGCGGCGTTCGAGTTTGCGCGCTTCTTCGTTGAAGATTTTGATGTTGTCGGGCAGGACAAGCGGCGGCACGCTGCCGTCGGTCGTATAGAACGCTTCATCCGCAAACACGAACCCCTCCGGCAATGCGGGTGCGTTGTCGTAGTCGGCATCGTTGACCGGCATCCACTCGGAATGCTGTTCCAACAGGACGAATTGCCCGTTCATGCCGTAAATATGGGCAAAACGGGAGAGCTTGGGGCGTTTGGTGTTCATGCAAAGATTGTATGCCGATGATGCGGGAGCGTCTAGGGCGGAAATTTGCGTCGGCGCAGTAGGAAGGTCGTCTGAAAGTAGTATAATTACAAAATTGATAAATTTTTGAAGACAAATATAAAAAAGGGAAACCCCAATGTCAGCAAACACAAACAAACAATGGCTAAGTGTCATCGCCCTGGCAGTCGGCGCATTCATTTTCAACACCACCGAATATATCCCGATTGCCCTATTGAGCGACATCGGCGCGACCTTCAATATGCCGCCGACCGAAGTCGGCATCATGATTACCGTGTATGCCTGGATTGTCGCGCTGCTGTCGCTGCCGCTGATGCTGGTAACGAAAAACATCGAACGCCGAAAGCTGCTGCTCATCCTCTTCGCGTTCTTTACCCTCAGCCACATCGTTTCCTATTTCGCCCGAAGTTTCGAAATCCTGCTCGTCAGCCGTATCGGCATCGCCCTGACGCACGCCGTGTTTTGGTCAATTACCGCCTCGCTGGCGGTACGTGTCGCGCCGCAGGGTAAAGGCAATCAGGCTTTGGGGCTGCTCAGTACGGGGACGGTTATGGCGATGGTGGCGGGCATCCCGCTGGGGCGCGTTATCGGGCAACATTCAAGCTGGCAGTTCAGCTTTTTGCTTATCGGACTTTGCGCGGCAGCGGTCATGGGCATATTGGCGAAAAACCTGCCGCTGCTGCCCAGCGTGAACACAGGTTCGCTCAAAAGCCTGCCCGGATTGCTCAAGCGCAAAAACCTCATGCTGCTCTACGCGCTGACCGTCCTCCTGATTACCGCCCACTTTACGGCATACAGCTATATCGAACCCTTCGTCCTGCAAGCCGGTGGCTTCGCGCCCGAACAAGTGACCATCGTCTTGAGCCTGTACGGGCTGGCGGGATTTGCCGCGTCGTATCTGTTCGGCAAATGGTTTGCCAAACACCAACGCACATTCCTGCTGACCTCGGTATCCGTCATCATGGCTTCAACGCTCTGCCTGCTGCCTCTTGCTGCTTACCCGATAGCCGTTTACGCGCTGGTGTTTGTCTGGGGTATCGCCATCGTCGTCTTAAGCCTCGGCATGGTCTCCAAAGTATTGGACTTTGCCTCGGATGCGACCGATGTGGCCAACTCGATTTACTCAGGCCTCTACAACGTCGGCATCGGCGGCGGCGCGCTTTTGGGACATTACGTTACCGTCTGGGCAGGCATTTCCAACATCGGCTTTGTCGCCGCAATCTTGGCAGCGGCAGGATTGGGCGTGTGCCGGATGTTGGTTGAGATGCGGAAATAAGAGGGTTGTATAAAAAGAGGTCGTCTGAAAACGTTTCTTTTTTATTTAAATACATCGCCCCGCAGTCGGGACGCTCCGTCTGTCTAGGCGTGAGAATGAATTTCTAAGTTTGGAATAAAACAAACCGGATTCCTTTGATGGGAATCCGGTTTGTTTTAGATGATTGGATTTTCAGACGACCTTTGGGGTCATCTGAAACCTTATCCATGCTCTTTACCTTCGTTTATTCAAAACATTATAGTGGATTAACTTTAAACCAGTACGGCGTTGCCTCGCCTTAGCTCAAAGA
>CAUVJL010000144.1:0-5740 GCA_963552075.1 uncultured Neisseria sp.
TTTGAGCTAAGGCGAGGCAACGCCGTACTGGTTTAAAGTTAATCCACTATAAAAGTGGATAAATTGGGATTGGTTTAAAGCGTTGGAATGGGAATGTTGAGGCTATCAAGCATGTGGAGCATTAGGGCGAGGTTAGGCTAGGCTACATCGCTTTGATTAAACGTTGATTGCTGTGCATGTTTGACTTTGAATGATTCAAACTCAAAGGGTCGTCTGAAAACGGATTTCAGACGACCCTTTGATTTATCTGGCAAACACGTTTAGAGGATTTGCGCAGAGAGACCTTAAACTTTGGTTGCTTCGGCTTGCTGTTCTTCTTGAGCAGCTTGTTCCGCTTTAATCGCTTCCAATGCGGCGAATTGTTCGGCGACGCCTTGTTCAATTTTGGACAGGCTGGCGGATTTTGCTTCGTGGTAGGCTTCTTCTAAGGCATAGCTGAAGCCTATATCGTCTGTACCGCCGTGGCTTTTGATGACGATGCCGCGCAGACCGAGCAGAATCGCACCGTTAAATTTGCGCGGATCCAGTTTGCTTTTCAAGCCTTTCAGGGCGGGGAGGGCGGCTACGGCTGCCATTTTGTTGAACAGGTTGCGTTGGAATTCCTGACGGATGGCTCCGCTCATGAATTTGACCGCGCCTTCGATGGTTTTGAGCATGATGTTGCCGACAAAGCCGTCTGCGACAATCACGTCGGCTTCGCCGTACAGGACGCCGTTGCTTTCAATGTTGCCGATGAAATTCAGTTTGCTGCTTTTGAGCAGTTTGAAGGTTTGTTTGACGGTGTCGGTGCCTTTGATGTCTTCGGTGCCGACGTTAAGCAGTCCAACGCGCGGGCTGCCTTTTTGCGGGTACAGGGCTTGGAAGAGTTCGTTGCCGATGATGGCGAACTGCACGAGCTGTTCGGGCGTGCAGTCGACGTTTGCGCCCAAATCAAGGGCGAGGGTCAGGTGTTCGCTGTCGGAGGGCAGGAATTTGGCGATGGCGGGGCGGTCGATGCCGGGAATAGTTTTGAGAACGAAGCGGGCGGTCGCCATAAGCGCGCCGGTATTGCCGGCGGATACGGCGGCCTGCGCGTTGCCTTCTTTAACTTGGTTGATGGCAATGCGCATGGAGGAGTCTTTTTTATTTTTCAGGGCAAGCTGCGGGGCTTCGTCCATGCCGACCACTTCGGAGGCGTGGAGTACGGTAATGCGATCCATCGGCGCGTTGGCTGCGGAGAGGGATTGGCGGATGGCGGATTCGTCGCCGACCATAATGAGGTGTACGTCTTGCTGTTGTTTCAAAAAGGCAAGGGCACCGGGGACGGTAACTGCGAGACCTAAGTCGCCGCCCATGGCATCTACGGCCAATGTAATCATGTTGTTCTCCGGTTTGTGTGGTGAAGGTGAATAGGGGCAGTATCGGCTGCCTCTGTGGGTTTATTCGGCTTCACAATCGGTTTCAGACGACCTTTGGACGATATGCGGTATGGAGGTCGTCTGAAAATGGGATGTATGTGTGGTCTGGTGCTTCGGATTGAAGTGTTGCGTTCCACATTCTAATACGTTTTATGAAGATGCGCTGAAAAGAGGCAAAATCGCGTTTTATCGGTATGGTACGGATTTCGCCGTTGCCGTTTCGGGAGAAGGCGGGCTTCTCCGTCGCGGGCTTATTTTTTGCCTTCGGCAGCGAGGCGGTTGTGCTCGTCGATGTCGAGCGCGTCCCAAGGGTAGTTGATCCACCAGTCTTCTACGGTCAGACCGCTGAAGTAGGGGATGCCTTCGGGGATTTTGCCGACTTTGGCTTTGATTTTTTCGTGCAAGACGGCAACGGCGATGGTGCCGAAATCTTCTTTTTGCAACTCGGTCAGGCAGAATTCCATGGTTACGCGGCTGTCGTCGACTTCATCGACTACGAGTACGTTTTTGCCTTTCAACGCGTCGGGGACAGGATCGAGCCATTGGACTTTTTTGACTTCTTCCGTTACCTGTCCTTCGTTGTCGCTGTCGTAATAGGCGGTGGTTACGGCGTAAATCGGGATTTCCAAAAAGCAGCGCAGCATACGGGCGGGGATGAAGCCGCCGCCGCCGATGGCGATCATGGCATCGTATTTGACGCCGGAGTTTTGGATTTTTTCCGCCAACGCTTTGATCACGCGGTGGATGTCGTCGTAGGTGTACCAGATTTTCTGTTTCATGGCGATTCCCGATTGGATTGGGTGTATCAGTTTGAACTGTGAGGATTTCGTGCCGAGTGTTGAGATAGATTCAGGCATGAAGTCGGGCAGTTCGGATGTAATGTAAAAAAGCCAGCATTGCATGGCAATATTCTGGCTTTTTCAGTCAGTCGAATAAGATTATTCGCCTTTGGCTTTCACTACTTTACGGCCGCGGTACATACCGTTGGGGGAAATGTGGTGCGGGCGGTGTACTTCGCCGGTTACGCTGTCAACAGACAGAGAAGGCGCGGTCAAAGCGTCGTGAGAGCGGTGCATACCGCGTTTAGAAGGGGATTTTTTGTTTTGTTGAACGGCCATTTCAAGCTCCTAGATAAATAAAACTGTGTCCTGGTTAACTGCTTTTCAAACCTGCTAAAACAGCAAAAGGGTTGGGTTTGTCCTGATTGACTTGTTCCAGCGCGGCATTGTCGCAGTTTTCGTGGCGCGGGGAGAAGGGGAGCGACATTAGGATTTGGTCTTCCACCAACCCGCGTACGTCGAGTTCTTTCTCAATCGGCATGCCTTCCAACTCTTCGTCGGCAAGCATTGCTTCATCCAAGTCCTCTTCATTGGCGAACAAAACAATGCGGCTGGTTTCGTCGAGCGTAAACGGCATGGGGCGGATACATCGTTGGCAAATCAGCGGCATATCGGCTTTGACGTTTAAATCGAGAAACAAACGCTGCAGTCGGTCGCGTCCGCCGCTCAGCGTAAACGACACTTTGGTCTGTTTGTCGGCCGGATAATCGTGCGAACGGACTCGTTCGTCCAATTCCTCAAGCAGGAAGCTGCCTTGCAGGGTCTGCTTTTCGGAGGCGAAAACTTCTGGGTCAATCAAATTAGGGTCTGACATAAACGGGGTATGATATAATTTCGACAGTCTAACGTCAATATTTTTAAGCAAAATATGAGTGCAAAACTGCCTTTGATATTGGGTTCGGGTTCGGTGTTCCGCCGCGCGCAGCTCGAACGTTTGGGCATTGATTTTCAAACTGCCACGCCTGATTTCGACGAAACGCCTGCTGCGGGTGAAAACGCGGCGGATACTGCCTTGCGTTTGGCGGAAGGGAAGGCGCGTTCGCTGGCGGCTCGATTTCCTGCCGCGTTGGTGATCGGCGCGGACCAAGTGGCGTGGTGCAATGACCGCCAGTTGGGCAAGCCGATGAACGTCGCAAATGCACAACAAATGCTCAGGGATTTGAGCGGCAGAAAGATTGAATTTTACAGCGCAATCGTGCTTTTGAATACTGCTTCGGGACGCATTCAGCGTCATGTCGATAACACGTCGGTCGTGATGCGCGCGCTGACAGACGGGCAGATTGAGCGTTATCTGGCGCGCGAGCCGGAGGCGGTTTACTGCGCGGGTGCGGCGAAGAGCGAGGGCTTGGGCGCGGCGTTGCTGGAGCGAATAGACAGCAGCGACCCGAACGCGCTTATCGGTTTGCCCATCTTCAAACTGGTCGAGTTTTTAAAAAACGAAGGCGTAGAAATCATTTAGGTCGTCTGAAAACAGTTGTCTGACGGTTTCAGACGACCTTCCGTATAGGAAACCCATCATGTCCCCGATTCTTTACCTGATTCCCACTCCTTTGGGCGCGCCCGATACACCCTGCCTGCTGCCGCACGAACAGGCGCAGATTACCGGTTTGACCGATTTCGTGGTTGAGGCCGAAAAAACCGCCCGCGCCCATTTGAAACATTTGGGCATCACGACCCCCATCCGCGAGCTGAACCTGCAAACCCTCAACGAACACACCGACTTGAAAACCCTGCCCGAACTTCTGAAACCTTTGCAGGAAGGGCGCAGCATGGGCATCCTCAGCGAAGCGGGTTGTCCCGCGGTTGCCGATCCCGGCGCGAATTTGGTGGCATTGGCGCACCGACACGGCTATGAAGTCCGTCCGCTGGTCGGCCCGTCCAGCCTGTTGCTCGCGTTGATGGCGTCAGGGGCGAACGGGCAGAATTTCGCTTTTAAAGGCTATCTGCCGTCCGAGAAAAGCGAGCGTATCGCCGCTTTGAAGAGTTTGGAACAGCGTTCGCGCCAGCAAAACGAAACCCAGCTTTTCATCGAAACGCCTTACCGCAACGACGTGCTGCTTGCTGACGCGCTGGAAACGCTGCACCTTGAAACCCGCCTCTGTACCGCAACCGACCTGACTTTACCGACGCAGGAAATCATCAGCCAAACCGTTGCCGCTTGGCGGAAATCGAAAACGCTGCCGAATTTAAAAAAACGCCCGACAATATTTGTGTTGCACGCGGGTTAGGAAAATAGGGGTGGGCGGTTGGATGAATTAGAGCCCGCCATACTGAAAAAGGTCGTCTGAAACCTTCCAGATAAGGTTTTCAGACGACCTTTGCTTTATAGTGGATTAAATTTAAATCAGGACAAGGCGACGAAGCCGCAGACAGTACAGATAGTACGGCAAAGCGAGGCAATGCCGTACTGGTTTAAAGTTAATCCACTATATTTGGGAATACTTAAAACCAATGTAGCAATCCGATAGCCATCAACACTGCCGTGATACACGCTAAGAGCGCGCAGATTTGCAGGACTGTCGAGTTGGCTTTGGGGTAGCCCATCAGATTGGGCAGCGGGTTGGACGGCAATATCATGCCGTAGACGAATTGAAGCAATCCGCCTGCGACCATAGGCAATGTAAATACCGGCAATATCAGGCTGATGGCGGCAAGTACGAGGCTGATTCTGAACATCCATATCGCCGGATAATGCCCCTTTCCGGCATCATTGCAGCGCTTTTCCAGCCAAGTGCTTTGATAGTGCAGCAGACCGTAAAGGGCGATGGCAAAGACATGCACTGCGCCGCCGACCTGCCGGTTGATGCCGCATTGACCCAAACATGATTGGGTAATCCACAGCAATAGTGCGGATACTGCGCTTATGCCCAGCAAAATGGGCAGGTTTACAGCCGCAAAGCGCGTACGGCTGGCGCGGCGGTTGTCGAAGGGATCGGGCCTTTCGTCATACAGGATGAAGCCGTCGGGTTCTTCTTGGTATGTGTTCATGATGTGGTGAGTGATGATTTGGTTGTAATGTGGTGTTTTGTGTTTTCAGACGACGTCTTTGAATGGTTTATCAAAGGTCGTCTGAAAATAAAGGTACGGCTTTGTATTTTATAGCATTACGGTTTGGCGGCTTTCCGTCGCTGTTTCAGACGACCTCTGCGCCTTACCAATTCACGCGTACTGCCCTGCTGCCGAGCAGTTTTTCCAGTTCGTCGAATAACGCGGAGCTCGGCGTAACCATCCATTTCGGCGGCACTTGAAACCTGCCCGACGCTTTGCCGTTGCCATACGACAGTTGCAGCGGGATATGCGGCGTGTCGGGCAGGCGGTGGGCGGTGAGGATGGCGGCGAGGCGCGCGATGTCGTGGCCGGGGGCGAGGGCGAGGCTGAGGCTGCGGGCGTAACGTTCGCGCGCCATTTGCAGGGTCATGACTTGGTTTGCCATGATGCGCAGCCCGTCGCCGCCGCCGTAGTCGTCGCGGCTGACTTTGGATTCGATAATCAGCACTTGGTCGG
>CAUVJL010000145.1:0-5637 GCA_963552075.1 uncultured Neisseria sp.
TAGTACGGCAAGGCGAGGCAACGCCGTACTGGTTTAAAGTTAATCCACTATATAAAGCAAAACCATGCCCGAAAGCACCAAAATGCCCGATATGGTTTCGCCTCAAATAAAAAACGCAGATTCATGCACCATTGCAACCCAAACGTTTTACGAAAATATGAAAACACTCTTACTCCTCTCCCTGCTCGCCGTGTCCGCAGCAGAAGCCGCCGACGTGCCGTCCGAGCCTCAAAACCAGCCTGCCCCCGAGTTGCAGGTCAAAACGGCAGAACCTGCCCCCGTCGAAGAAGCAGCGGCCAAACCTGCCGCCGAAACGTCGTCTGAAAAAGTCGTCAACGTCGATGCCAAAACCCTGCTCGACAATCCCCAATTGCTTTCCCGCGCCATGTATTCCGCCGTTGTGTCACGCAACATCGCGGGCATCAAAGTCGTCCTGCCGATTTACGAACAATGGCCGGGACACGATAAAAACATGGCGCTCTACGCGCACGGATTGGTTGCCCAAGACGACGGCAAAATGAAAGAAGCCATCGGGTATTACCGTCAATTTATCGCCGAAAACCCTGATGCCCCCGTCGTCCGCTGGCAGCTTGCCACCGCTTTGTTTGAAGACAAGCAAAACGAAGCCGCCGCCGACCAGTTCGACAAACTCAAAACAGAAGCCAACCTGCCCGAGCCGCTCGTCAAAGGCATCGAATCCTACCGCAAAGCATTGCGCGAGCGCGATTCGTGGAAATTCAATGCCGGCTTGAGCGTTACCCGCGAACAAAACATCAACCAAGCCCCCAGCCGCCGCACATACGGCAACTGGACTTTCCCCGAACCTATCGACGCCACCACCATCAACTACCAACTCGGCGCAGAGAAAAAATGGTCGCTGCCCAAAGGCTGGTACGTTACGGCAGGCGCGGACAATTACGGCAAAATTTATCCCGAACAAACCAAATATAACGACGTGACCACCCGCTTTTCAGTAGGCGCAGGCTACGCCGACCAGCGCAACGACATCGGCTTGACCCCGTTCCACGAACGCCGCTTCTACGGCAACGACCCGTATACTTACTCCAGCGGTGCGCGCTTGCACATCAACCGCTGGTGGCAGCCTAAGCTGCAAACCTTGAGCGCCGTTGAAATGGGTCGTCTGAAAAACACCCGCCGCGCCCGTTCCGACAGCAACAACCGCCTGTTGAGCAATTCCGTCGTCTATTACCGAAACGCCCGCCAATACTGGGTCGGCGGTTTCGACATCTATCAGGAACGGAATAAAGAAGACAAATCGGATAACTTCGACCGTTACAGCCTCCGTACCGCATGGGGGCAGGAATGGGGCAAAGGACTGTCCACCATGTTGCGGCTGAGTGCGGCGCAACGCCGTTATCAAACGCCCAGCCTTTTGAGCGGTCAGGAAAACCGCCGCGATAAAGAAGCGGATATTTCGCTCGCCGTGTGGCACCGCGCTTTCCACTTCAAAGGCATTACCCCGCGCCTGACCGTCGCCCACCACAAAACATGGAGCAACGACAAATACTACGAATACGGCAAAACCAGAATGTTTGTCGAATTCAGCAAAACGTTCTGACAGTTTGCTTTGAGCGATAAAAAAGGTCGTCTGAAAACCTTGTTTCAAGGTTTTCAGACGACCTTTCATTTAGTCCGACAGGAAATGCGGATTACAGGCTGTAATACATTTCAAATTCCAACGGGTGCGGCGCCATGCGGATGCGGCGTACGTCTTCTTCTTTGAAGGCGATGTAGCTGTCAATCCAGTCTTTGCTGAACACGCCGCCGCGCAGCAGGAATTCGTGGTCGGCTTTGAGGGCGGCGAGGGCTTCTTCTAAAGACGCGCAGACGGTTGGGACGAGTGCGTCTTCTTCCGGCGGCAGGTCGTAGAGGTTTTTATCGGCCGGGTCGCCCGGATGAATTTTGTTTTGAATGCCGTCCAAACCCGCCATCAGCAGGGCGGCGAACGCCAAGTATGGGTTGGCGGTCGGGTCGGGGAAACGCGCTTCGATGCGGCGTGCCTTGCTGCTGTTCACGGACGGGATGCGGATGGACGCGGAACGGTTTTTGGCAGAGTAGGCGAGTTTGGTCGGCGCTTCGAAGTGCGGTACGAGGCGTTTGTAAGAGTTGGTGGACGGATTGGTAATCGCGTTCAGGGCTTTGGCGTGTTTGATGATGCCGCCGATGTAGTAGAGCGCGGTATCAGACAAACCGGCGTAGCCGTCGCCTGCGAACAGGTTTTGACCGTCTTTCCAGATGGATTGGTGGACGTGCATGCCGCTGCCGTTGTCGCCCATAATAGGCTTAGGCATGAACGTAGCGGTTTTGCCGAAATTGTGGGCAACGTTTTGAATCACGTATTTCATGTCTTGGGTTTGGTCGGCACGTTTAACCAAAGTGGCAAAACGGGTGCCGATTTCCATTTGGCTGCCGGTACCGACTTCACTGTGGTGCACTTCCACTTCGATGCCGAGTTCTTCCAAAATATTGACCATGGCAGAACGCAGGTCTTGGCCGCAGTCAATCGGTGCAACCGGTGCATAACCGCCTTTGACGGCCGGGCGGTGGCCGGTGTTTTGACCGTCTAAATGCAGGCCACTTGACCATGCGCCGCTTTCGGAAGTGATTTCGTAACGGGTTTTGTGCATGTCGGTTTCAAATTCTACGCCGTCAAAAACGAAGAATTCAGGCTCAGGGCCGAAGTAGGCGGTGTCGCCGATGCCGGAAGATTTCAAATAGGCTTCGGCGCGGCGGGCGATGGAGCGTGGGTCGCGGTCGTAGCCTTGGCCGTCTGCCGGGTCGATAACGTCGCAGGTAAAGACAACGGTGGTATCGTCGTAGAAAGGATCGACGAAGGCTGTAGATACATCGGGACGCAGCTGCATATCGGAAGCCTGAATGCCTTTCCAGCCGCCGATGGACGAACCGTCAAACGCCTGACCGTTTTCAAACCATTCTTCGGGATCGTCGAGGACGATGCGGGCGGGTACGGTAAAGTGGTGCTGCTTGCCTTTGGTATCGGTAAAGCGCAAATCTACGAAGCGGGCTTCGCTTTCTTCAATCAGTTTTACTGCGTCTTTGATAGACATTTTCGGCTCCTAAATGGGAAGTAACGGATACGCAATCTCGCGGAAAATCTGCTGCATTTTATCACGCCGAAGGTCGTCTGAAACCGCAAATCCGTTAAATTTCTGACTTGCGGAATATAGTTTCAGACGACCTGATTGTCAACAATCTGATGCGTATTTGGATTTATTGGAAAACAGCGGTATGAGGCGGCAAAGGCGGTTATAATGGGCAGTCTTTGCATTTGTTCTGTCGGATAGGATTTTTATGAACACTGTTCCCCGTTATGCCGTTTTCGGCAACCCCGTCGCGCACAGCAAATCGCCGCAAATCCATCGGCAGTTTGCCTTGCAGGAAGGCGTTGAAATCGAATATGAACGCATTTGTGCTGACATCGGAGGTTTCGCGCAGGCGGTTGAAGCGTTTTTTGCCGACGGCGGGCGTGGGGCGAATGTTACCGTACCGTTCAAGCAGGAAGCGTTTGCCTTGTCGGACGAACATTCCGAACGCGCTTTGGCGGCGGGTGCGGTCAATACGCTGATTTTGCTGGAAAACGGTAAAATACGCGGCGACAATACCGACGGAATCGGACTGACGGACGATATTTCAAAGAGGCTGGGCGTAGAACTGTCGGGCAAAACCGTCTTGCTGCTCGGCGCGGGTGGCGCGGTGCGCGGCGTGATTCCCGTATTGAAAGAATACCGCCCCGCGCGCATCGTTATCGCCAACCGAACCCACGCCAAAGCGGAGGAAATGGCGGCGCATTTCGGTATTGATGCCGTACCTTTGGATGAACTGGAAGGCGGCTTCGGCATCATCATCAACGGCACATCAGGCGGCTTAAGCGGACAGCTTCCCGCCGTGTCGCCGAAAATTTTTGAACATTGCACTTTGGCTTACGATATGGTTTACGGCGAAGCGGCAGAGCCATTTTTAGTGTTTGCCTGCCAATCAGGTGCAAAACAAACCGCCGACGGATTGGGCATGCTGGTCGGGCAGGCGGCAGCTTCCTACCGGCTTTGGCGCGGTTTCGCACCCGATGTCCTGCCCGTCGTCCAATATATGAGAGAGTTATAAAATGTTCCGCATCATCAAATGGCTGATTGCCCTGCCTTTGGGCGCATTTATCTTTTTCAACGCTTATGTGTACGGCAACATCATCACTTACCGCGCCGTCGCGCCGAATAAAACCGCCTTCATGGCGATGCGGATGCGGCAGTTTCAAAGCGAAGGCAAAGATGTCGCGCTCGATTACCGCTGGGTACCTTACGACCGCATTTCGGTCAACCTGAAAAAAGCCCTGATTGCCTCCGAAGACGC
Organism: uncultured Neisseria sp.; assembly: GCA_963552075.1. Classification (GTDB taxonomy): domain Bacteria; phylum Pseudomonadota; class Gammaproteobacteria; order Burkholderiales; family Neisseriaceae; genus Neisseria. Next base: position 4,387 of record CAUVJL010000145.1, read on the forward strand.
CAAATTCGCCGAACACGGCGGTTTCGACTGGGGCGGCATCCAATACGCCATCAAACGCAACAAACAAAGCGGCGAAGTCAAAGCAGGCGGCTCGACCATCAGCCAACAGCTTGCCAAAAACCTGTTTCTGAACGAAAGCCGCAGCTATATCCGCAAAGGCGAAGAAGCCGCGATTACCGCGATGATGGAAGCCGTTACCGACAAAGACCGCATTTTCGAGCTGTATCTGAACGCCATCGAATGGCACTACGGCGTATTCGGCGCAGAAGCCGCGTCCCAGTATTTCTACAAAAGACCCGCCGCCAACCTGACCAAACAGCAAGCCGCCAAACTCGCCGCCCGCGTCCCCGCGCCGCTGTTTTACGCCGACAACCCCAAAAGCAAGCGCCTGCGCAACAAAACCAACATCATCCTGCGCCGCATGGGTTCGGCAGAATTGCCCGAAAGCGATCTGGATTGAGGTCGTCTGAAAATCAGGTGATGGGTTTTCAGACGACCTTTGTGCAACTGTAACCCTGTTTGCCGTATCACATATATCGCCTATCTTCCCAGTTTCGATACGTTCTTCCGTCATTCCCGCCCCCGCCTGTCCTCGCGCAGGCGGGGGCGGGAATGACGACAAGCGGTAAATTGCGTGTCGAAAATAAAGTAATTTCGCTAAAGTACATAAGGGCATTGGCAACGCCTTATCATTGCAATTTTAATCCACTCCAGAAAACGCCCGTTTCGTCATCTTTACCCCGCCTGTGCGGGAATGACGAAACGGGCGTTTTTGAATGGATTTCTTTCTGCGCCGCTGTCTTCGGCGAATTTACGCCACGAAATCCAAGCCTATGTCCAACGAGCGGCTGCTGTGGGTCAGATAGCCGAGGGCGATGCCGTCCACGCCGGTTTGCGCCACGCTCCGTAAGCGGTCGAAGCCGATGCCGCCCGATGCTTCGCAATAGACGGTGTGGGGGTGGGCGGTTTGCGTGTGGCAGCGGTTTGCCGCTTCTTTCAGGGTTTCGTCGTCCATGTTGTCCAGCAAAATCCGTTCCACGCCAGCCGCGATGGCTTCGTCCAGTTGTGCCAGCGTGTCCACTTCGATTTCCACGCAGGTCAACGGTCCGACCGCCTGTTTTGCCTGCCGAACGGCTTGGGCAATGCTGCCGCAATAGGCGAGGTGGTTGTCTTTGATGAGCACGGCGTCGTCCAAACCCATGCGGTGGTTCACGCCGCCGCCTGCCCTGACGGCGTATTTTTGCAGGACGC
>CAUVJL010000146.1:0-5635 GCA_963552075.1 uncultured Neisseria sp.
TGAGCTAAGGCGAGGCAACGCCGTACTGGTTTAAAGTTAATCCACTATAAAACAAAGAGAATAGAGAACGTTATGAATAAGCCGCATCATTCGCATGCCGCCCCTTTGCTGGTCGTCGGCTGCGTTGTTTTCGGACTGGGCAGCTTGATTGTCAAGTTTGTCGACGTCGGCTCTTACGCCATCGCATTTTGGCGGCTGGCGATAGCGGCAGTGATTTTCTGGCTGCTGTCGCGCCTCTTTGGGCAAAAGCTGCCCAAAAGCAGAAAAGCCATCTACACCGCCATGCTCTCCGGCGTGTTTCTGGCATTTGACCTGTCGCTGTGGCACGAAAGCATACATGCCGTCGGTCCCGGTATTTCCACCTTGCTCAACAGCTTGCAGATATTTTTCCTCTCCGCCATCGGTTTCTTCTTTTTCGGCGAACGCTTGAGCAAATCGCAAATGTTCAGTCTCATTCTCGCCATCAGCGGCGTCGCCCTTATCGGCAGCCCTGAGTTCGGACACAACGGTAACGCCGTCTGGGGCTTTATCAGCGGCATCACTTCGGGCGGTATGCTCGCATTGTCTATGGTGTGTATCCACAAAACCCACCAAATCGAGAAAACTTCCTTGTTCCCCATGATGATGATTTTGAGCTTTGGCGGCGCGTTATCCCTCATCATCCCGTCCATATTGTTTGACAGCCACGCCCTCTATCCCGCCACCATGCGCGATATCGGGCTGGTATTGATTTACGGCGCGGTGATGCAGTGTTTCGCATGGGGCATGATAGCCTACGCCATTCCCTTATTGTCATTCTCGCTGACCGGACTGCTGTTGCTCTCCGAACCTGTCGCCGCCTTGCTTATCGACTATTTTTGGTTGGATAAACCGATTAACGCCCTCCAATGGAGCGGCGCCGTGTTGACCCTGATTGCTATTTACTTAGGGCGTGCCAACGAGAAAAATGCTTGATGTTGCCTTACCGTCACAAACGGATGCGATGACTTGCCGTTATTCGAGTAGGTGCATTCAATAGATTTTCAGACGACCTTTTCCCAATCCCGGATTCTGCAAAAGCAAAAACACCGAAGACCAATTAATCTTCGGTGTTTTTTAATAGGGTGGCGAGCCAGACCCCCGGCACTGACGCATCGGAGTGGGCTGCTGGCTTCCGCCCCTGACCCGGTGTTCCGAATTACCATGCGGGGAGACCCGCCGTAAGAGAGTGGCATTATAACTGTTTTACGGGAAAACTCAAGCGCGACGGCGTCGAAGGTCGTCTGAAAAGTCTTTTTACCTTTAAATTGTCAACAATATTTGCCTTTTTGAAAATTATTCCTATTGAAACATTTTTCGCCTTTTCCGTTGAAAAACATCGGAATTTAAACTACATTATCGCTTTTCCAACGAGTTGTCTGATTATTTTAAAAATCATTTTAATTTCGTTGAAGCTGCGCTTTCAGACGACCTTTTCATAAAAATACGGCGAAATCATGCCGCAGCTTTCCGCAGTTTCGCCATACCAATAATCATACGGACACACCGCCACCATGACCACGACTACCGCCCCGCAGCGTATTCGGGAAATTCCCTACAACTATACTTCCTACACCGACCGCGAAATCGTCATCCGCCTGTTGGGCGATGAGGCGTGGCAGATTCTGCAAGACTTGCGCGGACAGCGCAGGACGGGGCGTTCGGCGCGGATGTTGTTTGAAGTGTTGGGCGATATTTGGGTGGTCGTGCGCAATCCGTATCTGGTCGATGATTTGCTGGAACATCCGAAACGCCGCGCCGCGCTGGTGCGGGAAATGCGCCACCGGTTGAACGAAATACGCAAACGCCGCGACGACAATCCGCAAGTCGATGTATTGGTTGCGGCGGCGGAAAAGGCGGTCAAGCGTTTTGACGGCAGCTTTGACGAAACGCGCCAAAAGCGGCGGCAGATTTTGGAGCGTTTGAGCAAAATCACCAAGCCGCACAATATTATGTTCGACGGGCTGGCGCGGGTAACGCACGTTACCGACGCGACCGACTGGCGCGTCGAATATCCGTTTGTCGTCGTCAATCCCGACACGGAGGCGGAAGTCGCGCCTTTGGTACGCGCCTTAATCGAGCTGGATTTGGTCATTATCCCGCGCGGCGGCGGCACGGGTTATACCGGCGGCGCCGTACCTCTGGATGCAAACAGCGCGGTCATCAATACGGAAAAACTGGACAAGCATCACGGCGTGGAATTTGTCGAACTAGCGGGTTTAAACGGCAAACATCCGATTATCCATTGCGGCGCGGGCGTGGTAACGCGGCGGGTGGAAGAAACCGCGCATCAGGCGGGTTTGGTGTTCGCCGTCGATCCGACTTCGGCCGATGCGTCCTGCGTGGGCGGCAATGTGGCGATGAACGCGGGCGGTAAAAAAGCCGTGCTGTGGGGGACGGCGCTGGACAACCTAGCCTACTGGCAGATGGTCAACCCGCAGGGCGAATGGCTGCGCATCGAGCGCGTGCATCACAATTTCGGCAAAATTCACGATGAAGAAACCGCCGTGTTCGACGTTCACACGCTGGATTCAGACGGCCTCAATGTCGTTAAAACCGAACGCTTGGAAATCCCCGGCCACAAATTCCGCAAAGTCGGTTTGGGCAAAGACGTTACCGACAAATTCTTGAGCGGCCTGCCCGGCGTGCAAAAAGAAGGCACGGACGGCATCATCACCAGCGTCGCCTTCGTGTTGCACAAAATGCCGAAATACACGCGCACCGTGTGTATGGAGTTTTTCGGCACGGTCGCCACCGCCACGCCGTCCATCGTCGAAATCCGCGATTTCCTGCTTGCTCATAAAAGCGTGCGGCTGGCCGGTTTGGAACATTTGGACTGGCGTTATGTTCGCGCCGTCGGCTACGCCACCAAAGCAGCGGGTAAAGGACGTCCGAAAATGGTCTTGCTGGCGGATGTGGTTTCAGACGACGAAGCCGCCGTAGAGGCCGCCGCCGAACACATCTGCGAACTTGCCCGCGCCCGCGACGGCGAAGGCTTTATCGCCGTATCGCCCGAAGCGCGCAAAACCTTCTGGCTCGACCGCAGCCGCACCGCCGCTATCGCCAAGCACACCAACGCCTTTAAAATCAACGAAGACGTGGTGATTCCTCTGGAGCGGCTGGGCGAGTATTCGGACGGTATCGAACGCATCAACGTCGAGCTTTCCATCCAAAACAAACTCAAACTCTGTGCTGAATTAGAGCAATATCTGTCAGGCAAACTCCCCATCGACAAAATGGGCACGGACCTGCCGACCGCCGAACTTTTGGGCGAACGCGGCAAACACGCCCTTGCCCACGTTTCCGCTGTCAAAGAACGTTGGGACTGGTTGCTCGCCCATCTAGACACGCCGCTTGCCGACTACAAAGCCCGCTACGGCGCAACCGTCCATGCCGCGCCCGAAGCCAAAGACGACGAGAGCTGTTTCACCGCATTCCGCGACTTCCGCCTGCGCGTGTCCGTCAAAGACGACGTAATGAAACCGCTCGCCGAAATCTTCAGCGGCAAAACGGATACCAAAATTATTGAAGGTTTGGGCAAAATCCACGCCAAAACCGTGCGCAGCAGAGTCTTCGTCGCCCTGCACATGCACGCCGGCGACGGCAACGTCCACACCAACATCCCCGTCAATTCAGACGACGCCCAAATGCTTCAGACGGCCTACCGTTCGGTCGAACGCATCATGAAACTCGCCCGCTCGCTCGGCGGCGTGATTTCCGGCGAACACGGCATCGGCATCACCAAGCTCGAATTTCTGACCGATGAAGACTTGCAGCCGTTTTGGGACTACAAAAACCAAGTCGATCCCAAACACACCTTCAACCGTCACAAACTGATGAAAGGTTCGGACTTACGCAACGCCTATACGCCGTCTTTCGAGCTTTTGGGTGCGGAATCGCTGATTATGGAAAAATCAGACCTAGGTACCATCGCCGATTCCATCAAAGACTGTCTGCGCTGCGGCAAATGCAAACCCGTTTGCTCCACCCACGTCCCGCGCGCCAATCTGCTGTACAGCCCGCGCAACAAAATCCTCGGCGTGGGGCTCTTGACCGAAGCCTTCTTATACGAAGAGCAAACCCGCCGCGGCGTTTCCATCAAACACTTCGAAGAACTCATGGACATCGGCGACCACTGCACCGTGTGCCACCGCTGCGTCAAACCCTGCCCGGTCAACATCGACTTCGGCGACGTAACCGTAGCCATCCGCAACTACCTTGCCGACTCCGGCCACAAACGCTTCGCGCCTGCCGCATCGATGGGTATGGCATTTTTGAACGCCACCGGCCCGAAAACCATCAAAGCCTTGCGCGCCGCCATGATACAGACCGGCTTTCCCGCGCAGAACTTTGCCTACAAAATCGGCAAGCTTCTTCCGATTGGCACTAAAAAGCAAAAAGCCGAACCCAAAGCCACGGTCGGTACCGCCCCAATCAAAGAACAGGTTATCCACTTCATCAACCGTCCTTTGCCCAAAAGCGTGCCCGCCAAAACACCGCGCTCCATGCTCGGCATCGAAGACGACAAAAGCATCCCCATCATACGCAATCCCGCCGCGCCTGAAGATGCCGAAGCCGTGTTCTACTTCCCCGGCTGCGGTTCCGAACGCCTGTTCAGCCAAATCGGACTCGCCGTCCAAGCCATGCTTTGGCACGTCGGCGTACAAACCGTCTTGCCGCCCGGCTATATGTGTTGCGGCTATCCGCAGGACGCGGGCGGCAACAAGGCAAAAGCCGAACAAATGAGCACCAACAACCGCGTCGCCTTCCACCGCATGGCGAATACCCTCAACTACCTCGACATCAAAACCGTTGTCGTCAGTTGCGGCACCTGCTACGACCAGCTCGAAAAATACCGCTTCGAAGAAATTTTCCCCGGCTGCCGCATCATCGACATCCACGAATACCTGCTCGAAAAAGGCGTGAAACTAAACGGCGTGAAAGGTCAGCAATACCTCTACCACGACCCCTGCCACACACCCATCAAAACCATGAACGCCACCCAAATGGCAAGCAGCCTTATGGGGCAGAAAGTCGTCTTAAGCGACCGCTGCTGCGGCGAATCCGGCATGTTCGCCGTCAAACGACCCGACATCGCCACCCAAGTCAAGTTCCGCAAACAGGAAGAAATCGAGAAAAACCTCAAAGAGCTGCCGCAGGGCGAACCCGTCAAAATGCTCACCACCTGCCCCGCCTGCCTGCAAGGACTGAGCCGCTACGCCGACGACAACGACATGCCCGCCGACTATATCGTCATCGAAATGGCGAAACACATCCTCGGCGAAAACTGGCTGGACGAGTTTGTAAAAAAAGCCAACAACGGCGGCGTGGAGAAAGTGTTGCTGTAAGGCGTACGGTTTTCAGACGACCTCAAAGGTCGTCTGAAAACCGTCATTCATTAAATCGGCGGAGAGACTTTGGAAGGTTGGAGAAGAGTTTGCCGAACCCTTAATGCAATGTGCCGAACAGTCAACCCGATTTTCAGACGACCCCTACGTTTTAAACAGATGAAAACAGTTTGAATGGCACCCTGACGGTTGCACCCTCCAGCCGTCAGGGTGCATTTTTATAGTGGATTAACTTTAAACCAGTACGGCGTTGCCTCGCCTTAGCTCAA
>CAUVJL010000147.1:0-5568 GCA_963552075.1 uncultured Neisseria sp.
TCTTTGAGCTAAGGCGAGGCAACGCCGTACTGGTTTAAAGTTAATCCACTATACTAAAAATTTCAGACGACCTGCCTGTCTGCAAGGTCGTCTGAAAAGGTAAACGCACCGTCAGTGCGTCAGAACGTATATCGTACTTTTACACCAGCTTCATGGGTGTAGTTTTTAGGTTCGGTTGAGCCATATATACCGTCTGGCAGATAAACGAGGGCCGTATCCGATTTCTTAACTTTCCAGCCGCGATAAAACGGAACGACGCTTATTTTAGATTCGTTGGCGAATTTTTTAGATACAGGTACTTCGACTTCGATGCCGTGCCCGCTCGACTGTTTCATTTCAATGTCCTGATGGACATGATAAGAATGCTGACGGCCTCTCAGGGAATGGTTGTAGGCGATATTGGGTGAAACTTCGAAACCGGCAGGAAGCGCAATGTTTACACCGGCATTGATTTGCGCATAAGTGGTCCGGTTTTTGCGGTCGTAATTGTTTGCTACGACGCGGGAACCCAAATCTTTCAAAACGCGATGCCCTATGCCGGCTCCGGCGGTCAGGCTGACACGGTCGTTAATCGGGTGCGTATATTCATATAAGGCACGGACATCATAGACGCGGCGCGGAGAGCCGTTGAACGTAGCAGTGCCGTATTCCGTTACATTGCCCCTTCCGTCCTGATACCTTCCTGTGTAATCCGACTTGCCTCGGGAGTATCGTCCTTCTAATTTTGCCGCATGGTGGTCGTTAAAGCGATATTTGACGCCGCCTGTCAGAGACCACAGGTTTCCCTTTTGACGCATAAGGCGCTCGCCGTCTTTATATTCCCGATAATTCTCTTTGTAATATTCCGTACCCACGGTAAACTCGACAGGACGGGCAGCCTGTGTGCCGACGGCGGCAGACAATGCCAAAACGGCGAAGCAGAAATGGGTGGTTTTTTGCATGTATATTCCTTTTCTTTGTTAGAATCAATATGATAAGTTAGAAAAATTGCACTAACCATTCTATAATGACCCAACAAAACCCAACAATTACCGCTTGGCGGATATATCAACCGCTCAGATTTTTCATCCGACGATTTTCCCGATGGGCATTTTTTGATTAGCGGAGAAAATCCCCGAAATAGCGCAAACCTGACCGTCTACACAAAGCACAGGCGGCAAGCAGTCCGACGCTATGCTGATATTCTTAGAAATGCCGGTGTTTAACCTGATTTTATAATCGGTTGAAGAAAACATACGTTTTCTGCCCTTATGTCATGTCTACAACCGACAAGTTACCCATTCTTCAAAATAAGGAACCGCAATGTTCAACTTTATCAAGAAACAGTTTATCGACGTCATCCAATGGCCGAATCCCGACGACAGCCTGTTGATGTGGCGTTTCCCGATTGCCGACGAGGAAATCCAAAACGGAGCGAGCCTGACCGTGCGCGAGGCGCAGATGGCGATGTTTGTCGATGAAGGCGTAACCGCCGACGTGTTCGGACCGGGCCGTTATACACTCAACACGCAAACGCTGCCGCTGCTGACCAACCTGAAAAACTGGGACAAACTCTTTGAATCCCCGTTTAAATCCGACGTTTACTTTTTCAATACCAAACAACAGCTTGCGCGAAAATGGGGGACGTCGCAACCTGTTACCGTGCGCGATGCCGAGTTCGGCGCGGTGCAGTTGCGCTCGTTCGGCATGTACGCCTACCGCATCAGCGATCCGGCAAAATTCTTCAAAGAAGTCAGCGGCGTAGCGGCAGAATACAGCGGTGTCGAGTTGGAAAACCAGTTGCGCAATATCGCCGTCACCCAACTCGCGGCGGCGTTCGGCAGCTCCGGTATTCCGTTTTTGGACATGGCGGCAAACCAAGTTTTGCTGTCGCAAAAAATCGGCGAATTGCTCGGCGCAGAATTTGCCAAACTCGGCTTGACGCTGGAAAACTTTACCGTCGAAAGCATTACCCTGCCTGCCGCCATCCAAGAAGCGTTAGATAAGAAAATTTCCATGGGCGTCATCGGCGACTTGGGACGCTACACCCAATACCAAACCGCCGAATCCATCCCGCTCGCCGCGCAAAACGAAGGCGGACTTGCCGGAATCGGCGCAGGCTTGGGCGTAGGCGCTGGCGTCGGTCAGGCAATGGCTGGCGCGATGGCGGGCATGATGCAGCCCGCAGCGCAACCGGCAGTACAACCCGCCCAAAGCGTTCAGACGACCTCCGAAGACCCGCAGGCAAAATTGACGAAACTCAAATCCCTGTTGGACGGTGGTTTGATTTCCCAAGAGGATTACGATAAAGCCAAAGCGGAAGTGTTGAAACAGTTAATCGGCTGAGGAAAGAGGTCGTCTGAAAACACTGGGTCACTCCAAAATATTGGATACTCATAAAAGCCTGCTTTGGTGGATTAAATAAAAAGCTGGGTTCTGTATGTGACAGGACTCAGCTTTTTTAATTGCTGTATGCACCGATGTGCTTTCAGACGACCCTTTAACTAAGTTCGATAGATTTAGTTAAAGTGCGTGTATATCAAATTTTTTCAAAATGTTTTCTCAAAATCTATAAATACGCGATTTTTAGTATAACTATGAAGTTCGTTAATATTGCTGTTATTGTTTGTATATCGCCAATTTAATCTCGGCGTAATTCCTAGAAAACTAAGTTTATTGTGCCAGAGGCTTAAATTGGTAACCACGACATTATCTGTACGATGACGGTTGGTAAAGACGTAATGTTTTCCATCAAAGCGTTCATTGTAGTGATTGATGATAAGGCGACTATTGAAATTTTCACCCCAAATTTGCCCCCAACCTAAGTAACTTCCTATCCGTTTGGAGCTGCTGCCTGCGAAATTTTCAACTTTGTCACGCGCATAATTCAAACCTCCTAAGAAATAAGTTTTATCATTCATCAGGTAGGTCGCCCCAAATCCAATCTGATAATCTTTCCCTTGTTGTTTGGTATAGGCATAATCTTTTTGTGCAAAGGTTCCGTTGGCAGATAGACGTAAATTTGGTTTTATCCAACGTGAAGCACCTAAATCTACACCTGTACGCGTGTAATAAGGATGATTTCCGTAGCGACGCTTTTCTAAAAATGGCATAACAAAACTATCTGTTTTAAAACTTTTATTTTTATAACCAAGACTGACCTTTGCCGTTTGATCATCATAATCATGATTATCCCAATAGCTGACACCGTCGACATCGCCTGAAAGAGCGAAATAATGGTTGCCTTTGAGATTGATATCGCGATCAACGGATAGGACGTAGGTAAAACCATGCCCTTTTTGTGGCAGATAGTCAGAATTTTTTTCAAAAGCCAAGTTATCAAATTGAGGAAGATGGATTTTACGCTCAGCTGAAACGTTGTTGATATTGTTGTCTTGGGTGTAACTCAGACTGCCTGAAAATTGCCATTTATTTTGCCCCATAGCGTTTTCATAAAGGGCAATAGTAGGAAGGACATCTTCTGGTAAACCTTGCTTTTTGGCAGCATTAAATTCATGTTGTGAATTACGGGTTTGCTTATCCTCATAAAGCATAGCAGCCAAGTCTAGACGGACGGCAACAAGATTAGGATGTCGAACAAGAATATTACGGTAAAGTGTAATGGCTTTTTTATGCTTTCCTTGCGAACGCCAAATTGCGCCTTGCGCATAATCCAATAAAATTGGGTCATACCCATTCCATTTACGATATATAGGCAAGAGCTGCTCTGCAGCAATATAGTTTCGCGCTTGCAATGCTTGATTTAACAAAGGTTCGGCCAGCTCTGGTTGTTTGGCTAGATCATCTAATGTCAATGTCTGAGTATGCTCATTCAAAGAAGCTTTGACACCATTCAAAAGGGAAGTGCCTACCTCCGGTGGTTTAGGAATGGCCATTTCTTGTATCCTTTCCATTTGGCGATCGGCTTCAGTTTCAGGGTTGGCAATTGTTTCGGCAGTAACCATTATGGGAAATAATATGCCCGCAATAAAAATGAATTGATTAGATTTCATGAGTATATTTTTCGGAGAATTCAGGATATTTTAAGTTGCCCCTCCAATTGCGCTTTTGTTTATTTGCAGAGGGGTTTGCTTGGAAAATAATAAGCAGCAGATGCAAAGCTTCTGCTGCTTATTTCTTTGGGTAAGCGTCTTAGCGTTTGCCGATGAAACCGATATTATTTTCGCCATGGCTGGTAGTAATTTTTAACAAACCACCGACTTCTTCAGCATTTGGACCGGCAAAACGTACGTTACCTTGACCATAAATTACTTTATTTTCACCTGGGTTTTTTCCTTCCATCCAGACAGTAACATTTTGAGCAACTTGGCTTCTACCCACTAGAGAAACTTTTTGACCCGCGCTTGCAGAAGGCATTCCACTCTCTGTTTTTACATTACCGCTGGCAAAATATACATTACGTTTGTCATCTAGGCGACGGTTGGTAATCGCGCCATTGAAGGTAACGTTATTGCTTGAAACAGTATTGTTGTAAGCCATATCTGGTTCATGGAACTGTGCAGTCATATTCATCACACCGTCTTGTTTACCATCTCGGCTAGAATAGGCAACGCCTGTATATTTGGCAGATAAACCTTTTTTAGTCTTCATGTCATAGACATTGGCAACTATACCATTTTCAGTAGCAACTCGGTCGAAAATGCCGATGTTAAAAGGATTATTGAGTCCATAAGTGCCATCGCCATTTTTATAGCGCCATGCATTTAATGAGAGATATTGTTGGTTGAAGCCATTGGCTTGTCCAACGTCATAGGTATAAATCGCACGAATTTCATTTGTCTTGCCATAGTTTAATGCACTGAACATTTCGGCAATTACACGTTTATTTTGGAATGCACCCAATGCTTTATTGTCATCAATACCGACATGGACTGAATATAAGGATACCTGCGTCATTTGTCCGTTATCGGCTACAATTTTTAGGCTGCCATCTTTTTGTGTAACCATAAAGTAGCTACCTGGTGCGAAGTGATATTGCTTGCCAGCAGACCACCCTAATGCTTTTAGTGCCTCTGCACGTTCCGGATGATTTTTTGCTGATTCTGCACTGACTTCAAATGTAGTTGATTTTTTTAATGTAAAACGATATGCATATTCACCGTTTTGGTTAACATATAATTCATCGTCTGGATTATTGTTAAAATAACGATTTAAAGAATGTGCATATTGATAACCGCTGCTGGGTTCGGTAGTTACAGTCCATACAGGATTATTATTTGCATCTAATTTGTATTTCACATCTGTTAATACACGGCGGCCTTTATCCAATTCAGTTTCATTATCGGCATTAGTAGCAAAATTATTAAACCATTTTGTATAACGGCTACCGCCTACACTATCTAATTCCAGTTTGCTGGCAGTTTGATCTAAGATGTTAACGCTCCTGCCATTTTTAACTAAGATGCCATTTTTATTGCGTTTATCTACACCAATCAGATTTTTTGCACTTAATGGCGTATCAATCTCATCATAACCGGCTCTCTTCGCAACATAACCATCTGTATAGTTGGTAAAGTATAGTCAATTAAAAATAAAATAGTACAATACTCAACTTTGAAGGTCTAACCA
>CAUVJL010000148.1:0-5464 GCA_963552075.1 uncultured Neisseria sp.
AACGCCCGTCCAAAGAACAAATCCGCGCCAAAGTCGAAGAATTGCTCAAACTCGTACAACTCTCCCACCTCGCCAAATCTTATCCGCACCAGCTCTCCGGCGGCCAACGCCAACGCATCGCCCTCGCCCGCGCCCTCGCCGTCGAACCCAAACTCCTGCTCCTAGACGAACCCTTCGGCGCGCTGGATGCCAAAGTACGCAAAGAATTGCGCACCTGGCTGCGCGACATCCATCACAACCTAGGCGTAACCAGCATTCTGGTGACGCACGACCAAGAAGAAGCCCTTGAAGTTTCCGACGAAATCGTCGTCATGAACCACGGCAAAATCGAACAAACCGGTAGCGCCGAAGCCATTTACCGCAAACCCGAAAACGCCTTCGTTACTGAGTTTCTCGGCGAAACCGACGCCTTCGAAGGCAGAATCGAAAAAGGCATCTGGCACTACAACGGCTTCGCGTGGAAATTGGACGCGCAATACAAATGGCAGGAACAAACCGCCACCGGCTACATCCGCCCGCACGAATGGCAAATCGCCGCCGAACACGAAACCCCGATGATCCGCGCCGAAATCGAAAAAATCCACGCCGTCGGCGCACTGACGCACGTTTTGGTGAAACACGGCAAACAAGACGTACATATCACGCTCGCAGGCAGCGACGCTTCCCGGCTAGATTTGACCGCAGGGCGGGAATTGGCATTGGTGCCGAAACAGGTTTATGTGTTCTCGCAGAACGAGTTGATTGAATATTCGATTTGATGGAGGAGAAAAGCAAAAGGTCGTCTGAAAACAGGTTTTCAGACGACCTTTGCTTTATCCAAACGGCTTAGAATTTGTATTCCACCTGACCGCGCAAGACGTTGACGTCTTGTCTGCTTGAGCCGGCAGTCGGGGTAACTTGTTTACCCGCCAAGTAAAAGCCTGACACTTTCCAGTTTTTCCAAGGAACGTAGGTCGCGCCGACTTGTACGCCTTGTACGTTTTTACTGTAGTCTTGTACGGAAGATACACCCGAAAGCGCGCCGACGCGGCGGTAGTTCAGGAAGACGTCGTAGGAATTGCGGACTTTCCAGTCGGCGAGTTTGTAGCGGACTTCAGTGAACACGCCGTCGTTTTTGATTTTTTGTCCTGCGTCGTTATAGGCTTTGATGTTGGACTTGCTGACTGCCGCCATCCAACGCCAATCGTCGTTGAATTTGACATCTGCGCCGATTTCGCCGAAGACGGCGTTTTTCTTCGCGCCGCGCACGTCTATGTCTTTCATGTAGCTGACGGTTGCGCCGACGTTGATGTTTTCGTTAATCGGCAGGCTGCTTTGAATGGCGGCGAAGTGTTTGCGGCGGCCGCCTATGCCCCATACGTTGTCGTTGAGGCTGCCGGTACGGCGGCCTGCATAGATTTTGGTGGGCAGGGTTTTGTTGTCAAAGAAGATTTCGCCGCCGGTTACTTCGGTATCCCAGACGCGTCCGTAGGAGGAGAATGCGCCGAATTTACCGACGCGGGCTTTGACGCCTTCGGTAATCGAGCCTTCGGCATAGAGTTTGTTCACGGGAACATCGTGGTCGCCGTTGAATTTGCCGGTTTTCAAGTCGATGTTGGGTTCGATTTGGGTCACCAGTTTCCAGTCTTTATAAAGTTTGGCGCGCAACCAGAATTCGGCGTTGAAATTGGTATTGGAGGCGTCGGGCGTGGGATTGGTGCTGCTGTTGTTGGCATTGATGTCTTTGGTGTCGGCACGGACGCGGAATGTTCCGTTTACGGTCAGCAAATCGTTGAAAATGCTGATTTTGTCTTCGTCTTTGCGGATGACGCTGCCCGAATTGACGTAATCGCTCGTCGTTGCCAATGCGGCGGCATTGCGCTCTACGCTAGCGGTTTCTGCAAATGCGGTGGGTAATGCCGCCAAGGCAGCGCATACAACGGCAAAGTTTTTTTGGATGTTCATGCCAATCTCCGATTGAAGGGTAAAAGGTATTTTTAACAAAAATTCCTAATCAATATTTGTTAGAAATTTACTAATTTTTGTAATCGAACGGCTGTAATCCTATGAAAGACGGCACAAACCGTCAAGAAGATTTAGAGTATTATGCTTATTTCCAAACTGATTTTGACGCATATCAATAGAGAAAGGTCGTCTGAAAACTCCCGGCAGCATCCGTTTCGTTTTCAGACGACCTTTAGGGTTTGATTCAAGCTTTCGGCACGAACATCGCGTCCAAGATGTCGCCCAATGCCGTACGGCGGGTTTTGCGGGTTTCCACCGCCAGCCGCCATTGTTCTTCATTTCCCCAAAAGACGAAGCGTTCCCGCGCACGGGTGATGGCGGTGTAGAGCAGCGCATTGTTTAAGCCCGACAGCGTGTCATCCCCGCCCTGCTCTATTTTCCCCGACGGCGGCAGCAGCCAGACTTCCCGATATTCCGAACCCTGGCTTTTATGCACAGTCATGGCGAACGCGGAATCAAACTGCGGCAGGCGGCTGATGGCGATTTTTTTGAAACCGTCCGCATTCGGGAAATACGCCGCCAAGCCGTTCGCCGATTCCGCGTCGGGCATAATCAGCCCGATATCGCCGTTGAACACTTCCAGCGTATAGTCGTTGCGCGCAATCATGATGATTTGTCCCGCGAACCACGGCGTATCCGCGCCCGCCCGATGTTTGCGTTGCAGATAACGGCAATACTCTTCGTTGAACGCCTCCGCGTCCTGCCGCCATGCCGCCAAAACGACCACATCCGCCGCGTGTCCGAACGCCAGTGTCACATCGTTTTTATCGACTGCCTGCCAGTATTTTTCGTGTTTGCGGTAAAGCAGTTCCGCCTGCTGTTTCAGACGACCCTCGCGGATTTCCAGCTCGTCGGGGAACAAGGCAAACTGCGCCCAACCTTCCCCGCTCTTGCCCGATACGACCGCCCTTGCCAAGCAACCGATGCCGCTGTCTGCGCCGAAACGGTGGCTAACCTTCAGTTGCGCGACGTTTTGCGATAAAGCCGGCGGATTTTCCTCCACGAGGAAACCGTGTTCCGGCAGATAAATGCTCAGCTGATCCGCCGTCTCCTTATCCAAAACCGTCCGTCTCGACAACGCCGCCAATACCGCGCCGACGCCGACCGAAGGCAGTTGGAACTCGTCGCCCAAAAAAATCACGCGGCAGCCCGACGGAATCGCACGCAGCAAGTGAAGCAGCAGGGAAACATCCAACATCGAAGCCTCATCCACCACCAATACATCCAAAGGCAGCGGACGGTTGCCGTCAAACGCAGGCAGCATTTGCGGCGGGCGCAGTTTCAAAAGGCGGTGGACCGTCTGCCCTTCCAGCGCGGACAAATGATTGCGTACCGCGTCGGGCATCTCGAAACCGTCCACCGCCCGATGCAGCGCGCGCGCCATATGCGCCGCCGCCTTGCCCGTCGGCGCGGCCAGAGCGATACGCGGCAGGCGCGTGGCAGAGTTGGTGCAAATCAGCCCCAAAAGTTTCGCCACCGTCGTCGTTTTACCCGTACCCGGCCCGCCCGTAATCAGCATAAACGCTTGAAGCAGGGCAAGCCCCGCCGCATCCCGCTGCCCTGCGCTGCCTTTGTCGGCAAACCAGCCGGACAAGTTTTGCGACGCGCTCATCCAATCCACAGGCTCGACTTCCGCTTCTGCCAAACGCTTGATTTCAGCCGCCAAATCATGCTCGAGCTGCCACATCCGCCCCAAAAACAACTTTCTGCCCTGCAACACCAACGGCGACGTGCCCTGCCCGACCGTCGGCGCCAATCCCGCCAATTCCTCCGCCTCGCCCTCATCCAGCCAAACAAACGAATGCCCGTTCTGCAAAGCCGCAAACAGCCGCAACACATAAGGCGTCAGCACCGCAGCATGCTCCGGTACGCAACGCTCCAGCAAATGCCCGGCCGCTTGAGCGGCGGCAAGGTTCAAATCATCGGCAGTATTCTCAGCCATCTTCGTTTCCCGTGTATTGAAAAAGGTCGTCTGAAAACTGTTTTTCAGACGGCCTTCTTTTGTTGACCGCTATTTGCCTTCATCCAGCAGGGATAAGGGCTGCTGCGCCTTGCGCAATTCTTCCACTTCGTCCAGCAGGCGCATAATCAGGCCGAGTGCGGGAATTCCGGCATCAAAGTCGCGGCTCAGACGCTGGGCGCGGCGGATGCGGGCGAGTTGGAAACCGCTGTACAAAGTTTGTTCCGGCCTGCCGTTTACGCTGATGATTTCTTCCTCTATCAGCTCCAGCAGCCAATCGCGGCGGCAGCGGCTGGCAGCGAGGATTTCTTCGAAAGTCAGGGTAATGTCGGTGTGTTGCGTCATGGTTTATCCTTTCAATTTGATGCGCTTTTGCCGTCAAAGTGGGCGGCAAGCTGCGCCCATGCGGCGCGGTCGGCTTCGCTTTCGGCCTTGGGAACGCTGATGCGGATGTTGAGGTACAAATCGCCCGCTTCTTTGGCCGGAATGCCTTTACCCTTCAGGCGTATGCTTTTACCGTTTTGGCTGTTGGCGGGCAGGTTGACCTGCAAGCGTCCGGCTGCGGTGGGAACGATGATTTTGCCGCCCAATACGGCCTCCCAAGGCTTGACGTCTATGGTCTGGTATACGTCTTTTTTGTTTTTGACGTATAAATCGGGTTTGTCGTGGAACTTGATTTTCAGATACAAATCGCCGTTTGCGCCGCCGTTGTAGCCGGGCAGGCCCTGTCCCGCCAAACGGATTTGCTGGCCTTCGGTAATGCCTTTGGGAATTTTGACGTTTAAGGTTTTGGTCTGATAACCGACGCGGCCATATTCGTCCACGGTCGGTACGTTCAGGCTTAATGAGCGCTCCGCGCCGACATAAGCGGCGTAAATATCGATACTCAGTTCGGCGTGCTGGTCTTCGCCTTTAATCGGGCCGTCCGGCCTTGCGTGCGCCTGTCTCTGACTGCGGCCGAAGCCGGCAAACAAATCTTCAAAATTGAAATCGCCTGCGCCGAAAGGTTCGCCGCCGCGGTATTCGTAGCGGAAGCCGCCGGATTGCGCGCCGCCGAACGGATTGCCGCCTGCGCTGCGGCCGTAGGGGTTGGCCAGCAATTCGTCGTATTCGGCACGCTTTTCACGGTCGGATAAGGTTTCGTAGGCGGTGTTGATTTCGGCGGTGCGCTCGGCGGCGTCAGGTTCTTTGCTGACGTCGGGATGGTATTTGCGTACCAGTTTGCGGTAGGCCTTTTTAATGGTGTCGGCGTCGGCGGTTTTGTCCACGCCGAGAATTTCGTAATAGGTTTTTTCTGCCATATCGTTCTTCCGTCTTTATCATGTTAATCATTATGCCGTATTTGCTATTTATAAGGGCGGAAGGCATAGATTCAATACTCTAGTTGCACAAATATAGTGGATTAACTTTAAACCGGGACAAGGCGACGAAGCCGCAGACAGTACAGATAGTACGGCAAGGCGAGGCAACACCGTACTGGTTTAAAGTTAATCCACTATA
>CAUVJL010000149.1:0-5439 GCA_963552075.1 uncultured Neisseria sp.
TCTCTAAGGTGCTGAAGCACCAAGTGAATCGGTTCCGTACTATCTGTACTGTCTCGCCTTGTCCTGATTTAGTTAATCCACTATGCAAGCAGCAGCGCACCTCAAAAACCGAAAGCGATTGGATTCCCAATCAGGCAAAACACCATACCAACTGCTTTCGCATGATGCCTGCCGCCAATACGCCATCTTGTATGGCAACCGGCAACGCTACTATTCCAAACTGCCGTACTCCTGTTTTTCCGCATCCCAGCGGTAGATTTTCCGTTCGCCGTTTTTCATGCCCTTCGCTTGCCAAATGATGTCGTAAAATCCATGATGCTGCTGCGGCGACATTTTCAGGATGTATGTGTCGGTATATACATCATGCCGGCGTGTGCCGTCCTTATTCCAGCTGCCGGCAATGTTTTCAAGCGTAAAGGTGTTGGCGTTCAAAACGGGTTTCAGACGACCTTCAATAACGGCAAACAACACCATAAACTCTTCCAAGCTGCCGCCTCCAGCATAACCGATCGTGTTCTGCAAGCGCAGGCCGAAGGCATCGGTTTTATCGTTCAGGCGATAAGCGGCAAAATCGAGACGGGCGGGCAGCCCGATTTGCAAACCGCCATCGGGGATTTGTACGACAAACTGCCGCTTCCCTTCCATAGCAGGTTTGGGTGACGGATAAAATTCGTCTTTTTCTTCATATTCATAACGTTCGGTATAAGGCGTGGCAGCAAGGGCGAATTTACCATCGGTATCCTTTGTCAGCACGGCAAGGGTCATTTGGGCGACGGGGTTGCCCGAGTCGGGTCCGCATTGCGCGTAGTGATTCGGGTTTTCGCGGTAAAAATCGCCAAGCGGATGTTTGTTCAGGCACACCAGCGCGACTTGGAGGCCGTTTTTCCAAGGCCGCAGCGACATCATATTCAGTTTTTCCACGTCTGCGTCAGGTGCAACCAAACTCAGGATTTCGCGTACGCGCGCATCTTGGTGCGACAGGCTGCCGAAGCCGTCGGCAAGCGGCTTGCCGTCCGTTTGTTTTGTATGCCGCTGCGTGATTTCCGTATTTTTGACCTGTGTCCGCCCTTTGCCGGATGAGTGTGCGGTTTCCGCCGTGGAAAGCGGGGCGGCGGCGAAGAACGCCAAGGAGAGAAATAATCCGGTTTTATTCATGTTTTGTATCCTGCTTGTTCGAAGAAATGTGGCGGGTCGTCTGAAAACGACAGGCTGGAAATGAAGTCGGGATTCTAGCAGTATAGTGGATTAACTTTAAACCAGTACGGCGTTGCCTCGCCTTGCCGTACTATCTGTACTGTCTGCGGCTTCGTCGCCTTGTCCTGATTTAAAGTTAATCCACTATACAGACTGAAAAAAGAATCAGGCTTGATTTTCAGACGACCTTTTCTTGCTACAATCCGTTTTTTCTCGTTGCCATTATCATGAAAACCAGCGTCTGCCTCCCACTATTGTTCCTGCTCGCCGCCTGCCATCCCAATGCCGAAGTCGCCGATACCGCCGCGCCGACCGCGCGCAAGCCTTCTTATTTTGAGTCCGACAAACGCCAAGCCGCCACGCCGGTCAAAACGCAAACGCCCGCGCTGTCCGCCATCCGCAGCCGTGCCGATTTCGACCTGCTTTCGCGCGTTTACGAACAAGACAGCGAATACGAAATCCCGCACGTCCTCTTCCTTATCGACCGCGAAGACAACAACCGCACCGACTACATCAACACGCCGAAATACCGCCTGCACGAAACCTATCTCGCCGAGATTTTGAAGCCGATGCCGACGCGCAAAGAATTGTTCGAACAATACCGCAGCCCGAACCGCCGCTTCCTGTTCGGCACCATCAGTTGGCAGAACAGCACTCAAGAATACGTTTACGAATTTTGGGAAGGCGACAAAATCACGCCCGAATTGCTGAAATTGGCAGAAGGTCGTCTGAAAGACAGTTTCTTCGCCCCGCTGCGCTACAAAACCAATTCCCTGTGGCAGGAAACCGTTGCTGCGCAAAGCAAAGTCCCCTTCGTAACCCAAGAAAGCCTGATACAGAATTTCCCTTATCTGCCGTTGCATAGGGGGAAAGCGGTAGGCACATTGCGCGTCATCACTCAGGAAGACGACCTTTACGATGTCGGTGCGGACGACATCATCATCTTGAAAGAAGTGCCGCTGGTGTTGCCGCCCGTAGCAGGCATCATCAGCGAAAAACCGTCCACCGCGCTGTCGCATGTGAACGTCTTGGCGCGCGGCTGGGGCATTCCCAACATTTACCTCAAAGACGCGGAAAAAATCCTCGCGCCCTATATTGGTCGCCGTATCGAATTGGCCGCCGACGCGAAACAATATCGGGTCGCCCAAACCAACCGAAACACAGCCGCCAAAACATTTTCAGACGACCTCTCCCTGCCGCAGCCCGACACTGCCGATTACAACCTGCGGACGCTTGCCAACTTGCGCCGTGAAGACAGCCGTTACTGCGGCAGCAAAGCCGCCAACCTCGGCCATATCCGCGCCCATATAGCAGGCAGCAACGTTCCCGACGGATTCTGCATCCCCTTCGCCTACTACCGCGCCATGATGGACAAACTCGGCATCAACGCGGCAACACTGGCGCAAATCGAAACGCAAAGCGGCGGCGACAACCGCAAACGCCGCACCGCCCTGCTCGCCTTGCAGAAAAAAATCACCGATGCCGAAATCCCGTCCGAATGGAAACGCACCTGGGCGGAACAATGGCGCAGCCAATTAAACAGCAAAGGCGTGTTCGTCCGCAGCTCGTCCAATTCCGAAGACCTGCCGAATTTCAGCGGTGCAGGACTGTACACCACCGTGCCGAACGTCACCGGCGAAAACGCATTAACAGAAGCAGTGAAACAATCTTGGGCTTCCGTCTTCAATTACAGCGCGTACGAAGCCCGCCGCATCGCCGGACTGCCGCACGACAGCGTGAAAATGAGCGTCTTCGTCCAACAAAGCATCAATGCCGACCTCTCCGGCGTACTCGTTACCGTCAATCCCTACGATACCGCGCAGAAAAACACTTCCTACATCGCCGCCAAACGCGGGCTGGGTATTCGCGTGGTCGAAGGAAAACGGGTGGCGGAACAAGCCGTTTACAACCGCCGCAACGACGCCGTACAACGCCTCAGCTCCTCCAACGAAACCACCGCGCTGCAACTGGATGAAAACGGCGGCGTCAGGGAAGTGCCGATAACCGCCGGCAACGTCATGAACCACGACCAAATCCGCCGCCTCGACCAGGCCGGACAGCAAATCAAACAGCTTTTCGGCAACGGCGAACAAGACATCGAATGGGCTTTCGCAGGCGGCAAACTCGTCATCCTTCAGGCAAGGCCTTATTTAAACGGCAAGCGGTAACACGGAAAGGAAAGAGGCCGTCTGAAAACGCGGCTTCAATGGAGTTCAAAACCAAAATCTAGCAAAGGAAACATCATGAATTATCAGGATTTCATCAGCCAAACCGAAACACAATACGGCATCTCCCTGCCCAACCTATACAAACGCCTCGCTGCCGACGGTATGTTGGACTGGGGCGAATTGGGTAGCAAATGGTATAGCGAAACCTTTCCCAAGTTGCTCGAACATCCGCCTTTACTGCTGGTCGACTCGGAATTTGAACTGCCTTACGCCGACGAATTGCAGGGAATCAACGAACAGCTATGCGACGACAGTGAATGGATGAGTTTGAAATCCGAATACCGTGGCAAACTCATCGCCTTTGCCGAAGCGGGCAACGGCGATTACTACGCATTCGATTACCGACAAGAAGGCGGGCCATGTATCACACGTCTGTATCACGACGACGACTTCAGCGTAGTAGAAGCCGCAAACTTAGCAGACTTCATCTTCCGCAGACTGCTGCAAGCCCAAGCGGACTATTTCCCCGAAGAAGATACTTCCCCCGAAGACTACCGCAGGCAACTGTTTGCTCAATTGGAAAGCCACTGACCCTACCTCTCCACTGAACAATATGAATTCCTCCGGCAAACCTATCAAAAACCCTATCAAAAAGACCGATGGGGCGGATTGTTCATGTTGAGTGACGAAGAAACCAAAGCCGCCGAACAACAGTTCATCTCATGCGAACGGCTGGATGAAGAATTCGAACCTTTCGACTATGACTAGCGGGTATATTGGTTTCGGTTTAAATCAGGATAAAAATACTAAAGAAAAAAGATGTAAGAAAACACCGCATTATTTACATAACAGGCGTAGTTTGAAGTGGAAATCCAACTTTCACAAAGGTCGTCTGAAAGTTTTCAGACGACCTTTGCTTCGTATTCGTTACAATAGCTGTTTTGCTTACTTGGAATTTCTATGTACATAAAACTATTTTCTGCATTGTCAATTTTGTTATTTACATTTAATTGTAATGCTTTTTCCAAAGCCCCTGATGCAGATGGTGTAGTTAGCATCAGGATGATAGATAATACCCCGTGTCTTTATATTGACAGGTCTGACTTAATTGGCGCGTATTTCATAGATATATCTCAAGTTTTTTCAGAAAATATGGATAGCATGCTCTATGAGGCAACATTTGAAGAAAATTACCCGACTAAAGAAAAATGTATTATGTTGAATTCTTCAAACTTTCCAAATCTAAAATTAGAAGATGGTCAAGTTTATGCAATTAGGCTTCGCCCTAATCCAAATAAAAATGAACAATTAAGGATAGAGCCGAATTTCACTGGTTTTGGAGATACAATTTGCCTTAAAAAAGATCAAAATGGTCATTTTAGGGTTCAAGATTATATTAGAGGTGAATGTGTAGATAGGGTTCCTAACCAATCTGAACAGAAATCTTTAAAGGAAAATAAAGGAAGTTGGTTTGATCGGTTCATTGAGTGGCTAAAAAGCTTACTATCATGATTCTGTTATCTTAGATTATACAAGTATAGATTAGGCTCAAAACCAAGCATCTATCAAGGTCGTCTGAAACTCAACTTTCAGACGACCTTTTTTAGTCCCAAATCTATTCACCCATCACTTTCAGAAACCATCCATACGACATTTTTACCGTTCGTCATTAATCATTTGTCTTGCCTGCCTTTGTGATTTATGTTTAAACTTTCATCATAAATCATCCAGATCGCCATGACTGCCCGCCAATCCTACCACCTCACCTTCGCCCGTTTCTCCCCGTCTCTCTCCGTCAAATCCTTCACCGCCTCCGAAGCCGCCAACACCGCCTACCGCGTCGAAATCACCACTACTTCCACCGATTCCTCCCTGCCGCTGTCTTCCTACCTCAACCAGCGCGCAGCGTTTGAAATCCGTCCGCAGGAAGCCGTATTGTCCGAAGTAGTCAGTGCATTTGGGTTTGCTTCAGACGACCCTCCGGCGAAGCAATGGCAGGGCATTATCACCTCATGCGAGAAGCTGTCCGTATCCAAGGATGAAACCGTTTACCGCTTTGTTTTAGAGCCGCGTTTCG
>CAUVJL010000150.1:0-4929 GCA_963552075.1 uncultured Neisseria sp.
CCGCCGTCAAACCCATATCGCGCATGGCAAACAAAATGCGCCGCTGCACGGGCTTCTGGCCGTCTGAAACTTCAGGCAGCGCGCGGCCTTTGACCACGCTCATGGCGTATTCGAGATAGGCGCGTTCAGCGTACTGACCTAACAGCAGGTAGTCTTCGCCGACGGGGGATGGGACGGAAACGTGTTCGTTCATAAGGAAGCTGGAATGAAAGATAAAGGAAGGTATTGTAAAGGATAGCGAATGAAAATAAAAATGTCGGGGCATGGTTTCGCCGCGTATCTTTTTATTTTTGAATGGAATTGCTGACAATCTAAATGGATTTGAGGTCGTCTGAAATGTTTTCAGACGACCTCGCTGAGCATCATGGTGGGTTAACCCTTATATAGTGGATTAACTTTTAATCAAAACAAAGTGATGCCATATTTGCCAACTACAATTTGCTACATTTCAAAAGCGGACATCAAGTCTTCTCACGTTCGTCCAGCAGCAAAAACACCATCAGCGACAGCAGCATTAAAACCGTCGTCAACACCATTGCCCGCGCATAATTGTCCTCCCCTGCCCTACCCAGATACGAATAAATCAAAGTGGTCAGTGTCTGCCATTCCGGGCGCGACAAAAACAGCGTGGCGGCAAATTCGCCGATACAGGTTGCCGCAGCCAAAGTCAGACCGCGTCGCAAGGCGGGTTTCAATAAAGGGGCTGTCACATACAAGGTCGTCTGAAAAGCATTTGCCCCCATACCGCGCGCAGCCGACACATAATCTTCAGGCAAATCGTCCCAAGCTGCCAGCACATCTTTTGCCACAAACGGATACGCCAGCAGCGCATAAGTGGCGACCAACAAAGGCAGCGATGCCGTCCATTGCGGATAAAGCAGCAATATACCGGCGGCAATGCAGACAGGCGAAACCATAAACGGCAAAAACACCAAACTGCGCACCCACGCCACCCGTCGCGCAACCGCCGCATACATCACACCCAGCACGACCGCCGTCAAAACCGCCATCCCCGAAAACCGCAGCGTATTCCATCCCGCCGCCAAGGTTTCCTGTTCCAACAACACGCCCCAAGACCCGCCTGCCGATACCGCCAGAAAAACCACCGCCGCCAAAGGCAACAGGCAACACAGCAGCAAGACCATTAAAGAAAAACCCAGCAAAACACGTTCGCCCAAAGATTGCGGGCGATGGGGCAGCAACGCACGAACCGCCTTATCAGAAGCCGTTTGCCGGCTCAAATACGCATACAGCAGCCCCGCCAATGCCGTCACACCCAACACCATCCACACCAAAACCGACGCCTGAGCCATATCCAGCTCATACATCACCAGCTGATAAATCTCCACCTCAACCGTCGCATAACGGCTGCCGCCGAGCAACAACGCCAGTCCGAAACCCGAAAAACAATACAAAAATACCAAACAAGCCCCGCCCGCCAACCAAGGGCGCAGCACCGGCCATTCCACAAAACAAAACCGCTGCCAAGCCCCCGCACCCAGCGTCTGCGCCGACTGCAGCCTCGCCTGCGGCACCTGCAAAAAACCCTGATACGCCGCGCGCACCAACACAGGCAAGTTGAAAAACACATTGCCGTAAAGCAACAAATAAGGCGTATCCTGCCAGCCCGCCCACAACACACCGTTTGCCCCGAACAAAGCCAACACCCCGACCCCGACCACCAAAGTCGGCATCACAAACGGCAGCATCAAAAGCCGCAAAATCACCTCACGCCCGCGAAACGACAACCTCGCCAACGACCACCCCACTGGAATCCCAAGCAGCAAAACCAGCACACAAGTGACCGCCGCCTGAACCACCGTCCAAACCAAACGATGCTGCATATAATCATCAGCCAATACCAATGACCAAGCCGACCCGTCATAAGCCGCCATCGCCACCAATGGCGCAACCACCATCACCACCAAGAAGCCCAAAGGCAGTAGCGCAAGTAAAACAGTGGCAGGAAACAAACGAAACAGAGTTTTCATAGAACGGATAGGCAGGGTTTAAAACAGATATTGTAACGGATACAAAGCAAAGGTCGTCTGAAAAGGCAAATATGATTAGCCCATGCCGCTTCGCAAATGGCGATTTTAGATTACAGCAGATTTGATGTGTGATGAAATATCTTCAAAATATAACAACAGCCGAAGCACTCAAACAGGATGAACGCCATTAATAAAGAGGTCGTCTGAAAACTTTCAGACGACCTTGATGATCATTAGGCTTTCAACTCAATCTGTACCTACTCAACACATTACTTAAGAATCGCTTTATTCTTATTTAAATATTTTTTTATTTCCCTGATATTTTTTAATTTAAATTCTATTTTATGATCAGATATACCATTAAATCCTGATGCGTTCTCACCCAAGATATGACTTGAAGGTATTAGTTTCAACTCACCATTTTCTTTGTTTTGATAAATTTTATATAAATAAATCATATAATCTTTGCCATCCAGTTGAGGGTAACAACAAAATTCCTCTGAAAATAGAATAATAAGCAATGGGGAATGGCGATTATCCTTATATACGCTCACTGCTTCCAAGTTGATTTTCCTACTTGGACTATTCTCTTTTCTAAAATTTTTTAATTCATATTTTTTTCCATTAACCACTATACTGTTATAGATTATTTCTTCTATTCCATCTATTCCGTTGATTTCGTCTATTTCTTCATTATGAATGGTGATACAGTGTGATGCCGAAAATAAAGCATCATTCGTTTTGAAAAGGCTTAATTTGTAATTCTGATCATCACATGATCCATCATTTTTAATGGGGTGAATTTCCTGGGCGATGCAAAAGCCGGATGAAAAAAACAGGATTATAGATATGATAAAAGATCTCATGATGTAACCTTTAAAAAAGAGTTGAAATAGTTTAGCCTTAAACGTCACACCAAAGCATCAAAATTTTCAATTACTGTTTTGGTGCTCCAAAGTGTAAAACAACCCTAACTAAATACTTTTATTGTGGTTTTGGTAAAATTTGCTCTTCTTAGTGCATAGTCCGCTCCTATATTTACAACCCTCGTAATTTTATCAACAACATTTGGAGAAGCTCCTTGATCTGCTAACTCATATAATTTTTTACTTTTCCAAAAGACAACAGCAGAACGAACAGCATATTTCGGTTGTTCTAATAATTCAGGATGTTCTAAAAAATTGACATTTTCTCCAGGCCAGATTGATGGATACACATTATTCAAGTTTTTATAATTGTCTCTTCCTGTAGTCTGTTTTAACCCCCTTCCTAGAAACTTATGTCCATCGCCATCATGGATGTTACCAAGTCGATTACTTGGAGCTCTCCACTTATCCATATAAATCTTATTTGCTATCGTTTTCTCTTTTAAAGAGAAAGGAGTCAATTTAGCATCTATTTCAGCCTCAGAAGGATGTTTTTTATAATATGAAAATTCCATTAATTTTATAGATCGATATCTCAAATCCTCTCTTAATCTAAAATTTGGTCCAACTTCTTGCATAACCTGCGCAAAAAAGTGAGCCTTTCTGAGATTCGTATCTAATTTATAATTAACCAAATTAGCATTAAGCTCATCAAGTATAGGCTGCATTTTACTTTCACTTACATCAGGCCACATTTTTTTCATTTGTCCCATCGTAATCAACTGTGGGGTTTGCTGTTTGGAAATGACCCTATTTATAGGTTTTTCATTACTACGACTCCTTTCCTCTCGCATTCTCTCTTTCTCAGGTTGCTTATTTTCAGCAGTAGGAGGTGTAACCTCTTGTGGTAATTTAGATTGCTTACCCTTTTCCTGTTCGGATTTTTCTTCATCCAATTTTTTTAACAAATCACCAATCGTATCCTTTTTCTTCTTAGCTTCAGGTTTCTTATTTTCCACAATTGTAGGCGGATGCTCAGGCTGATTTTCAGCAACAGAAGGAGCAACCTCTTGTGGCAATATAGATGGTTTATCCTGTTCTGGTCCGGGTGTTTTTTCGTCCAACCCTTTCAGCGAATCATTTTGTGGTTCATTTGGGTGGCTCTCAATCACTCCTTTATCCGAAGGGCTGCCAGAATCCAATGGTCTTTCTGCCCCCTGTGGCAACAGCAACGCATCTCCAACTTCCGGGAGGGTACTATCATCGGGTAAGTTGTTAAGAAATTTAATTGACGAGGCATTAGTATTGCATTTTTTAGCAATTCCTTCCCACGTATCTCCTGCCTGCACTTCATAAAACGCCTGCCGGTAGTTTGCTGGTTCGTTGTTTTTGTTCTGTGTCTCCCGAAGCTTAACTTCGTATACCTTGGGAGCCTTGATCGGCTGCGTTATGACATCTTCTGTCCAATAAAAGGGCTCGGTACTGAATGCGGCATCTTTTCGTTGTCCTTCTGCCCAAAAGCGTACTCGAATCTTTTTCCCAGCCACTAATTCGGAATTAAATGCTGCTCTGCCGTTTCCATCGGCAATATCTTGATACAGTATGGAGTCATTTTGCATGATTTGGTAGCGGCATTTAGCCATGGGAGCATTGTTATCATTCAAAAATTCAAAACGGTATTGATTCATTTGTTTTCCTCACTTTCTTTACCGGGTAATAAAGTTGCATTGCCTGCAAAAATTTTTACTGTTTCAGCTTTGTCCGAATATATCCTGCTGGTTCGGCCCATTTTGTCAAGAATTCCGTGCTGACTTTCCCTATCTTTATTACCCATTATGGTAAAGGGGATTTGAACATTGGAAGGACCAAAAACATCATAAAGATCTAGCTTATTACTGAATACTTGCAAAGGTGGAATATTTTGTAATGGATAATTTATCCCTTTTACCCCACTCACCTCCATCGGCACCTTCACCCTAACCAACTTCGGACTCCCGATCTCAACCTCCCCGTTCGCCAGCTTGATATACGCCCCTTTGCAGGTAATCAGAATCTCTTCCTTCGCCGCAATG
>CAUVJL010000151.1:0-4904 GCA_963552075.1 uncultured Neisseria sp.
TCTCTTTGAGCTAAGGCGAGGCAACGCCGTACTGGTTTAAAGTTAATCCACTATTGAAGTTGTATCAAGGTTTTTGTTGTAGGGCGGTAACCGAAATTTTATCTGTAATTGAATTTACGGCCGAATGATAGAAAATGATGTAAAAAATCCCCACTGAAAAGTAGGGATTTTGCTTTGCAATTCTTTTGCTTAACCTTTGCGGGCAGGCAATTTTTCTTTAATGCGGGCCGCTTTACCGGTCAGGCCGCGCAGGTAGTACAGTTTGGCGCGACGGACGTCACCGCGGCGTTTTACTTCGATTTTTTCTACGGTAGGGGAGTAGAGTTGGAAAGTACGCTCAACGCCTTCGCCGCTGGAAATTTTGCGGACGATGAAGTTGCTGTTCAAGCCGCGGTTACGACGGGCGATAACAACGCCTTCGTAAGCTTGCAGACGGCTGCGTGAACCCTCTACTACGCGTACGGAAACGACTACGGTGTCGCCCGGTGCGAATTCAGGGATATCTTTGTTCAGGCGAGCAATTTCTTCTTGCTCTAATTGTTGAATCAGGTTCATTGTTTTTCCTAAATTATGATTGGATTTCCTGTTGCTCTTGCAAAATTTCTTTTAAGAGGCGGGATTCCTTTGGGATTAAACTGCGCTTTTCCAGCAGGTCTGGTCTGCGCTCCAGGGTGCGCCGCAGCGATTGTTTCAACCGCCATTCGGCTATCAAGCCATGATTGCCCGAACGCAATACGTCAGGGACGGTCATGCCTTGGAATTCTAAAGGTTTGGTGTAATGGGGGCAGTCTAATAGGTCGTCTGAAAACGAATCCTGTTCGGCTGACTGTATGTCGCCCAATACGCCGGGTATCAGTCTGAGTACGGCATCCATCAGCATCATGGCGGGTAGCTCTCCGCCGGAAACGACAAAGTCGCCTATGCTGATTTCTTCATCGACGCTGCTTTGCAGCAGGCGTTCGTCAATTCCTTCGTATCGTCCGCAAAGCAGTATGAGATGCGGAGATTTTGCAAGTTCTACGGCTTTTTTGTGGGTCAGCGGTTGACCTTGCGGACTAAGGTAGATGACTTTTGCAGGCGCTGAAGATGTTTGTTTGGCTTCTTCTATCGCTGCTTGCAGCGGCGGCGCCATCATAATCATTCCCGGACCTCCGCCAAAGGGGCGATCGTCAATATAGCCGAGTTTGTTGTCGGCGAATTTGCGGGGATTGATGGCTTGGAATTGCCAAAGGTTTTGTTTTTTTGCGCGACCGGTTACGCCGTATTCGGTAATGCTGTCGAACATTTCGGGGAAGATGGTGATGGCTTGTATCAACATCAGTAGTCTAAGCCCCAGTCGGCGGTAATGGTTTTGCCTTCGGTATCGACGGTTTCGATGTAGTTGGATACGAACGGGATCAGAATTTGACCATGTTCGCCATTAATCATCAAAACATCGTTGGCGCCGGTTTCCATCAGGTTTGTGACTTTGCCGAGCACGATATTGTCTTTGTTGACAACGGTCATGCCGACTAAATCTGCCCAATAATATTCGTCTTCCTCGGTAGGGGCGAATTCTTCTCGGGGGATTTCGATGGTATAGCCGCGCAGGGCAAAAGCTTGATCACGATCGTCTATGCCTTCGAATTTGACCTGAAGCTCTCCGCTGACGATTTTGCCGGCTTCGAGTGTAACGTTCAGGGTTTTACCGTCTTTGCTTAACTGCCACTCAGGGTAGTCCAGGAGGCTGTCGGCGTATTCTGTATTGGCGGCTATTTTGAGCCAGCCTTTGATGCCGAATACGCCTTTGATGTAGCCCATGGCTACCCGTTGTCGAGTGTCGGTCATAGCAAGATTAGCCGGTGATTAAGCAGCAGCTTTTTGTTCTTTGATCAGTTTTGCAACTGCGTCGCTGACTTGTGCGCCTTGGGCGATCCAGTGGTTCAGGCGGTCGGCTTGGAGGCGTACGCGCTCTTGTTTTTCATTGGCGACAGGGTTGTAGAAGCCAACGCGCTCGATGAAGCGGCCGTCGCGACGGTTGTGGGAGTCGGCAACGACTACGTGGAAGAAGGGACGGTGTTTAGAACCACCGCGAGCCAAACGGATAACTACCATTTTGAGTCCTTTTGAGAAAATCGGATAGATAAGAAACCGCTAATTTTAGGATATTTTGCGTTGTTCATGCAAGTTTTTATTTGTTTTTGTTGCTGTTTTGCGGAGTGGTCAGGCTGAGGCGTGCTTGGCACAAAGTGTTGTCTTCTTCTGAAGAGGTGATGGTAAAGCCTGATTTTTCAGCAAGTTTAAGCATAGGGGTGTTGGATTTGAGTATTTGGGCACTCATGACGCGGTAGCCTTGTTGTGTTGCCGATTGGATAATCAGCTTCATCATTTCTGCTGCTAACCCTTTGCCGCGCACGTTTTCAGCAAGCGTGATGCCGAATTCGCATTCGTTGCGGTTGATGCGGCTGAAGCGGCTGATGGCGACGATGAGGTCGTCTGAATTGCGTGCCGTCCATGCGGCTTCGCTGTGGTAGTCGAGTTTGCTGAAGCGCGCGAGGGTGGGGATGGGCAATTCGTTGGTGTGGGTCATGAAGCGGGTGTAGCGCGCTTGCGGAGAAAGGTTGCGGACGAATTGCTGCTTGGCTTCCGCGTCTTCGGGGGTGAAGGGGCGGATGGTTACGGTTTCGCCGTTTTTCAGGGTAAACGTGGCAGGATGCTCGGTCGGGTAGGGGGCGAGCACGTTTTGGATGAGGGCTTCGCTTTCGGTTTTTGCGCCCAAAAGTTCGGCGGCGGCTTCGCCGGTATTACGGAGGAACTCGGCGGCGGCAGGATTTTTGCTTCGCAGGTATTCCGCCGCGGTTTGCACTTTGGCGGCGGCCTGCTCGAGCTTGAGGGTGGCTATATTGGTTGGTTTATTTTTTTGGGAGGGACGTTCGTCAGCCTGCAAGACAAAGTCGCTGCTGTATTGGTCGCCGTTGAGGTTGAGCAGGATTTCGCCAATGTATTGTTGCCGTTGGCTGAGTGTGTTTAGGGTGTGCAGGAGCTGGTTTAGGGTGTGTGTATTGTCGAGTTGGGCGAAACGGGCGATGTGTTCGCTGTCCAGCGTAGAGAACGGCGGGAGCGCAGCGGTGGTTCTGCCTTGATGGCATACGGTCAGGATGTCGCCATAGGCGGTATGGCGTTGGAAACGGAATTGCACGGCGTTATGCACGGTGTGCTGATAAGCGGGCAGGCACAGGGCTTCGGCAAGCAGGGGTAGGTCTTTTGAAGCGAGGGCTTTGGTAATGTTCCTTGCTTGCGGGGTTTTCAGACGACCTTTCTTAGGCGGGGCGATGCGTAACTGCTCTTTTTGCAGTTGGTCGGCAATGTTGCGGAACGATACGGCTTGCAAGGCTTGTTCAGGACGGTCGAAATGCAGGAGGTCGTCTGAAAAGCGGCTGCTGACAAGTAGGGGTTTGGCAGTGTGTTTCGCCAGCATACTCAGGGTGCGGGTCAGATTTTTTTCGTCAGGGTTGTCGGTCGGGGAGACGATGGCGAGCAGGGCTTCGGTATGGGTGTTTTGAAGTTGTTGGCTGGCGATGCTGTGGTAATGGGCGGGCGTGGGTGTGCTGCCGATGTAGCCTTGTCGGATGTGCGGCTGCTTGGTGGGGAATTGGAGTTTTAGGTTTTGGGGCGCACAGGTTTCCAGCCACTCGGTAGGGGTGTCGGACAGGATGTCGATGCTGTTCAGAGGGGGAAGATCGGATAAACGCGCGTGCAGGGCAGCTTCGAGTTCGCTGCTGCTGAATGTGGCGAGGAAGTTGCAATGGCGAGCAAGGCAGCGTAACACGGCTTTTTCGGTGTCGTCTGAACGGTGGGTAACGTGGAGGATGAGCGGGGTGTGGCGGGTGAAATGGCGGATGGCGCTGAACAGATTGCGCTGGTTTTCGGCTAGGTTGTGTTCGATAACGGCAACTTTGGTGTGGCGGTTGTGACCGAAACGGTTGAGCCAGTCGGCAGAAGTGGTGGGACTGAGCGGGTAGTTGAGGCTGATGTGGCGTGAAATGCCCTGTCCCATTTTTTGCAGCATGAGGTTGATTTCGCTGCTGACGGAGGCGTGTCCGGTCAAAAGGGCGGTGTAGCCTGCCGGATGGTCGGGTTGGGAACTGATGTTGAGGCTTTGCGATGGAAGCTGCACGCCCGCGGGGCTGCACACGCTGATGTTGAGTTCGTTGCCGTGGTGTTTTTTGATGGCGGCTTCGGCGGTGTGCCATTCGTCGTCGGACAGGCTTTCCCAGTCTTGGATGAGGATGATGTGGC
The DNA here is from genome assembly GCA_963552075.1 of uncultured Neisseria sp. GTDB lineage: Bacteria > Pseudomonadota > Gammaproteobacteria > Burkholderiales > Neisseriaceae > Neisseria. The sequence continues at coordinate 4,279 of CAUVJL010000151.1, forward strand.
CGAACTGTTTTTTGCGGCAGGATTTGAACAGGGCGTCGTAGCTGTCGGGCGGCGTTACGGCGATGACGAGGTCGGCGCTGCCGGGGATTTTGTTGAGATTGGTGTAGGAGGTGAGTCCGGCAACCGTGCGGTGGCGGAGGTTGACGGGTGTGATTTGACCTTGAAACGGTGCGCTCAGGAGGTTGCTCAGGATGCGTTCGCCCAAGCTGTATGGGCGTTCGCTCGCACCCACGAGAATGATGTGGTTGGGCATGAAGAAGTAGCCGGACATGGATTGGGCGGACATGATGCCTCCTTTTCTGTATGTAGATGGTGCGTTTCAGACGACCTTTCGGGCGGTTTGGGTTGGAAGGGGTGTGTGATGAGTGAACGGGATTGGGCGTTCGTTATTGGTTTTGTTATCAATGGATAGTCTGTTTCGCTGCTCTTTATGGCGGAATATGCGGACTTTAAATGATTTAATTATTCACTTGCATTATATATGGCAAATGGCATAAAAGGTCGTCTGAAAGGCGGGAACGTAAGGGTTTGTTCTTTTCAGACGACCTTTTGTAGGCTTGGGGTGTGGCAATTTGTTTATAGTGGATTAACTTTAAACCAGTACGGCGTTGCCTCGCCTTAGCTCA
>CAUVJL010000152.1:0-4811 GCA_963552075.1 uncultured Neisseria sp.
TGTACTGTCTGCGGCTTCGTCGCCTTGTCCTGATTTAAAGTTAATCCACTATATACAGTCCGACGGTCTGAAATGACCATGCCGAACTGTATTTTTTGGCGGCTTCTGAAGGCAAGTACGGAAACCCTCGCTGCGAAGTATTTATAGTTATGTAAATTCTGCGTCGATTTCCGTCAGGATTTGCTCCAGCTCTTCCTGCCACAAAAGCCAGTTTTCTTCTATTTGTGTTAATTTTACTTTAATTTCTGTTAATTGTGCGAGGGTTTGTTGTAATTTTGTTTTATTTTCGTCCGAATAGGCTTCTTCTTGTGCCAAAAATGTTTCACATGCCGTTTGAATTTCGGAAAGCTGTGCCATTTCTTTTTCGGCTTTGTCGATTTTCTGCTGTATCGGCTTGCCGCGTCGGGCTTTTTCTTGACGGATTTGTGCTTCGATACGCTTGGTGTCTTTGCGGTTTTGGCTTTGCGCGGAAGCGGCAGGTGCGGCGGTGGCGTTTTCCTGCGCCAACCTCCATTGACGATAATCGTTTAAATCGCCGTCAAAGTTTTTCAGACGACCTTTGTCAATCAGGAGGAAGCTGTCGGTAGTGGCTTCAAGCAGGCTGCGGTCGTGCGATACGACGATTAAGGCACCTTGGAAACTTTGCAGCGCGAGCGTCAGAGCGTGGCGCATATCCAAGTCCAAATGGTTGGTCGGCTCGTCAAGCAGCAGCAAATTCGGTTTTTGCCAGATAATCATGGCAAGGGCGAGGCGGGCTTTTTCTCCGCCGGAAAAGGGTTCGGTTTTCTGCAACGCCATATCGCCGACAAAGTTGAAGCCGCCGAGGAAATTTCGGATTTCTTGTTCGCGCACTTCGGGAGAAAGCTGCTGAATGTGCCAAACAGGGCTTTGGTCGGCGCGGATGGTATCGAGCTGGTGTTGGGCAAAATAGCCGATATTGAGTTTTTCGGAACGAACAATGCTGCCGGAGAGTAAATCGATTTTTCCTGCCAAGGCTTTGATAAACGTAGACTTACCGCTGCCGTTGACACCCAATAGCCCGTAGCGTGCGCCGCTCTCAAGCGAAAGTGTAATGTCATGCAGGACGGTTTTTCCTTCGTAACCCAAATCAGCGTGTTCCAGCTTCAGCAAGGGATTGGGCAGATGGTCGGGATTGTAAAATTCGAAGGAAAACTCGCTGTCCAGATGCGCGGGAGCGATGCGCTCGAGCTTCGCCAACGCCTTCATGCGGCTTTGCGCTTGAACGGCTTTGGTGGCTTTGGCTTTGAAGCGGTCGATAAAGGATTGCAGATGTTTGATTTGCGCCTGCTGTTTGACATAGGCGGCTTGTTGCTGCGCCAAACGTTGCGCGCGTTCGTTTTGGTAAAAATCGTAATTGCCGCCGTATTGCGTGAGCTTTTGCCGGGACAATTCGATGGTTTGGGTGGTTGCCGCATTGAGGAAATCACGGTCGTGGGAAATGATGATTTGCGTGCAGGGTAAAGAGGCAAGATGGTTTTCCAGCCACAAAACGGTTTCCAAATCCAAGTGGTTGGTCGGTTCGTCAAGCAAGAGCAAATCGGCACGGCAAATCAGGGCTTGCGCAAGATTCAGACGCATACGCCAGCCGCCGGAAAAGGATTTAACGGGACGGCTGTGTTCTTCCTGCGAAAAACCCAGTCCGTTCAACAATTTCGCCGCACGGGCCGGCGCGGTATAAGCGTCGATTTCTTCCAATTTGGCATGGTATTCCGCCTGCTTCATGCCGTCATTTTGCGCTTCCGCCTGCGCCAAGGTCGTCTGAAAAGCCTGCAACTCGGCATCGCCCTGCAAAACGTAGTCCAATGCGGAAATGTCCAAGTCGGGCGTTTCTTGGGAAACGGAAGCGATCCGCCAATTCTTCGGAATCGAGACATCGCCGCCGTCCTGAGTGATTTCACCCTTGATTAAGGCAAACAGGCTGGATTTGCCCGTCCCGTTTTTACCGATCAAACCGACGCGCTGACCGGGATTGACGGTGGCGTTGGCTTTGTCGAGCAGGACTTTCAAACCGCGTTGCAGGGTGAGGTTCTTGATTTCAATCATGATGGTAAGGGACGGGCGGAAAAATGGGAAAGGCGGTATTTTATAGCGAAAACAGCGTGATGTCGCCGTTCGTTGGTGCCGTAGCGTTTCAACGTGAATCCATGATGGAAAAAGGTCGTCTGAAAACGGCGGATGTTTGAGCGAAACCCGCTCTGTCCGTTTTCAGACGACCTTTGATGTAACGAAACGGCTTAATGTCGATAATCCGCCGAATCCTTACGGATTTGTTGCAGAAATTTCCGCGTACGCTCGTGTTTGGGGTGGTCGAACAACTCTTTCGGACTACCCTGCTCTACAATGACGCCGCCGTCCATGACGACAACGGTAGTGGCAACTTCCAGCGCAAACTTGATTTCGTGGGTCACGACGACCATCGTCCAGCCTTCCTGCGCCAATTCCTTCATGGCGTTCAATACGTCTTGCACCAATTCGGGATCCAGCGCGGAAGTGGGTTCGTCAAACAACATCAGCTCGGGCTGAATTGCTAATGCGCGGGCGATGCCGACGCGCTGTTGCTGACCTCCGGAAAGCTGGTAGGGATAAAGGTTAACCTTGTCGCCCAAGCCAACTTTTTCCAGCAATTTCAAAGCTTCTTCGCGCGATTGGGCGGCAGGCTTACCCTGTACGGCAACCGGACCTTCCATCACGTTTTCCAACGCGGTTTTGTGCGGAAAAAGGTTGTATTGTTGGAACACCATGCCGGATTTGCGGCGCAGCGCCAAGATGTCGTGCTTTGTCGTTTTTTTGGAAAAATCGATTTTAAGCGGTCGCTCGTTGTCGAACTCGATTTGTCCGTCTTCGGGCATTTCCAGCGCGTTTAAGCAGCGCAGAAACGTCGTTTTACCCGAGCCGGAAGGTCCGAGGATGACGACCACCTGCCCTTTGCCCACATCCAAATCGATGCCGCGCAAAATGGTGTTTTCGCCGAAGGTTTTGCGGATATTGCGGATTTTAATCATGGCTTTCCCTTATTTGGCGACATAGCGGTCAAAGCGTTTTTCCAAGCGCGCCTGAATCAGGAACAGAACCTTGCAGAAACACCAGTAAACCAAAGCGGCTTCGATAAAGACGGGCACAAAATCGTAGGTACGGTTTGCCGTTTCCTGAGCGACGCGGAACAATTCCGTTACCGTCACCACCGCCGCGAGCGAGGTATTTTTGAACAAGCCGATAAACTCATTGCTCAAAGGCGGCACAGCGACGCGAAATGCCTGCGGCGCGACGATGCGGCGGAAAGTCTGCATATAGGTCATGCCGATGGAGAAACCCGCCTCCCACTGCCCTTTCGGCACGGACATAATCGCCGCGCGTATGGTTTCGGAAGCATATGCGCCGACATTGAGCGAGAAGCCGATGATGGCGGCAGGAATCGGATCGATGAAAATACCGACGGACGGCAGCCCGTAAAACACAATCACAAGTTGCACCAACAGCGGCGTCCCCCTGATGATGGAAATATAAGTTTCCACCAGTTTCAGCAGGATTTTCCGTACGATGCCGCCCGCAGGCATAATCCGCACCAAAGCCACGGCGATGGCAATCACCATCCCGATCAGGAACGATGCCACCGCCAGCGGCAGCGACACCATAAACCCGGCTTTGACTATAGGCAAAAACGCGCTGACAATCATGTCGGCGCGTGTTTCCGTCATAAACGGCAGTGAAGCAAGAAAATTATTTAACACTGATGTCTTTTCCGAAGAATTGTTCGCCCAGTTTTTTCAGCGTGCCGTCAGCTTTCAGCTCAGTCATGGCTGTGCTGAATTTAGCCAATGCTTCATCGTTGCCTTTATTGACAATCAGGCCTGAGCCGACTTTTTCGTCAGCCGGTGCAGACCAAACGATTTTTACGCCGGCATTCGGATTTTTCTTCAGATAGTCCAATACCGCCAATTCGTCGTTCAGGGTTGCATCGGCACGTTTTTGTTCAATCAAGGTCAGGGATTGCGCCAAGCCGTCCACCGGTACGAGTTCTGCGCCTGCAGCTTTGGCTTTTTCGCCATAGTTGCTGGTCAGGGATTGTGCGGTTTTCACGCCTTTGATGTCGTCGATGGATTTGATGTTGCTGTCTTTGCGCGCAACCAAAACCGCACCGCTCCAGCTGTAAGGTTCGGATTTGTCGAATGTTGCTTGGCGTTCGGGGCTGGTCAGACCGACTTGGTTTGCCACCACGTCGAAACGTCCCGCTTTCAAACCCGCCATCATTGAATCCCATTGCGTTTCTTTAAATTCGACTTTGACGCCCAGTTTGTCGGCAACGGCGCGGGTAACTTCCACATCGTAGCCGGTCAGCTTGCCGTCTTTGTCGTGGTAGGTAAACGGCGCGTAAGTGCCTTCGGTACCGACGGTAATCGTACCTTTATTGTTGATACGCTCGATTAAAGAACCGGAAGCGTTGGCAGATTGGGCGGGAGCAGAAGAAGACGCGCTGCCGCCCTCTCCACCGCAGGCTGCCAAAACCAATGCGGTCATGCCGCCGAGTACGAATTTTTTCAACATAATCCTCTCCTGAAGAAAAAGTGTGCAAGAGCCGCATTCTAAGTGAAATTGCGGCAAACACAAAGAATACTTTTTTATATTGCTTATTCCGAAACGGATAAAGGAAGCCGTAAAACCTCCATCCATCAAGCAAAGGTCGTCTGAAAACAGTATTGATACCCCCTTTTCCGTTTTCAGACGACCCTCTGCATCATTTGTATAGTGGATTAAATTTAAATCAGGACAAGGCGACGAAGCCGCAGACAGTA
>CAUVJL010000153.1:0-4697 GCA_963552075.1 uncultured Neisseria sp.
CTCTTTGAGCTAAGGCGAGGCAACGCCGTACCGGTTTAAAGTTAATCCACTATAACAAACTTCCCATGCCGTAAAACACACCCGTTCATACGCCTGAGTTCAGCTGTTTCAGACGACCTCCAAGATTGCTATGATATAGTGGCTTGACTTTAAACCGGTACGGCATTGCCTCGCCCTGTCCTGATTTAAAGTGAATCCACTCTAACATTCCCGTCATCCTTCCAAACGGAATCCGAAATGTCCGACAACTGCCTCGACACCGCCCGCCGCCATTCCCTGTTCCTTGCCCGCCAGCTCGACAACGGCAAACTCAAGCCCGAAATTTTCCTGCCCATGTTGGACAAGGTTTTGACTGAAACGGATTTCCAAGCCTTTGCCAACTGGGACAAAATCCGCGCGGAAGAAAACGAGGAAGAATTGGCGCGGCAGTTGCGCGAGTTGCGCCGTTATGTCGTGTCGCAGATTATCGTGCGCGATATAAACCGCATCAGCGATTTGAACGAAGTAACCCGCACGATTACGTTGTTTGCCGATTTTGCCGTCAATACCGCGCTGGACTTTGCCTACGCCTATTATCGGGACATGTACGGCACACCGATCGGGCGTTATACCAAATCGCCGCAGCATTTGAGCGTGGTGGCGATGGGCAAGGCGGGCGGCTATGAGTTGAACGTGTCTTCCGACATCGATTTGATTTTCGTCTATCCCGAGTCTGGCGATACCGACGGCAGGCGCGAGCGGGGCAATCAGGAGTTTTTCACCAAAGTCGGGCAGAAACTGATTGCATTGTTGAACGACATCACCGCCGACGGACAGGTGTTCCGCGTCGATATGCGGCTGCGGCCGGACGGCGATTCCGGCGCGTTGGTATTGAGCGAAACCGCGCTGGAGCAATATTTGATTACGCAGGGGCGCGAATGGGAACGCTACGCGTGGTGCAAAGGCCGCGTAGTTACGCCGTATCCGAACGACATCAAAGCGTTGGTGCGCCCCTTCGTGTTCCGCAAATATCTGGATTACAGCGCGTATGAGGCAATGCGCAACCTGCACCGCCAAATCCGCAGCGAAGTCAGCAAAAAAGGCATGGCGGACAACATCAAACTCGGCGCAGGCGGCATCCGCGAAGTCGAATTTATCGCCCAGATTTTTCAGATGATACGCGGCGGACAAATGCGCGCGCTGCAACTGAAAGGCACGCAGGAAACGCTGAAGAAACTTGCCGAGCTGGGCATCATGCCGTCTAAAAATGTCGAAACCCTGCTCGCCGCCTACCGCTTCCTGCGCGACGTCGAACACCGCCTGCAATACTGGGACGACCAGCAAACCCAAACCCTGCCCGCCTCGCCCGAACAGCAACAACTGCTCGCCGAAAGCATGGGTTTCGACAGCTACGCCGCCTTTTCAGACGGCCTCAATGTTCATCGGAACAAGGTCAATCAGTTGTTCAACGAAATCTTGAGCGAACCCGAAGAACAAGCACAGGACAACAGCGAATGGCAGTGGGCGTGGCAGGAAAAACCCGACGAAGAAGAGCGGCTAGGCCGTCTGAAAGAATATGGGTTTGATGCCGAAACCATCGCCGCAAGGCTCGACCAAATCCGGCACGGCCATAAATACCGCCATCTCTCCGCACACGCTCAGCCGCGTTTTGACGCCATCGTGCCGCTGTTCGTACAGGTGGCGGCCGAGCAACCCAACCCGACCTATACGCTGATGCGGCTGTTTGACTTCCTCGAAAACATCAGCCGCCGCTCCGCCTATCTCGCCTTCCTCAACGAGCATCCGCAAACCTTGGCGCAACTGGCGCAGATTATGAGCCAAAGCTCATGGGTGGCGGCGTATCTGAGCAAATATCCGATTCTGCTGGACGAACTCATCAGCGCGCAGCTTTTGGATACCGCATTCGACTGGCAAGCCCTTGCCGCCACCCTTTCAGACGACCTCAAAGCTTGCGGCGGCGACACCGAAGCGCAAATGGACACCCTGCGCCGCTTCCAGCACGCCCAAGTCTTCCGCCTCGCCGTCCAAGACCTCACCGGACTGTGGACGGTAGAATCCCTCTCCGACCAACTCTCCTCCCTCGCCGACACCATACTCGCCGCCGCCGTGTCGTGTGCGTGGGCGGATATGCCCAAAAAACACCGCGACACGCCGCAATTTGCCATCATCGGCTACGGCAAACTCGGCGGTAAAGAGCTCAGCTATTCCTCCGACCTCGACTTAGTCTACCTCTACGACGATCCCCATCCCGACGCAGGCGACGTGTACAGCCGCCTCGCCCGCCGCCTGACCAACTGGCTTTCCGCCGCTACCGGAGCAGGCAGCCTCTACGAAACCGACCTGCGCCTGCGCCCCAACGGCGACGCCGGCTTCCTCGCCCACAGCATCGCCGCCTTCGAAAAATACCAGCGCGAAAACGCCTGGACGTGGGAACACCAATCCCTCACCCGCGCCCGTTTTATTTGCGGTACGCCTGATGTTCAGACGGCCTTCGACCGCATCCGCACCGAAATGCTGACCGCCGAACGCGACCCAACCGTTTTAGCAGGCGAAATCATCGAAATGCGCGAAAAAATGTTCCCCACCCATCCGCCGGTCGACAGCAACGTCAAATACGCGCGCGGCGGCGTGGTCGATGTCGAATTTATCGTCCAATACCTCATCCTTGCCCATGCCCGCCGATATCCGCAACTCCTCGACAACTACGGCAACATCGCCCTATTGAACATCGCCGCCGACTGCGGCCTCATCGACAAAACCCTCGCCGAACAAAGCCGCACCGCCTACCGCTTCTACCGCCAGCAGCAACACAACACCAAACTGCGCGACGCGGAAAAAACCGAAGTAACCGACGAATTGCTGGCACATTACGGCAATGTCAGGAAATTGTGGCGGGAAGTGTTTGGGGAAGAAGCGAAGCTCGGATAAAGCGGATGTTACGAAGGGGATTAAGTCACTAGTTGCATAGCGTAGGTTCTACTACCTACAAATCACCGCAAACCCGTAGCGTGGGCTTTGCCCACGAACCAAACCCAAAATTTCAGACGACCTCTTTTACCCGCCATTTTCGTGGGCAAAGCCCACGCTACCATCTACGCTATCAAGGCAAAAGGTCGTCTGAAAACGCTTTTCAGACGACCTTTCTCATATCTCATTAAACAACTCAATCCTTCACTTTAAAATGTAACCAGGCAACCTGCCCCTGTTCCAAATATTTGATTGTTTCACCAATATTCTTGACAGGAGGCGGATGGTCGCCGACAACAATGACTTCTACTCCCTTCATCTCCGGGCGTTTGACCAATTCTGCCAAGCCGTCGAAAAATTGAGTATGCAAACTGAAATTACGGCATAAATCTGTATCGGTAGGCAGGCCATATTGCTCACACTGCAAACGATGGTCAAACAAATCCGATTCAGGATAATCCGCATGGCTGGTCAGCGTCATCCAGTAGAATAACCCTTTGCTATATTTTCCAAAGAATGATGAAACCTCATCAAACAACACGCTATCGCATACCCCGCCAAATGCCGAGCAAGTCTTTTTACCGATCATATTTTCGGCTGTTTTTACTTCCTCAAAGCCCGCTTTCGGGTACCAACTGAAGCGGTCATAAAGCGCGCTGCTCGCCCCATGCAGGGCAAAGGTCCGATAGCCTTCTTTCTTCATAAGATTGGGCAGGCATTGGGCAAACTTCTCATCAGGCGCGTGTCGCAATCCAAAACCATGTACCCTGCTGTAAGAACAAAGCTCCCGCATCTCGCCCTCCACAGTCGCTCCGATAAAATTAAAACTGCCGCCTTCCCAAACCGAAAAACGATCTTTTTGCTCCGACAACTTAGCAAGTACCGCATCCTGCAAAGTCTGCTTGTCGGGCTGTCCCCAAGATTCTGCAACTATCATAAGAATCTTGTCCGATTGGGGCTTCAGCAAATGCGATGCCGCCCTTTGCTGATTCTTCAGAGGCATAAATACAGGACTCTGAAACCCCTGCTTGATAAAGTCGGCATTCTGACTGCTCGAATAAAGCAGATACTGACTTTTCGCATAATAAAAATTATTCGCCCCGAAAAGATTAAACTGCGCCGAACGCTCGTAATACTGCAAATGCCCGGTAAAATAAGCCGCAATCAAAAGCGGGACAACCAATACCGAAACATGGAAAAAATCGGTTTTATCGGCCGTTTTGGACAATATCAAAGGCATCAGTAAAAGATACAGCAGCAAACTGCCCGTCAATACCTGATAAAGCAAAGGCGCCTTCATAATAAAGGGCGCAAGGTATATAGCCCCCAGCAAATCCATAAACGGGAACTGCTGCATCACCAACATCAACACATCAAACAGCAACGCAGCCCAAAAAAGCAGTACCCCCACCCATTTGGCAGGTTTCCACCCGAGCGCAAACAAAACCGCCGCTGCAATATAATCCAAATTGATAATCGGACGCGCCGTTCCTGTAAGCCCCGACAAAATCCAAAAAAGCAGATTCGGCAATACTATGAGCAATAGCGCATAAGCAAAATACTTCAGCCGCAGCGACGGCAATCTAATTTGCTTCGATAAAAGAGAAGAAGGCTCCATCAGCAAACCCCTAGAAAAATAAATAATGATGAAAAAACGAAGCAAACGCCATGCCAAACAATATAGTGGATTAACTTTAAATCAGGACAAGGCGACGAAGCCGCAGACAGTA
>CAUVJL010000154.1:0-4596 GCA_963552075.1 uncultured Neisseria sp.
TAGTACGGCAAGGCGAGGCAACGCCGTACTGGTTTAAAGTTAATCCACTATATTCACACATATTCGCTTTTATCGTTTTCCTTCCAAGCCTGATGCGAGCAGAGCCAAAGCAACACAATCCCGCATACCGTCGAAGCCAGCATCATGCCTGCCATCACCAACGCAGAACCATTGTGCAGCCGCGTCGCCAACAGCCCCACGCTTGCGCCGATGATGGATTGGAACGCGCCCAATACCCCATTTGCGCTGGCGCTTTCCTGCTTGAAATAAGCCATAAAGCAAGCTTGTGTGTTTGCGCCGACCAAGCCTTGCGTGCCTACCGAAAACATTACGCATGGCACCAAAGCCCACATCGGCGGCAGCCCCATCGATACGACCAACAGCACCATCGTCAGGTTTGCCACAAACTGCACGATAATGCCCCATTTCAAAATACTTTGCGGGTGCGCCCCCGTTTTCAGCCGCCATGCCGTGATGCGGTTGAACGAAGCCATCGTAAGGACGTTCAGCGCAAAGGCCCAAGAATATTGGTGCGGCGTCACATGGTACAGCTTTTGGTAAACAAAAGACGATTCCGTCAAAAATGCAAACATCGACGCAAAGCTGAATGCCTGAAAAAACAGATAGCCCATCGCCGCCCGCGTTTTCAGCACTCTGGCAAACCTGCCCGCCACCAGTCCGAAAATGTCCATCCTGATTTTGCCCGTCTGCTTCGGACGCGGCAGGAAAGTAAAAACCAAGATGAACAAAACAAATGAATACGCCGCCAAAAAACCGAAAATAAAACGCCAGCCGCCCAAATCCTGCAACATCGAGCCGAACATAGGCGCAATCAGCGGCACGACCATCAGGATAATGCCGATTAAGGCAAACATCTGCGCCGCCTGTCTGCCCGAATAATAATCGCGCACCATCGCTCCGACGATGACCACCGTCATCCCCGCCCCGAACGCCTGTACGGCGCGCAGGTTCAACAGCCCGTCCACCGACTGCACCATCGTCAGCGCGACAACGGCCGCAAAATAAATGCTCAAACCGACCAAAGCCACCGGTCTGCGTCCCTTGATGTCCGAAACCGCGCCGCCGGCAATCTGCCCGAACGCCACGCCGAACATAAACAAAACCAAACTCTGCTCAATGCGGTGGATATCCGTACTCAACGACTGCGCCATTTCCGGAATGGCGGGCAGGTAGGCATCGACCGAAAACGGCATCAGGGCAACCAACATCGCCATCAAAACCGCCATTTGCTTTTCGCCCAGCGGGGCGGGTGTGGATTGGGACATAAGGGACTTTCTGTGTGTTTGAATTTCTGCAGCGGCTTGGTTTGGAAAAACTTGGCTATCGGATAACAAGGGTAGGGTTAAGCCGCACAATACTGCCTTCGGAACGGAATCCGACATATAGTGGATTAACTTTAAATCAGGACAAGGCGACGAAGCCGCAGACAGTACAGATAGTACGGAACCGATTCACTTGGTGCTTCAGCACCTTAGAGAATCGTTCTCTTTGAGCTAAGGCGAGGCAACGCCGTACTGGTTTAAATTTAATCCACTATAAAAGGTCGTCTGAAACCCGCGATACAGGCTTTCAGACGACCTTTCTTATTGCTTAAGAACGTTGAAACAGATTATTTGGCTGCTTCAGGTTGGCTGGCTGCTTGGCTGGCGGCTGCCGCTTTATCGCCTTCTTTGGCGAAGTATTTGGCGTGGATTTTGTCGTATTCGCCGCTGTCGCGTACTTTTTTCAGCGCTTCGTTCAGCATTTTGACGGTCGCTTCGTCGCCTTTGCGTGCGGCTATGCCGTAGTTTTCAATCGTGAAATCAGGCAGGGTGATGAAGTCCATGCTTTTGGTCGGGTTGTTTTTCACATAGTTGGCGATGACCGCGCTGTCGCTGACTACGGCATCCACGCCGCCGTTTTCCAGCTCTTTGATGACCAAAGGAACGCTCTCGAAGCGGGCGATTTTAGGATTGTCGTTGCCCAAGAGTTTGGAAACGGAGAAGTCGCCGGTTTGACCGGTAACGACGCCGACTTTCGCCATGTTTTTGAGGTCGTCTGAAGAGGCGACTTTTTTGCCTTTAGGAACGAGGACGACTTGGGTGATTTCAAAATAAGGGTCGGTGAAATCCATGGATTGTTTGCGCTCGTCGGTAATGGTTACGCCGGAGATGACGATATCCGTATCGCCGTTTTTGAGTGCGGGGAAGAGGCTGTCCCAAGGCTGGTGTTTGAATTCGACTTTGAATCCGCCGGCTTTTGCCATCGCGTTCATCAAATCGACGTCGAAACCTTCAACGTTGCCGGCGGAATCCAATGATTCGAAAGGGGCGAATTCGGCGTTGGCGGCGACGCGGTACACTTTGTCGGCTTTAGGGGCTGACGAGGATGCGTCTTTACTTTGACCGCCGCAGGCGGAGAGTGCCAGCGCAGAGCAGGCGAGGGCGGCTGCAATCCATTTTTTCATGTTCATGGGGAGGTTCCTTCTTTACGGATATTAATAAATAAACGGATAGTTTAACACGGTTTGGGGAAGTCGCTACGCGTCAGTGTTCTTTTTCGCGGAAAAAAGCGTAGGTTACGTCATGGAAGAGGTCGGTATGCGGGCTGTCTTCGTAGTTCAACTCGGCGAGTGCGTCTTCAAAGGCAAGCTGGATGGACTCGACGGCTTCGTTTGCCATGTCGGACGGCAGCGAACGGATCAGGCCTTTGAGGGCGGTGGCGAGGATGTGGTTCTGCATACGCAAAACGTCGTTGGCTTCTTCCAAATATTCGAGGCGTTGTTCGATGCTGCTCATGATGTGTTCCTGGGAATCTGTTAAAATACCGCATTATAGCAAATCACGGCATTCGCTATGCGCGTGAAATGAAATGACACAACGGAAGAACGAAAGCTAAAAATGGATACGAATCGTCCCGATACGCCACAACAAACGGATGAAAGCCTGGATTGGGAAAGCCGCTTGGAAAAGCTGCGGCAAACCCGCCAATTGAACGCACCTTACACACACGCGCCTTTGGTGCGTGAATCTCAAGAGCCTGCCTTCGAGCAGAAGCCCAAAGCCAAGTCGGTCAAGCTCGACGATGCCAACCGCGATGCCGTGTTGACGGAATATCTGCGCAAATGGCAGGAGGAACACAACGCCATGCTGGAGGAAGAAGCCGCTGAAACGGCGGAGACCGATGCGATGGTGATTTTGCAGGAAAACTGGCTGAACGCGCAGTCTTCGCTGCAAATGAGCGCGTCCGATCGGCAAATCGAGTCCACGCGTACGGTTTGGCTGAACCCGAAACGTAAAACAGTCGAATTTGACGCGCCGGCAAAAGCAGAGGCAACGTCGTCTGAAAACGAAAATCCGCAGGCGCAAGAGCAGGTTTCAGACGACCCCAAAGAAGAAACGCCGCCGATTACCGTCCATATCAACGTATTAAACCCGCAGGTCATCAACCGCAGGGAAGTGTTCTGCATTTCCGAGCAAGACCTGAGCGAGCGTTTGATCAAACGCCTGCGCCCGCACGTCGCCGATGCCGTCAACGGCATGATACGCACCGCCGTGCAGAAACAAATGGCGCTGTTTACCTACCAGCTCCAACAAACCCTCAGCGAACAGGCGCCCGATTTGGTGGAACAGCTTTTGGATTACAACGTGAAAAAAATCCTGAACGACATCAAATACGAAATGAAATACAGTCAGGGGAACAAAAAAGCGTGATAACGCAGCCGCCGCTTCAGGTATCGGACTGAAAATGCTGATTTTTCCGCCGGTTTTGTATATAATGGCGGCTCACGTTATCGTGATTTAACTCCTTTCAAATAATTTATGCCCGATGAACCGTCGGGCATTTTTTTGGGCGTGGATTTTATGAACAAAAACAAATGGATTTGGATACTGATTGTTGCCGCCGTGGTAGTCGGTTATCAAAAAATGCAGCAGGGGCGGCAGGGTCAGGCAGCGGATACCGTACCAACCCAAACGCAGCCCCAAACCCAGGCGGAAAAACACCAATTCGAACAGTCTGAATCCAAAAAATCGCAACCGAAGCAGCCGAAATCCGACCGCCAAGCAGGGCAGGGCAGTGCGGAACAAATATTGCAGCAAGCCTTTGAAAACCAACAGAGCGATATTCAGGTGAAAGGTGCGGGTACGGTTCTTAAAACGCTGCCCGACGACAACCAAGGCACGCGCCATCAGCGTTTTATCTTGAAACTGTCCAGCGGGCAAACGCTTTTAGTGGCGCACAACATCGACCTCGCCGAAAAAATCAAAGGCTTGAAAAAAGGCGATAAAGTCGGCTTCTACGGCGAATACGAATGGTCGGAGCAGGGCGGCGTCCTCCATTGGACGCACCACGACCCCGCAGGCCGCCATACCGACGGCTGGCTGGAGCACAACGGACGGGTTTATCAATAAAAGCTTGGAACGGTTGCAAAAGGTCGTCTGAAAAACGTTTTCAGACGACCTTTTGCTATTTGCCGTCAAACTTGAAAGACGGCGCAAATAAGCGCAAAATGTTAACAAGTTAACCTATGGCTTCTCTTATTTATAGTGGATTAACTAAATCAGGACAAGGCGACGAAGCCGCAGACAGTACAGA
>CAUVJL010000155.1:0-4585 GCA_963552075.1 uncultured Neisseria sp.
GAGAATCGTTCTCTTTGAGCTAAGGCGAGGCAACGCCGTGCCGGTTTAAAGTTAATCCACTATAATCCGCCATGGATTTTCCGTTACAATAAAGCTGATTTTGTTCACAGGTACCCATCATGCAGATTCAACCCTACCAAGCCGACATTGCCGAAAGAATGCTGGTCGGAACGACCGGAGAAACCATTCATCCCGATGCCCAATTCGTCCACACCGAAAACGGCTATTGGATTGCGTGGCATGATCAAACCGCCGCCCTGCTCGCTCCCGATACGCTGCCCGATATTCCCTGCTTTTGGGTCGAAGGGGCGCAAAGTCTCGAAGAACTTGTCGCGCTGGTTGAAAACGGCGAATTTGACGAAATGGAAGAATTCGACGGCGATGACGAAAGCTGGCACGAAGCGGCTTCCGGATGCAGCGGCGGACACCACGACCATCAATGCGGATGCGAACACTGATGAACATAAAAGTCCTTCTTCTTCCCGTGTTCCTCAGTTTGGCACTCAGCGGCTGTATCGTCACCAGCGCCGTCAATCTGGCCGCCACCACCGTCATGACCGCAGGTAAAATCGCTGTCAAAGGCACAGGCGCGTTAATCAATGCCGCGATTCCCGACAAGGACAAAAAGAAGGACAAAGAAAAGAAATCCCGCGAACAACAGGCGGATGATTATTTAGAAGAACCGCGTGAAGAATAAGCAGCCGCGCCCTACACCGACGGCTGCAAAACCATTTATTTAAACAAAAGGTCGTCTGAAACGGCAAACCGTTTTTCAGACGACCTTTTTTGCTTCTATTAAGACCTTACCAATTCATCAGGCTCAAAACCCGTTTTCCATCATGATTTCGCCGGGGATGCGGTTGCGGTGCATGGCGAAGCCCAAGTCCATCAGGGCTTGGAACGTGTCTTTGACCATGGCGGGATTGCCGCAGACCATAAAGCGCGTGTCGGCTTTGGTAAACTTGAATCCCGCGTATGCTTCGAGACTGCCGTCTTTCAGCAGTTCGGGAATGCGCTTGCCGCTCAACGCGCCTTCGGTTTCCTCGCGCGTGGTAATGGGGATGAAGCGGAATTTGTGGAAATACTCGCCAATCAGCGGATGGTCTTTCAACGCTTCAACACGTCGTCTGAAAATCAGTTCATCGGCGAAAGAAACCGAGTGCGCCAAAATCAAGCGGTCGAAACGCTGCCAGATTTCGGGCTGCTCGATGATGGAGAGGAAAGGTGCGATGCCCGAACCGGTGCAGAGCATGACCAAATCCTTGCCGTCAGGGAAGCGTTCGGGCAGGAGGAAGCCCGTAGCGGTTTTATCGAGCAGGATGGTGTCGCCCTCTTTCATGGCGGCAAACCGCGCGGACATGGGGCCGCCTTCGATCAAAACGGCAAAATATTCAAGCGTGTCGGCGTATTCGGCGGACACGACGGAATACGCGCGCCAGATAAAGCCTTCGCCGTCGCGAAAACCGAGCCGCGAAAACTGCCCCGCCGAGAAGCGGTAGGATTCAGGGCGGCTGATGGCAAAAGTCATCAGCTTGGGCGTATGGTGTTTAATCCACAAGACTTTTTCTTCGGTAAACTTGGCTTCGGGCGAGGCTGCCATAATGGGATTCCTTGTGTGTGCGGGATGGGAAACGAGAGGTATTATACCCGTTCGCTTGACGAAAGGTCGTCTGAAAACCTGATTGTCCGGTTTTCAGACGACCTTTAAGCGGAACTGAAACTCAAATTTTACGGCTGACGGCGCAGGCGCATGGTTTTGCCGTTTTGCTCCAAAATCAAATCATTGCCGTCGAAACGATAGTTCCACACGCTTTTCATGTTCAAGAAAGCCTCTTCCAGCTTCATGTCTTCACACAGCATCATCGTCGTGGCAATCGGACCAAAATCAATTTTACCCGCTCCGGCTTCCTGCGCTTGAAGCGTCAAATGATTGCAACCCATCTTGCCATGCGCCTTGGGCATTTTGCTCAAATCCAAAAAAGCGGTTCTGCCCGCCAAATCTTTTTCGGTGAATTTGTCGAAAGAAACCACAACCCATTTCGCTGCCAAAGCCGGCGTTGACGCTTGACGGGGTTCGGATGGTTTTTCAGACGACGTGACAGGCTGGGACGGCTGCGGTTTTTCAGCAGGCGAAGTACAGGCGGTCAGAATGATTGCGGTCATAAGGGTGGGGATCAGGGTTTTCATGATTTTGCCTTTCTAACGTGAGGTCAGCTAAAAGGTCGTCTGAAACCGCTTCAGCGAAACCCGCTACGCACTTTTCAGACGACCTATTTATCTTTACAGCGTCGAATCCAAAGCCTTGGAAATATCGTTCCAAATATCGTCCGCGTCTTCAATGCCGATGGAGAAGCGCAGCAAGCCGACTTTGATGCCCATTTCCATTTTCACATCATGCGGCACGCCGCTGTGTGACTGGGAATAGCAATGGTTGACCAGACTTTCGACGCCGCCGAGGCTGGACGCCATTTTGACCAGTTTCATGTTTTTAATCACGCTGTTTGCCGCTTCGCGCGTGTCGTTTTTGAGGTAAACCGTTACCACGCCGCCTATGCCTTTGGGCATTTGGGTTTTCGCCAGTTCATAATGTTCGTGCGACGGCAGTCCTGGATAGAACACTTTTTCTACGGCAGGATGGGCTTCGAGGCGGCGGGCGATGTCGAGCGCGTTTTTGCAGTGCGCCTCCATGCGCAAGGCGAGCGTTTTGATGCCGCGCAACACCAGCCAGCAGTCCATCGGGCCGGCAATCGCGCCGGTATGCACCATCATGTCGTGCAGCGGTTTCGCCAGTTCTTTGGTTTTGACAGCGACGATGCCCATCAATACGTCGGAGTGTCCGCAAAGGTATTTGGTGGCGGAGTGGAACACGATGTCGCAGCCCATTTCCAACGGCTGTTGCAGATACGGCGTGGCGAAGGTGTTGTCGATACCGACTAATGCGCCGGCGGCGTGGGCTTTGGCGGCAAGCGCTTTGATGTCTACCAATCTCAAAAGCGGATTGGACGGAGTTTCCAGCCAAACCAGTTTTACATTGTGCGCTTGGAGCAGCTCGTCCAAGCGGTCGGGGTTGCCCAAATCGGCAAAAACAACGTTCACGCCCCACTCTTTATAGACGTCAACCAGCAAGTCATACGCGCCGCCGTAAATATCGGCGACGGCGACAATGGTATCGCCCGGACGCAGGAATGTACGCCACACGGCATCAATGCCCGCCATACCGCTGGAAAAGGCAAAACCCGCCGCCCCGCGTTCCAAATCGGCAACCGTGTCTTCCAAAACCTGACGGGTCGGATTGCTCAGGCGCGAATAGCGGTAGGGAACCTGCTCGCCGATTTCGTGCAGCGCGAACATACTGTTCTGATAAATCGGCGGCATCAGCGCGCGGTTGTGTTCGTCGCAATCGTAGCTGGAATGGATAGCTTTGGTGGCGAATTTCATCTTGGTTCGACCTTGTAAAGATATGAATAATTCAGGATTTTATCACTATCCGAAAAATAGAAACAATCAATGCGGACACGGTTTGCAAGTGATATAATCTCGCATTTGCAAAACGGACGGCATGAATCCGTTTCCAAACGACACATACCCCAGCAATCCGACAATTAAGGACAAACAACGCATGAACGCCATTGCAGACGTGCAATCCAGCCGAGATTTACGCAATCTGCCGATTAACCAGGTCGGTATCAAAGACCTACGCTTTCCGATTACTTTGAATACCGCCGAAGGCAGCCAATCCACCGTCGCCCGCCTGACCATGACGGTTTTCCTGCCCGCCGACCAAAAAGGCACGCATATGTCGCGCTTCGTGGCGTTGATGGAGCAACAAACCGAGGCTTTGGATTTCGACAGGCTGCACAAACTGACCGCCGAAATGGTCGCGCTTTTAAACTCTCATTCCGGCAAAATCAGCGTTTCCTTCCCCTTCTTCCGCAAAAAATCCGCCCCTGTTTCCGGCATTCAATCCCTGCTGGACTACGACGTTACCCTGACGGGCGAAATCAAAAACGGCGCATACAGCCATAATCTGAAAGTCATGGTGCCCGTAACCTCTTTGTGTCCGTGCTCCAAAGAAATTTCCCAATACGGCGCGCACAACCAACGTTCACACGTTACCGTCAGCCTGACCGCCAACGCCGAAGTCGGTATCGAGGAAATCATCGACTGCGTGGAAGCGCAGGCAAGCTGCCAGCTTTACGGACTGCTCAAACGCCCCGATGAAAAATACGTTACCGAAAAAGCCTATGAAAACCCGAAATTCGTGGAAGACATGGTGCGCGACGTAGCCACCGCGCTGATTGCTGACGGACGCATCGAAAGCTTCATCGTCGAAAGCGAAAACTTCGAATCGATACACAACCACTCGGCTTACGCCTATATTGCTTATCCTTAAACAAGCAAAAAATCGAAAAGGTCGTCTGAAAACCGGAAAATCAGTTTTCAGACGACCTTTCCCGTTCCAATCGGCTATGAAAAAGAGACAATCCGACGGGCATCATCTATCAAGCAGTCCGATAATCCCCCCTCGCAACGATATAGTGGATTAACTTTAAATCAGGACAAGGCGACGAAGCCGCAGACAGTA
>CAUVJL010000156.1:0-4568 GCA_963552075.1 uncultured Neisseria sp.
CTAAGGTGCTGAAGCACCAAGTGAATCGGTTCCGTACTATCTGTACTGTCTGTGGCTTCGTCGCCTTGTCCTGATTTAAATTTAATCCACTATAAGTTGTCTTGTGTTGAAACTTTGATTTATCGTTCTTTTTGAACAGTAATTAGGTTGAATGCTGAAGAGGTCGTCTGAAAACCATTTTCCTTGGTTTTTAGACGACCTCTTTCCTTTATAGGCAACATTTGCCGAAACGCAGTTTTTTATTCAGGCCGGAAGCGTAAGTAAGCTGCTTGATGACCAGTATATTGGTGTGGTCTTCTAGGGCACGTATGCCGTGGGTTTCGTTGGGCTCAAGGCGGACGACTTGAAGTCCTTGCGTGGAGAGGGTTTCGGTTTGGGTGATGATTTTGGCGCTGCCGTTGAGTACCAGCAGGAGAATAATGGCATCGGCTTGATAATCGGGGATTTCATTATCCTTTTGCAGGGAGAGTTGAACGATTTCTTGGTCGATATCGCTATGGATAACGCCGCCGAGCAAGGCTTTGGGATCTAGGGTGTATTGTTGCATGATGACTCCTTGAAAAGAAAAGCTTTGAGAAAGATTTCAAAAGACGGAAATGTCTTGAGGGTCGTCTGAAAAATACTGGAGACGGCAATAAGTTTGATTGTACGGGTGTATCGGCGGGAGAAATTCAATATAAGTCAATATTGTTGTGAATTGGGGCGGTTGGCTTTTGTATAGTGGATTAAATTTAAATCAGGACAAGGCGACGAAGCCGCAGACAGTACAGATAGTACGGCAAGGCGAGGCAACGCCGTACTGGTTTAAAGTTAATCCAATATATTTGAAAATAAAAACCGCCCAATTTGGGCGGTTTTGTATGGCATTGATTTTAAAATGCAACGTAGTTTGCAGGATTGACCGGTTTGCCGTTTTGGCGCACTTCAAAATGCAGTTGTGTACGGCTGGCGTCTGTATTACCCATGTTTGCGATGGTTTGACCGCGTTTGACTTGTTGTCCTTCATTGACCAGCAAGCGTTGGTTGTGACCGTATGCACTCAGATAAGATGAGTTGTGTTGGATGATGACCAGGTTGCCGTAACCGCGCAAACCTGAGCCGGCATAGACGACTTTGCCGTCAGCTGCCGCAACGACAGGTTGGCCGGCTGTACCGCCGATATCTACGCCTTTGTTGCTGCCGCCGAAGTTGCTGATGACGTTGCCGACGGTCGGACGTTGCCATGTGATGCCGCTGACTGTGCGGGTGCCGCCTGTGGAAACGGTCGGGGTGTTAAGCGGTGCAGGAGTAGGTTTGGGAGAGGCGGTGTGTGTCGGAGGAGGTGTCGGAACGGACGCGGTAGCGGCTGGGGCGCTGTAGCCATTCGGTTTGACGCGGAGGGTTTGTCCGACGCTGATGGTGTTGTCTGCCAAGCCGTTCCATGCGCGGAGGTTGTCTTGCGTAATTTGGTAACGTTTGGAAATGTTATAGACGGTATCGCCGCGCACTACGGTGTGTGTTGCAGCATTGATGTCCACCGGCGCGTAAGAAGGTGTGTAAGAGCCGGTAGGGCCGGAAGGGTAGCTGCTGTTGGCAGGAGGAGTGGAGGCGGGAGGGGTATAAGGGGCGTCGTTGTTGGCCGCATTAGTTTCGTAAGGCGCTGCACCATATGGATTGTTGGAGGCTGTGTTTGCAGAACCGGAATTGCTGCCGGAATTGCCTACGACGACGGGCGCAGGTTGTTGGCTGGCGCATGCGCTGAGTATGAGGGCGAGGGCTGCCGACCCTGCGTAAAATGCGGTTTTTTTCAACATGATTGGATGACCTTTATATCGGGTTGTTGTTTTATTGGGACATATCATAATAAAAATACGCCCTGTTCTCAAGTATTGCAGCCGTTAGTAACTGTTAAAGTGCCTGATTTTGACTGGTTCACCTGTTTGAAAATCTGACAGACAGCGGTTATGGGCTTAATGTAGGGTTTCATTTCAAAATAACTGTTTATAGTGGATTAACTTTAAACCAGTACGGCGTTGCCTCGCCTTAGCTCAAAGAGAACGATTCTCTAAGGTGCTGAAGCACCAAGTGAATCGGTTCCTTACTATCTGTACTGTCTGCGGCTTCGTCGCCTTGTCCTGATTTAAAGTTAATCCACTATATCAGAAGCAGGTCGTCTGAAAAGGTTATGTGTTTGAGGGTTTTATGCCTTGCCAAAACTCGTTGACGCTTTGGAGTTGGTTATAGGCTGTCAGGTCGATTTGCAGGGGGGTGATGGTGATGAATCCTGCTTCGCACTCTCCAAAATCGGTGCCTTCCTCTTGGTCGGAAATGTTGCCGACCGGCCCTATCCAGTAAATCGGTTCTCCGCGCGGATTGTGCATGGGGACGATACTTTGCTCGTGGTGTCTTCTGCCCAATCGTGTAATTTTAATGCCCTGTATGTCTTCAGGCATGACTGCGGGGATGTTGATATTCCACAGGATAGGCTCTTTAGGAGGATTATTTAACAAATATTCTAGCAACATCCAAACGGATTTTTCAGCGGTTTTCCAATAGCGGCCGCGTGAATCATTCAATGAAAAAGCGATGGCGGGAATGCCCATCAGATAGGCTTCGGTTGCTGCAGCGACTGTACCTGAGTAGAGGGTGTCGTCCCCCATGTTGGCGCCATTGTTTATTCCGGATAAAACCAAATCGGGTTTGAAATCGGGCAGGGCGTGTTGTCCGACATGGATACAGTCGGTTGGCGTTCCGCTGACATAGTAAAAACCGTTTGAGGCTTCTTTTATTTGCAGCGGGCGGTCAAGTGTTAAAGAATTGCTGACGCCGCTGCGGTCGCGTTCGGGTGCAACTACGCGGACATTGGCAAATTCTGCTGCAACGCGTGCCAAAATAGCAATGCCGGGGGCTAGGTAGCCGTCGTCGTTGGAAATTAAGATATTCATAATTGTATCCGTGACATAATCTGGGCAGTCTAACGGTTGATGATAAAGTTTGTCTATTTTTCAGATGATTTTATGTGTGTGGCGAATTGCAGGTCGTCTGAAAGAGAGAGTTCATACAATTTGCTTTATAACAATATTTGAAGTCGTGCGGTGAGAGGGGATTTTTGTAAAAGAAGAGATGATTTATTTCTTATCAGATAATCCGCAATGCATTACAATAACAAATCGTAATCCTTATTTACAAACTACTTTCGGGAGTCATTGAAATGCGCCGTTTTTCTTATCTAATCGCTTTGTCTTCAGTATTAGCCATTTCTGCATGTGCTAGTAACCAATCAAAATCGGAATTTTCTGCCGGAAATTCAGGCTCGGCTTCATCTCATGAACAACATGCCGGGAAAGATTCAGGAGCATGCCGCAGTGTGGGTGAAGGGCATAAAGTGAATGGCAAAGGAAAAAATGACGTTTATATGTGTAAGGCAAGTGTTGCACTGAATTCCGATGAAGCGAAATCTGTTCTGAATCCTAATATCAAAGTTTCTTACGGCAGCACCGGTAATACCACTTTGGTCTCCCGTCAAATTGCCAACATGGTCGGTAAAAGTCCGGAGGAATCCTGCCAGCGTGCTTTCTTGAGTACAGTGAAACGCTTCCAAAGCACTGCGGTACAAAGAAAAGCGAAATCCGTACGCTTAGTCAGCTATTTTGACAAAAAAACCGTTGGCGGCAATGAGTATGAATGCCATGTTGCTACTTGGAACAGCCGAGTGGTTTTAAAAGGAAGCTTGCATTAAAAGTGTAACGACCAAATTATGGTTTGGCGGTAATTTGGTCTAACTGTTATCTTTAAATGGTAGCTTGATGCTTGCAATGTGTTGAAATGAGCCGGTGGGTATATGCTGCCGGCTCATTTTGGTTTTAGAAAATTTTGTTTTGGATATCCGATGAAGAAGCATTTGTATTGCCTGCTCGGAGATGAGCTACTTGCCGAAACTTATTGTGATGACTCTTTAAGTCAACATGATAGGCAGAGGATAGCCCAATCACCGCAATTGTCGGAAAGAATAGATTGGAAAGTCAGTCGCGCCCTTAAGCAAAAATCAAAACATCCAATCGTTTCGCTCAGCCATAGTCACGGCATTGCTGCGGTATTGTGTACATCAAATAGTCTGTCCGCCGGTGTGGATGTTGAGAAAATCCGTTTTCGTGATTTTCAGGCGTTGGCGGAGTGGGTATGTGCTGAGTGGGAAAAGGAATATTTGGTATCCAGGGATTGGGATAAGGAAGAATTTTATCGGCTATGGTGCATTAAAGAAGCACTGTTGAAGGCGGCGGATTTGGATTTTCCCGAGGATATGCGCAAGGTTGGCTATCGATTTACAGCAGATGGAAAAAAGGGAATACAGGTGTGCGGATGTTCGGATTGGCATGGAATGACAGCGATGTTGTCTGATGGATTTGCTGTTGCCTGTGTTTGGCAGGGGAATGATGTTGAAGTTTATCTGGAATGTCACGGCGGGATAAATAAGGATGATTTGATGAGGATAGAGGTCGTCTGAAAACAGAATATAGTGGATTAACTTTAAACCGGTACGGCGTTGCCTCGCCTTGCCGTACTATCTGTACTGTCTGCGGCTTCGTCGC
>CAUVJL010000157.1:0-4477 GCA_963552075.1 uncultured Neisseria sp.
TGAGCTAAGGCGAGGCAACGCCGTACTGGTTTAAAGTTAATCCACTATAAAACAATCCGCCGCAAGTCTTGATAAAGAACAAGCATCGCCCCGCCCCGACTGCAGAAGCAGCCGAAATATGTTATAAATAGCCCCTTCTACCGACCTCAAATTGGAGCATACGACATGGAATTGGTATTTATCCGTCACGGACAAAGCGAATGGAACGCGAAAAACCTGTTTACAGGCTGGCGCGATGTGAAACTGAGCGAGCAGGGGCTTGCCGAAGCTGCCGCCGCCGGTAAAAAACTGAAGGAAAAAGGCTACGAGTTCGACATCGCCTTCACTTCCGTCCTGACCCGCGCGATTAAAACCTGCAACATCGTTTTGGAAGAATCCGACCAACTGTTCGTGCCGCAAATCAAAAGCTGGAGGCTGAACGAACGCCACTACGGCCAACTGCAAGGTTTGGACAAAAAACAAACCGCCGAAAAATACGGCGACGAGCAAGTCCACATCTGGCGCCGCAGCTACGATACCCTGCCTCCGCTGCTCGACCCGAAAGACCCGTTCTCCGCACACAACGACCGCCGTTATGCCAACCTGCCCGCCGATGTCGTACCCGACGGCGAAAACCTGAAAGTTACTTTGGAGCGCGTATTGCCGTTCTGGGAAGACCAAATCGCCCCCGCGCTTCTGAGCGGCAAACGCGTCTTGGTCGCTGCACACGGCAACTCCTTGCGCGCATTGGCCAAACACATCGAAGGCATTTCCGACGAAGACATCATGGGCTTGGAAATTCCGACCGGTCAGCCGCTGGTGTACAAATTGGACGACAATTTGAAAGTGGTTGAAAAATTCTATCTGTAAGCTTTGCGGATAATAAAAAGGTCGTCTGAAAACTCGGATTCGGGGTTTTCAGACGACCTTTTGATTGATTGAAACGCTTGAAATATAAAATTTGAGATAGGTAAAGACAAAAAACAGCCCGGTCAAAAATGACCGGGCTGTTGAATTTTTGGTCGGAGTGAAAGGATTCGAACCTTCGACCCCTTGCACCCCATGCAAGTGCGCTACCAGACTGCGCCACACTCCGACTCGATAAGTTTGGGATTATAGTTTTCTTATCCGGCTTTGGCAAGGGTAAAGCCGGACGGTTTCGGCTATCTGCTTGAAGCGGCTTTGAATTTGTTTGGCGTCAGGGAGGGTAGGGCTGCGGAATGGTGCATACTTGATTGGAAGCTGCGATGTTTTTCAGACGACCTCGGGGGTAAACGGATGTGGCGGAATTTAATGGCTGCTATATAATCTCAGCTTTGATTTTTAATAAAAAACAGGGCGGATGGACAGTATTTTGCATGATTTGTTTGCGCGTCAGGCGTTTACATCGAGCTTGGTGGAGCGCAATTTCGGACAGGTTTCGGGCTGGATAGAGCTGGTCGGTGTCTTGATGCTGATGGTGGCGGCGTTTTGGCTGTCAAACCGCCTCAACGACCGTTATTTCTTCTCAGAACACGGCAGCTTCGCGCTTTTGCGGCATATCGGCAGAAGGATTTTGTGGCCGGTGCTGATGATGATTTTCGGCGCGGCGGCTTTGTTTGTCTGTAATCTGACGGAGTTTCGCGCGGTATGGCTGCATCTGCTGATTTTGGCGGCGCGCTGGATGATTTTGATTCGGGTCAGCGTGGCGGTCGTTCATGCCGCTTTGCCGCAAAACAAACTGACCGACTGGCTGGAGAAATCAGTCTCCATGGTTTTGTGGGTAGGGTTCGTGCTTTGGCTGTCGGGCTTGGACGATAAGATTTTGGAGATTCTCAACAGCATCAGCTTCTCGGTCGGTTCGGGCAAACTGAGCCTGTTGATGATTCTGAACGGGATTTTGTGGGTCGGGCTTCTGATGATAGGCGCGTCGTGGTTGGCGCGTTTTATCGGCGAGCGTTTGGAGAAAAGCAGCTTGGATACCAATCTGAGCATGATTTTGTCCAAAGTCGTCAAAACGGTGATGATGGTGTTGGCGGTATTGATTGCGCTGCCTCTGGTGGGGATTGATTTGACGGTATTGTCGGTGTTCGGCGGTGCGTTAGGTGTCGGTATCGGTTTCGGCCTGCAAAAAGTGGCGAGCAACTATATTTCGGGCTTCATCATTTTGGGCGACCGCTCCATCCGCATGAACGACCGTCTGACGGTCAACAACTTTACCGGCTATGTAACCAAAATTACCTCGCGTTTCGTCGTGCTGCGCAATGCCAACGGTACGGAGGCGCTGATTCCGAACGAGACGTTCGTTACTTCAATGGTGGTCAACGAATCGTATACCAGCCGCGAATTACAGCAGGCATTCAATATACAGGTCGCCTATCATTCCGACTTGATTAAAGCTTTGGAAATCATAAAAAGCGCCGCCGCCGCACAATCCCGCGTATCAGAAAATCCTGCACCTTTGGCAGTGGTTACCAATTTCGGCGACAACGGTATTGATTTGCGCGTGACATATTGGGTAAAAGATCCTGAAAACGGCTTTGCCGCGCTGCAATCGGCGATTTTTCTGGATATTTGGCAGCAGTTTAACGAACACGACATCGAGTTCCCTTATCCGCAACGCGAAGTCCGTATCTTGAATGAAGAACTGGAGCCGAGCAGCATTGCTATGATCAAAGCGGGAATGCAGGCGCGAAGCGATACCAAATCCGACCCTTCGATGGACGCTGCCGGAGACGATTGATGGCAAAGCCCTTGAAGTATCCCGTGTCCACGCTGGTGGTTTTGCATGATTCAGACGGTAATATTCTCCTAATCGAACGCACTTCGCCGCCAGGCTTTTGGCAGTCGGTAACCGGCAGCATCGAGCCGGACGAAACCATAGAGGAAACCGCCAAGCGCGAAGTTTGGGAGGAAACCGGCATCCGCCTTGCGGACGGGCAGCTCTGCAACTGGCACGACAGCACGGTTTACGAAATCTACCACCACTGGCGGCACCGCTATCCCAAAGGCGTGTTCGAAAACCGCGAACACATCTTTTCCGCTGAAATTCCGCGCGATGCGGTGATTGTTTTGCAGCCTGACGAACACGTCGCTTACGGATGGTTCGGCATTGAAGAAGCGGCGGAAAAAGTGTTCTCCCCGTCGAACAAAAGGGCGATTTTGGCATTGGGGGAAAGGTTGGGATTGGTTGTTTGATGAATGATGGCGGGGAGATGACTAACAACCGCTTTTAAAGACCGATGGACAGCCTCTTTTATATCTAATAAAATAAACGATAATTGTTATTGGTTAATTTGGTAACATCAAACCGTAAAGGTCGTCTGAACGTTCGGCTTTCTGATTGGAAGCCTTTAAATTTTCTTGTTCAAACGGCCTTTTCCATATTTTCGTTTTATATCTGCTTGGAGAATCCATGTTACGTCTGACTGCTTTAGCCGTATGCTGCGCCCTTGCTTTGGGTGCGTGTTCGCCGAAAGATTCCGCTTCAAATCAAAACGCCCAAACCGCTTCCGCCGCCCAAACCGAAGGCGCGGGCTTGACCGTCAAAACGACGCGCGGCGACGCGAAAGTGCCGCAAAATCCCGAACGTATCGCCGTTTACGATTTGGGTATGCTCGACACTTTAAACAAATTGGGCGTGAAAACCGGTCTGTCCATCGACAAAAACCTGCTGCCTTATTTGGACGAATATTTCAAAACGACAAAACCTGCCGGTACGCTGTTCGAGCCGGATTACGAGGCGCTCAACGCCTACAAACCGCAGCTCATCATCATCGGCAGCCGCGCAGCCAAAGCGTTTGACAAGTTGAACGCCATTGCGCCGACCATCGAAATGACCGCCGATACCGCCAACCTCAAAGACAGTGCCAAAGAGCGCATCGACGCGCTGGCGCAAATCTTCGGCAAACAGGCTGAAGCGGACAAACTGAAAGCGGAAATCGACACATCTTTTGAAGCAGCAAAAACTGCCGCGCAAGGTAAAGGCAAAGGTTTGGTGATTTTGGTCAACGGCGGGAAACTGTCCGCCTTTGGTCCGTCTTCACGACTGGGCGGCTGGCTGCACAAAGACATCGGCGTTCCGGCCGTTGATGAAGCCATCAAAGAAGGCAGCCACGGTCAGCCCGTCAGCTTCGAATACTTGAAAGAGAAAAATCCCGACTGGCTGTTTGTCCTTGACAGGGGCGCGGCCATCGGCGAAGAAGGACAGGCAGCGAAAGATGTGTTGAACAATCCGCTGGTCGCCGAAACGACCGCATGGAAAAAAGGACAGGTGGTTTACCTCGTTCCCGAAACCTATTTGGCAGCGGGCGGCGCGCAAGAATTGCTGAACGCGTCCAAACAGGTTACCGACGCGTTTAAGGCAGCGAAATAAGTTAACAAGTCGGTTTAAACAATCAAAAGGTCGTCTGAAAACAAGCATTGCAGGTTTTCAGACGACCTTTTAATGTCCAACTTTGTTTCTTATAGTGGATTAACTAAATCAGGACAAGGCGACGAAGCCGCAGACAGTACAGAT
>CAUVJL010000158.1:0-4466 GCA_963552075.1 uncultured Neisseria sp.
TTCAGCACCTTAGAGAATCGTTCTCTTTGAGCTAAGGCGAGGTAACGCCGTACTGATTTAAAGTCAATCCACTATATATTCCGCCCGTCATGATGGGAATAACAACAAAAGGTCGTCTAAAAACCCTGTTCAGGATGTTTCAGACGACCTTTTTCTTTACCCAACCCTTTCAAACCATCGCTTGATACAACGCAATCATCAGCGGCATGGTGATGACGCACAGCAGCGTCGTGATGCCGTAAATCGCGCTGGCTTTACGGGCGTTCTGACCATAAACCATCGCCATTTGGGTAACGGTGGACGCGGCGGGGCTGACGGTGGCGAGGAAGCTGATGAGGACGACGGTGTCGCTGTGTCCGCCCAAATGAGCAATGCCCGAAATTTTGACAAACATCAGCAGAATCAGCGGGATAAGCATCAGGCGCAGGAAGGCGACGAGGTAAATCCGTTTGGAGAGGACGATTTCTTTGAGCGGCAGCGAGGCAATCAGCATTCCGGCAACGAGCATGGCGACCGGGCCTATCATGCCGCCGACGGTGGCGAGCGTGTTGTCGATGATGTGCGGCAGTTTGATTTGAAGGGCAAACATGAGCACGCCGATAAAGATGGAAAGGATGTTGATGTTGGTGAGTACGGTTTTCCACGCAAGATTGCCGCGCCCACAAAGCAGCAGGCGCAAGTGCGTCCAGAAAAGGAACATTTGGACGATGATGAAGCCGCTGGTGTAAATCACCCATTGCGGTCCGAAAATGGACATCACCAGCGGGATGATGAGATTGCCGGAATTGGTGTAAACCGTGGCGGCGTGTTCGAGCGTATCGAGCTTGAACAGGATTTTGAAAAGCCTGCCCAGCGCGATCAGCAGGATGTGGAACACGACCGCCAAGGCGACCGAGAGTTTCAACCCGTCAATGATGTCGGGCGTGTTCTCGATTTGGAAGGCGTGAATCATCACCGACGGGCTGATGAGGTAGAGCGCGATGACGGAGAGCGTGCGGCTGTGTTCGGAATTCAGGAGCTTAAACTTCACCAACGCCATGCCCATCAGGACAATCAGGGTCAGCTCGGTGATTTTGCCGGCGAGGAGCAGGGCGGTTTCCATGAGTGTGGCACATTTTGGGAAAACGGAAATTTTACGCTTGCGCGCCAGTGCGGACAATGTATTCGGAACACGGTTTCAGACGACCTTTCCGTGTTTGCCGCCGTATTCAAAGGGCAAAGGTCGTCTGAAAACGCAACGCTCGGATTTTCAGACGACCTCACGCTCTGCCCTGTTCTCATTTACGCACAGATACGGTAAAAATAGCAGCACGTTGCCCCAAGTGGAATGTTGACAATTTTTCACCCGACGACAGGGCGTTTTCAGTATAATACCGCCCGCAAATTTTCCTTTTTTTTGAAAAGCATAAATCATGACTACTTCAAATCAAAATGTGCTGGAGCGCATATTCAATTTAAGCGCAAACGGCACGAATGTGCGCACTGAACTGATGGCAGGTCTGACCACCTTCCTCGCCATGTGCTACATCATCATCGTCAATCCGCTGATTCTCGGCGAAACGGGCATGGACATGGGCGCGGTATTCGTCGCCACCTGCATCGCTTCCGCCATCGGCTGCTTCGTGATGGGCTTCGTCGGCAACTATCCGATTGCGCTCGCGCCGGGCATGGGCTTAAACGCCTACTTTACTTTCGCCGTCGTCAAAGGCATGGGCGTGCCTTGGCAGGTGGCTTTGGGCGCGGTATTCGTTTCCGGTATCATTTTTATTTTATTCAGCTTTTTCAAGGTGCGCGAAATGCTGGTGAACGCGCTGCCCATGGGTTTGAAAATGTCGATTGCCGCCGGTATCGGGCTGTTTCTGTCGCTGATTGCGCTCAAAGGTTCCGGCATCATCGTCGCCAGCGACGCGACTTTGGTGAAGCTGGGCGACATCCACCAACCTGCTGCGCTTTTGGTATTGGCAGGCTTCGCTATGGTGGTGGCTTTGGGGCATTTCCGCGTCAAAGGGGCGATTATCCTGACCATTCTGACGATTACCGCCATTTCCACTCTGCTGGGCTTGAGCGAGTTTAAAGGCGTGGTCGGCGAAATTCCGAGCATCGCGCCGACTTTCATGCAGATGGATTTCAACGGCCTCTTTACCCTCAGCATGGTCAGCGTGATTTTCGTCTTCTTTCTGGTCGATTTGTTTGACTCCACCGGCACGCTGGTCGGCGTTTCCCACCGCGCGGGTCTGCTGGAAGACGGCAAACTGCCCCGCCTGAAGCGCGCCCTGTTCGCCGACTCGACTGCCATCGTCGCCGGTGCCGCACTGGGTACGTCTTCAACCACGCCGTATGTCGAAAGCGCGGCGGGCGTGTCCGCAGGCGGCCGCACGGGGCTGACCGCCGTAACCGTCGGCGTATTGATGCTGGCGTGTCTGATTTTCTCGCCGCTGGTGCAGAGCATCCCCGGCTTCGCTACCGCGCCCGCGCTGCTCTACGTCGGTGCGCAAATGCTGCGCAGCGCGCGCGAAATCGACTGGGACGATATGACCGAAGCCGCCCCCGCTTTCCTGACCATCGTATTCATGCCGTTCACCTATTCGATTGCCGACGGCATCGCCTTCGGCTTCATCAGCTACGCCGTGATTAAACTTTTATGCAACCGCGTGAAAGACGTGCCGCCTATGGTATGGATAGTTGCCGTATTGTGGGCATTGAAATTCTGGTTTATGGGTGGCTGATGCCGTTTCCAGGTTAGCCGTTTCATTCCTCGCAATAGCAAAAGGTCGCCTGAAAATTTTCAGACGACCTTTTTTGGTTTTTAAGATGTACTGAATATTTGAAACTTCGCGCTATCGTTCCGCTCAATATTCAAAGGCGTCAGCCAATGCTTAAAACCATTCTTTCTTACCGACAACATAAACTCGTTCAAATTCTTCCGGCGTAGATGTCAGGTATTTAAAGATGTCGAAGAGAGATAAACCGACAACAACTATCAAAGCAGGATAGACAAAAAACATACCCACCACACCAATCGCCAAATAGATGATACCGGCTTTGTTTAAGCCCAAATAGAATTTATGCGCTCCGAAGCAACCTAAAAATAACGCCAAAGCCGCGGCGATGATGCGTTTGTTGGTAGTAGGAAGGGATTGCAGAGGTGAATTTTCGGACATTTTTTCTCCAAACGGATAGTCAAAATTAAGAAAGTGTTTTTAAGTATAGCAGAATAATGATATTAATTTCACATAGATTCTATTTTTATTGAATAATAAACCTATAAAATTTCGTAAATTTATGTTACGAAAAGCCTAATTTGCAGTTTAAATATGCGATTTCCTATACATTTTTAGCATATTATACTTACTACCTTTATTTATCTTTTCGATTTATCCGCATTTCTTAGCCAATCCGCCCCGCTTAAAGTTTCAGACGACCTCGACACTGCTTTTGACTCTGCCGCGCCTGTCTAGTTCAAATTTAAAAATGAAACAACACCAAGCTCAAGGCAATCACCGCCATGCCGGACGTCAACCCGTAAACGGTTTCGTGTCCGTCGGAATAACGCTTGGCGGCGGGCAGCAATTCGTCCAACGCGAGGAACACCATCACGCCCGCAATCACGCCGAACACTGCGCCGAACACGAAAGGCGATAAAAACGGCTTAAGCATGGTGTAGCCCAAAACCGCGCCCAAGGGTTCGGCAAGCCCTGAAGCGAGGCAGGCGAGGACGGTTTTTTTGCGGTTGCGGGTGGCGAAATAAACGGGCGCGGCAATGGAAATGCCTTCGGGAATATTGTGTATCGCAATCGCGAGCGCCAGCGGCATCCCGACGGCGGGGTTTTCCAGCGTGGCGAAAAACGTTGCCAAACCTTCGGGGAAGTTGTGCGCGGTAATCGCAAACGCCGCCATCATGCCGACTCGGGCGATGTGGCGGCGTTTGTTTTCCTGAAAGGCGGGGTCGTGCGGATCGAGCGTTTCATGCGGGTTCGGCACGACGCGGTCAATCAGCGCAATCGATCCCATGCCCGCCAGAAAAGCCAGCGTCGCGGCGGCGAAGGCTTTGTCTTTGTCGTAAACCTGCCCGAAGGCTTCGCTGGATTTGTTGAAAATCTCCGTCAGCGACACATACACCATCGCCCCGCCCGCGAACGCCAATCCGAACGACAAGACACGCGGGTTGGGCGTTTTGGAAAACATCACCAACCCGCTGCCCAATACGGTAAACAATCCGGCGGCAAGGGCGATGCTGAAGGCAGTGATGAGGTTGGTTGAGCTGATATCAGGCATCGTCTTAAGTCGTTAATACAATAAAGAAATCAGCCTAACATATTTTCCTAATTTAGAGAATAATTATTATTTTTATTTATATTGACGCAAGAACAATGTCAGATTAGAAACGTCGGCAAATACAAAAACCGCCTTACGATATAGTGGATTAAATTTAAATCAGGACAAGGCGACGAAGCCGCAGACAGTAC
>CAUVJL010000159.1:0-4455 GCA_963552075.1 uncultured Neisseria sp.
TACTGTCTGCGGCTTCGTCGCCTTGTCCTGATTTAAATTTAATCCACTATATCTTCCCTCATTTTTCATCTTCACACTCTATTTAAATCTCTCAACAAAATGACACACCCAAATTCCCCGCAATCCGAATTTTTACGCGGCATCAAAGAATGTTCGCCCATGCTTATCGGGCTTTTGCCGTGGGCGCTGATACTCGGCGTACAAGGCGGGCAGAAAGGGATGAGCTGGCTGGAAATGCTGCTGATGACGGGCATGAACTTTGCCGGCGGCTCGGAATTTGCAGCGGTCAACTTGTGGGCAAATCCGTTGCCGATACTGATCATCGCTACCGTTACCTTCATGATTAATTCGCGCCATATTCTGATGGGGGCGGCAATCGCGCCTTATATGCGGGATATGCCGCTGAAAAAAGCCATGCCCGCGCTGTTTTTTATGTGCGACGAAAGTTGGGCGCTGGCGTTTGCGGAAATCCAAAAGCGCAAGGCGATGGGGCTGCCGGCGTTCAATATGCCTTATTACGCGGGCGTGTGCTTTATCCTTTATACCACTTGGATCGGCTTTGCGGCGTTTGGCGCGGCGGTCGGGCCGATGTTCGGCGATGTCGCGGCATGGGGTTTCGGCATGGCGTTTCCTGCTGTATTTTTGGTGCTGCTGCGCGGTATGTGGAAAAGCTTTAAGGCGGCACGCCCTTGGTTTGTCAGCCTGATTGTGGCGGGTGGGACTTATTTGTCGGTGGACGGGCATTGGTATGTGCCGATGGGTGCGATTTCCGGCCTGCTTGCCGCCTATCTTTGGGGAGAGAAGGAATGAAGGATTTGCTCTCTTGGCAGTCGTTCCTGCTGTTTGCCAGTATGCTGGCGGTAACGTATTCCACCCGCCTTATCGGTTTTTTTGCCTTACGCAATCGCACCTTAAGCCGCCGTGCGCAAATCGTAATGGAAGCCGCGCCGGGTTGCGTGTTGATTTCCGTCATCGCGCCTTATTTCGTTTCCGACAAGCCGCACGAGTTGATTGCCATTGCGCTGACCGTGTTTGCCGCAAGCAGGTTTTCCATGTTGGTTACCGTGTTGATCGGCGTGGGCAGTTCGGGGCTGTTGGGGTATTTGATGCGCTAGGCGGCTGCGTTTGAGTGAAACCGGTTACACCTGCTTTCAGACGACCTTATCTTGTTATAATGTCGTCTGAAATTTTTTATAAAGCAAAATCATGGCAAACCAAAGACTCATCTACGGCTTCCACGCCGTCAACGCCCGCCTGTGGCAAAACCCGAAATCGATTACCGAACTCTACGTCCAAGAAGGCAAAAACGATGCCCGTACGCGCGATGTGTTGGAGAAAGCGGCAAACGAAAACGTGCGCGTACACTTCGCCGATGCCGACCGCCTCAACGCCATCAGCAAAGGCGCGCGGCATCAGGGCGTAGTCGGGTTTATCGACGCTTCCAAAAACCATGTCCACCTCGAAGACGTATTGGAAAACCTCAGCGAACCGCCATTGCTGCTGATACTCGACGGCATCACCGACCCGCACAACCTCGGCGCGTGCCTGCGTACCGCCGACGCAATGGGCGTACACGCCGTCATCGCGCCGAAAGACAAAAGCGCGGGGCTGAACGCCACCGTCAGCAAAGTCGCCTGCGGCGCGGCAGAAACCGTCCCCTACATCACCGTAACCAACCTCGCCCGCACCCTGCGCGAGCTGAAAGAATACGGCATCTGGATCATCGGCACCGACATGGGCGGCGATGCCGACCTCTACCATTGCGACCTGCCCGACAGCGCGGCATGGGTGATGGGCAACGAAGGCGAAGGCATGCGCCGCCTGACGCGCGAGCATTGCGACATGCTGGTGTCGATACCCATGTTCGGCACAGTCGAAAGCATGAACGTTTCCGTCAGCGCAGGCATGGTGTTGAGCGAAACGCGCCGTCAACGGGTGTTGAAGGCAGAGAAATAGGGCTTAGGTTTGTGAATAAAAAACGTCGTCTGAAAACCGAATTGCCGGTTTTCAGACGACGTTTTACTTAGAGGCTATTCTGTTTACCCGACCATTTCATCGACTTTGCGTTGATAGCTTTTCAACAGATCCGCCGAGCGGGCAAATCGTTCGGCTTCGTCGTCTGAAAGTTGCAGGTCGATGATGCGGACCGCGCCTTGGCGGTTGACGACGGTCGGCACGCCGATATACACGCCGTTTTGTCCGAACTCGCCTTCAAGCAGGGTGGAGACGGGCAGCACGACGCCTTGATTGTGCAGGATGGCGTTGGAGATGCGGCTCAAGCCCATGCCGATGCCGTGGCTGGTCGAGCCTTTGGCGGCGATGACTTCGTAGGCGGCATTGCGCACGGTGTTATAAATTTTGTCCATACGCGCCTGCCCGTCTTCTGATTGTTCCAACATCTTCTGAACCGACATACCCGCGATGTTGGCAGTGCTCCAAAGCGCAATGATGCTGTCGCCGTGTTCGCCGATCATCATGGCATCGACACTCCAAGGTGCGACGTCGAATTCGTTGCCCAGACAAACGCGGAAACGGGCGGAGTCAAGGATGGTACCCGAGCCGATAACGCGCTCTTTGGGTAAACCTGAAAAGCGCAGGACGGCATAAGACAGTACGTCCACAGGATTGGAGGCGACCAAGAAGATACCGTCAAAGCCCGAAGCCATGACTTTCGAAACGATGTCGCGGAAGATGCGCAGGTTTTTGTCGATTAAGTCCAAACGGGTTTCGCCGGGAGCCTGAGCCGCGCCCGCGCAAATACACACGATGTCCGCATCCGAGCAATCATCGTAATCGCCGACGTAAATACGCGCAGGCGAAGCGGCATAGGGCATTCCGTGGCGGAAGTCGCGCGCTTCGCCTTCCGCGCGCGTGCGGTTGATGTCGATTAAAACCATGTCGTCGCACAAGGCTTGGTTGAGCATGGAATAGGCATAGCTGACACCGACCGCGCCCAAGCCCACAACGACCACTTTATTACCAACTTTTTTCATGTTTGTTCCTGTTTGTTTGTGAATAGGAATTATTAATAACACTTGGACAGGGTGGCGTCAAATTTCAGACGACCGAGGTTTTGAAATGCTCAAAAAATGGGCGGGAAACGGCGTGCAAAACGACACTTGCCAAACCGTGCAAAACGACCTCATCCAAAACGGGCGCAGCGTTTGTTGATAAAAAGCAGGCGTGATGTTGGAAATGAACCGGTATATGACGCAAATGGACTTGATTGGGTAAGGCAGACAGCACAATCCTAAATTGTCGGCGTGGAAAGTATTGCTGAAAAATTTGTAGGAGAACGGCAAAGCCGGATTAAGCACAGACGGGGCTTGATGGGCAAACGGTTGAATATTGGCAAAAGAGATTGATTCAAACGGTCTCTTAGGACAAGAGGTCGTCTGAAACTCAACTTTCAGACGACCTCTTTTTAACTTTGCAGCAAAGCCAAAGAATACTTCATCATTTCCTATTGGGAAATCATATTGTTCATAAATTGAGATTTATTGCTTAATCATTTATCCGTACAATCTGCCTCATCAAATATTTTAAGGAGGCAATGATGAAAAAAATGCCTGTATTGTTTGTCGGGCATGGCAGTCCGATGAATGTGCTGGATAAGGAAAATCCGTTCAACCAAAATCTCAGCCTGATTACGCAAAAGTTTGCCAAACCCAAAGCGATTTTGATGATTTCGGCGCATTGGTACAGCAGCCGTTTGCAGGTTACATCGGGCGAACATCCTGAAATGATTTACGATTTCTACGGATTTCCTGAAGAGCTGAGCCAAGTGCAGTATCCGGCGCCCGGTTCGCCTGAATTGGCGGAGCAGGTGCGGTCGTTATTGCAACCGGAGAATGTCGGGCTGAATCCGACGCGCGGTTTTGATCACGGTGCGTGGGCGGTGTTGAAGTTTCTGTATCCCGATGCCGATATTCCTGTGGTACAACTCAGCCTTAACCGTTCGCAATCTGCGGAATGGCATTTCAATTTGGCGAAAAAATTATCCGCCTTGCGCGAACAGGGCGTGTTGATTATCGGCAGCGGCAATATTATCCATAATCTGGGCGTGATGAGTAGGGCGCATATCAATCAAATCGGTGCGGGTTATGATTGGGCGTTTGCGTTCCGTGAAGCGGTCAATCAGGCGATTGTCGAGCGGGATGACGATACTTTGATTCATTACGAACGTCTGGGCGAAAAGGCGATGCTCTCCGTGCCGACGCCGGATCACTATCTGCCTTTTCTTTGCATCATGGCATTGCGCGAGCCGGATGATGCCATTACGTTTTTCAACGACAACCTTGTCGCCGGTTCGCTCAGTATGACTTCGCTTTTAGTGGGGTAAAAGAAAAAATATGGCAACGCTATTTCGGTCAGGTTATGATTTATAGTCAATTAAAAACAAAATAGTACAATACTCAACTTTGAAGGTCTAACCATGGCATACTCTGCGGACTT
>CAUVJL010000160.1:0-4418 GCA_963552075.1 uncultured Neisseria sp.
TCGGTTCCGTACTATCTGTACTGTCTGCGGCTTCGTCGCCTTGTCCTAATTTAAAGTTAATCCACTATATTCAACCGTATTTATCCACAAATCCCCTAAAACAGAGAGGTCGTCTGAAAATTTTCAGACGACCCCTGCACACAACGAACGCCAAAAACCGCGTATCCGACTGAATGGCAGATACGCGGTTTGAGATTTGAAACACATCTTCGGGGCTTGCTTCCTAACCGTGCAGACAATGCAAAGTGCAAGCTTAATTGATGTCCAAACGTTCCATACGGTAGCGCATGGAGCGGAAGCTGATGCCTAAAAGCTTGGCTGCCTGAGTGCGGTTGTAACGGGTTTGTTGCAACGCTTGTTCGATAATGCCGCGCTCGATTTGGTCAAGGTAATCTTGAATCTGCATGGTGCACGGGTCAAACGGCGGAAGCGGCTGGTGATCCAAAGTTTCGCCTTTTCGTGTTTCGGAATCGGCGATGTCGTCAAGACTGAGGTTTGGATGGTCGTTTTTGGGCGCCGTCGTGTTTTGGATTTGCAAATCATCCAACTGGATAACTTGTCCGACAGTCAGGGCGACGGCGCGTTCGAGGATGTTTTCGAGTTCGCGGAAGTTGCCGGGATAGCTGTAATGCAGCAGGGCTTCTTGCGCTTTGGGACTGAGTTTGTAGGTTTGCGTACCGTGGCGGTGTTTGTAGAGCAGGTACAGAATCAGCGCGCCCAAGTCCTCACGCATTTCGCGCAGGGGCGGCATATGCAGGGTAACGACGTTGAGGCGGTAATATAAGTCTTGGCGGAACGCGCCGCTGTCAACGAGGGCTTCAAGGTTCTTGTGGGTAGCGCAGATGATGCGGACATCGACGAAAGTTTCGCGGGCATCACCGATGCGGCGCACGGCTTTTTCTTGGATGGCACGCAGGAGTTTGACTTGCATGGCAAGCGGCAAGTCGGCAACTTCGTCGAGGAACAGCGTGCCGCCGTCGGCGTGTTGGAAGAAGCCGAGACGGTCTTGGTCGGCGCCGGTAAAGCTGCCTTTTTTGTAGCCGAAGAATTCGCTTTCCATCAGGTTTTCAGGAATCGCGCCGCAGTTCACCGCGATAAAGGGTTTGTCGGCGCGATCGGACAATTCGTGGATGGTACGCGCAGCCTGTTCTTTACCGGTACCCGATTCGCCGGAAATATAAACGGGCACGCCGCTGCGGGCGAGGCGGCGGATCAGGTGGCGGACTTCGACCATTTGGGGCGAACTGCCGAGCAGTCGCGGCATATCTTCTTCGCCGCCCAATTCTGGCACATCTTCGTTCGCACGCATGGCGATTTCGCCGGTGGCAAAGCGTTCTTTCATGGAACGCAGGCTTTCGGGTACGGAGACAGAACCGCTCAAGTCGCGTTTGGGCGGCTTGGGCGGAGTTTTGGGCTTGTTGAATGCGGCAGCGACAGGCGCGGACGGTTTTTCGGTTGGCGGCTGGGCAATTTCGTCCGTGCTGTTGGAAACAGAAACGGCAGATTTAACCAACGAGCGAAGTTGGGAAAGGGTAATCGGCTTTTGCAGGTAGTCGAACGCGCCCGCATTAAGGGCTTCGACCGCCTGGTCGGCATTACCGAAAGCGGTAATGACGGCGACAGGGGTGTCGAGCATGAGTTCGTCTATGTATTGGACGACTTCGAGGCCGGAGCCGTCGGGCATCCGCATATCGGTCAAGACGAGGGAATAGTCGTTGTTGTCGAGCTTGTCTTTGGCATCTTCTACGCCGACGGCGGTCTGCACGCGCAGTCCCATCTTCATCAGCGTCATTTCCATCAAGTCACGGATGTCGGCCTCGTCGTCGACGACCAATACTGGGTCTTGCAGCTTACTCATTGTGTTCTCTCGGTAAAATCAGTTCGAATCCGTTCATTTCGGGGTGGTAATGGAGTTGGCCCATATTGGCGTGTGCCAGTTCGCGGGCAACGTACAATCCCAATCCCGTACCCTGTTTTTCCGTGGTGTAGAACGGTTCGAAGAGATGGTTGCGGACTTCGGGCGAAATGCCTTTGCCGTTATCGGCAACGACGATGGAAATGTGCATCCTGCCGCTGGGGCGGATCAGGACGGTAATCGCGTTCTCGTCCTGACGGCTGTGCCGCCATGCATTATTGCAAAGGTTCCACATGATTTGTTGGATGTGCATCACATCGGCGAGGACGGTAAGGTTGTTGCCGTCCATGTTCATACGCAGGCAGCCGATGGCTTCGGAATTGTTGAGCGTGAACTCTTGTTTGAAGTCGAGCCAGAATTTCATCAGGTTGATCGGCTCGCGGCTGATATTGTCGCGTTTGTTGAGCAGGGAGATGTCTTCCAACATTTTGTCGATGCGCTGGATGTTGCTGTCGATGATGCCGCAAAGCTTGGCTTTAACGGGATCGGGTTCGGCATCGTCATCACTTTCTTGCAGCAAATCGCTGGCATGACGGATGGCGGACATCGGATTGCGGATTTCGTGGGCGAGGTTCGCGGTAAGCTGTCCGAGCGAGGTGAGCTTGGTGGACATGGCCTCTGCTGCGACTTCGCGCAGCGAACGGACATACAGCATGAGCAGTTCCGTCTGTTCCTGAATCAGCGGGACGGCGCGGACGTGCATGGCGTGTTGGAAGATGTGGATATCGGTTTCAAACGGTTTGTCGGGATGATATTGCCAGCGTGTAACCAATTCGCCGAACACGACTTCCTGCTGGTCAACCACCAAACCGGGGAAATAGGTTTTTGCCTGTTTGTTGAAAAGCCAAACGCGCTGGGTACTGTCGATGACGATAACGGCTTCTTGCACGCGGTTGAGAACGAGGCGGTTCAACCCGCTGATGCGGCGGTAAGCAAGCTGATGGCGGCTGGCAGATTCGGTCGCCTGCTCCAGATAGCGGGCGGCGAACGAAGTCAACATGGCAACGAGGTAACACGCGCCGCAGAGCAGGACCGTAGTAATCAGGGGCTGCGTATCCCAATCAAACGGATGCAGGCGGATGCTGCCGTCGAGCAGCAGATTGAAAAAGAACAGCATGGACGCATAACCTGCGTACAGCATGGGATAATGCCCGTAGCTGAGGAGGCAGGACGTCGCGACGAAAGGAAGGACAAGGATGCCGAAGCCCGAATCGACTCCGCCGGCGATATACACCAGTATCATCATCATCGAAATATCGACGACTGCACTGGCATTGGGCAAATCCAAAGTCTGCCATTGCCAGTCCGGACGGGCGACGGATAACAAGATGAGGAAAGAATACAGCGCTGCCCAGCTGTAAAATTCGACGGGGGGGAATGACATGCCGATATGGGTGCCATTGCTGTAAACGCCGAAAGCATGCATAACCAACAGTGGCAGCACGATGGCAATGCGGGCAATATTGATTAAACCGGGTATCCGCTCGCTCAGGTTTCCCAGTTCCTGAAAGCCGGACTTACTCATATCCGCAACCCTTTTTGTTTATTTTTATCATTATTAGTACCTGTTTTTGAAATCGTTCTGCAATATTTCCGCAGACGGTCGTAAATATTTTTTTAATTTTGTCAGCATAACATAAAACGACCGTGTTTTCTAGGTTTTCAATGTGTTATCGTTTCCTCTGTTGCTTATTCGGAAGCTGCGGACAAGGTTTTCAGACGACCTGATACGTCCAAAACCTTCCCTTTTTTGCCGCGCTTGCCGTCGATGTCGCAAATACGCAATTTTTCCTGATGCGCCGCGCCGCGCTTGCCGACGGTTTCAACGATGAATTCCGCAGCCGTGGTTACGAGAACGTGTTCCAGCGATGCGCCTTCGGTCAGCGACATCAACTGCAAACCACGGCCTTTAGGCATGACTTTGAGTTCGCCGATCGAGAACGCCAAGAGGCGGTGGTCACTGCTGGCCAGTACGACTTTGCAGTCGGGGTTGATGAGCGAGGAGGCATAAACCGCAATCGGCGGCAGGACGGTTTCGCCGCTGTCCACAGTCATCACCACTTTGCCCGCTTTCACGCGTCCGACCATATCGCCCAGCTTGGTGATAAAGCCGTAGCCGCCGCTGCCTGAGAGCAGGTAGTGCTGTTCGGGCTGTCCGGTGAGCATGGCGACGGGTTTCGCGCCGTTTTGC
Source organism: uncultured Neisseria sp. (assembly GCA_963552075.1). Classification (GTDB taxonomy): domain Bacteria; phylum Pseudomonadota; class Gammaproteobacteria; order Burkholderiales; family Neisseriaceae; genus Neisseria. Next base: position 4,107 of record CAUVJL010000160.1, read on the forward strand.
AGCTCGATTAACGATGAAACCGGCACGCCGTCGCCGCGTCCGCCTGGGATTTCGGCGGCATCGAGCGTGTAGGTTCTGCCCAATGAATCGAGGATGACAACGGGTAAAACAGTGCGGCCTTCAAGGGTTTGCTTGAGGCGGTCGCCTTCTTTGAATGCGGTTTGGCTCAAATCAAGGTTGTGTCCGGCCCGGCTGCGTATCCACCCTTTTTCCGACAGAATCAGCGTGATGGGTTCGTCGGCGGTGGTTTGCGTCAGCACGGCGCGTCCGGCTTCTTCCACCAGCGTGCGGCGCGCGTCGCCGAACTGCTTC
>CAUVJL010000161.1:0-4278 GCA_963552075.1 uncultured Neisseria sp.
GCCTGATTGGTAAATAGCCATTTTTGGTGTGCCTGTTCGTTTTCGTATCGGTTGCGGCCGCTGTTTCAGACGACCTTTAAGGTTTTGAAATTGCAGGTTGAGTGTAAAACCAATTTTATATGGCCTTTTGACCATTCCATTGCTGCTTGTTCTAACCTACTTCCTTGTCGATTTACGTATATTATCTTGTCCGTTTATCAATTCTTCTAATCAATTTAGTATATAAATCTGACAAATGTTTATTAGCCTGTTTCATCGTAACACCTCTAGGAAAATAAACATTTGTAGCAATACGCTCCTGAAATAGGCTGTCTGCAAAAAATTCATTAGCGGGAAAACCCATACCTTCAGTCACTTGAGCATCAAAAATCCGCGCCGTATAATCCAAATATAAACAATTTAGTTTATCAATTTTCTTATTTGAATAGCATTTCTCAATTTCTCCTGCTACTCCAGCCATACCTGATCGTTTATAAATTTGAAAAAACTTATCCACTGCTCTATCCATTTGAGCACTATTATCTACAAGCGGTTTAGCAAAACATAACGCTGGCACAAATAACAATCCAAATAAAATTTTCTTCATTCTATACTTCCATCAAAATACACAAACTGTAAGCGCGGGTAGGTCGGATTCTTGAATCCGACATTTTGCCTTTTTACCCACTCTGTCGGATACAAGTATCCGACCTACGTTTAAATCGTCGTTTCAGACGACCTATTCCAACTCCGCCAGTTTCTTCTCAATCGCCTCTTCGGTCATAAAGCTGCACATGCTGTGGTTGTTTACCAGCATAACGGGGGCATCGCCGCATGCGCCCATGCATTCGCCTTCGACGAGGGTGAATTTACCGTCAGGCGTGGTTTCGCCGTAGCCGATACCGAGTTTTTTCTTCAGGTATTCGCCAGTATCCATGCCGCCGCGCAGGGCGCAGGGAAGGTTGGTGCAGACGGTCAGTTTGTATTTGCCGACCGGCTCGAGGTCGTACATATTGTAGAAGGTGGCAACTTCGTATGCCTGCGCCGGCGTGATGCCGATGTAGTCGGCAACAAAGGCGATGGTTTCGGGGGCAAGCCAGCCTTTTTCGGTTTGGGCGATACGCAACGCACCCATAATGGCGGAACGGCGTTGGTCGGCGGGATATTTCGCCAACTCGATGTCGATTTGTTTTAAGGATTCTGCGGATAACATTATCTGTCCACCTCCCCGAATACGATGTCTTGCGTACCGATAATAGCGACGACGTCAGCGAGCATGTGGCCTTTTGCCATTTCGTCCATGCCTTGCAGGTGGGCGAAGCCGGGTGCGCGGATTTTCAGGCGGTAGGGTTTGTTTGCGCCGTCTGAAATGATGTAAACGCCGAACTCGCCTTTCGGATGTTCGACAGCGGTATAGGTCTCGCCCTCGGGAACGTGCATACCCTCGGTAAAGAGTTTGAAATGGTGAATCAGGTCTTCCATACCTGTTTTCATTTCGGTACGTTTGGGCGGAGCAAATTTGTGGTTTGTGGTAATGACCGGCCCCGGATTGACACGCAACCACTCGGAACATTGTTTGATGATACGTACGGATTGACGCATTTCTTCCATACGGCAGAGGTAACGGTCGTAGCAGTCGCCGTTGACGCCAACGGGAATGTCGAAATCCATTTTGTCGTACACTTCGTAAGGCTGTTTCTTACGCACGTCCCATTCCACGCCCGAACCGCGCAACATGACGCCGGTAAAGCCTTTTTGCATGGCGCGCTCGGGAGAGACAACGCCGATGCCGACGGTACGCTGTTTCCAAATGCGGTTGTCGGTCAGGAGGGTTTCGAGTGTATCGATGTTTTTTGGGAAACGTTCGCAGAAGGCGTCGATAAAGTCGAGCATGGTGCCTTCGCGGGACTCGTTGAGCTGCTTCAATACTTTGGCGTTGCGGAATTTGCTGCTCTCGTATTTGGGCATGAAATCGGGCAGGTCGCGGTAAACGCCGCCTGGACGGAAGTAGGCGGCGTGCATACGCGCGCCGGACACGGCTTCGTACAAGTCCATCAGCTCTTCTCGGTCGCGGAAGGCGTAAAGGATGGCGGTCATCGCGCCGATGTCGAATGCGTGCGAACCAATGCCCATCAAGTGATTGAGGATGCGCGTTACTTCGGCGAACATGACGCGGATGTATTGGGCGCGGATAGGTACATCGATACCGGCAAGTTTTTCTACTGCCAAACAATATGCCTGCTCGTTAACCATCATGGAAACATAGTCCAAGCGGTCCATATAGGGCAGGGCTTGCAGATAGGTTTTGGTTTCAGCCAGTTTTTCAGTACCGCGGTGCAGGAGGCCGATATGCGGGTCGGCACGGACGATTTGTTCGCCGTCCAACTCCAAAATCATGCGCAATACGCCGTGCGCCGCAGGGTGTTGCGGACCGAAGTTGATGGTATAGTTTCTTAATTTATTGGCCACCGTAATTCTCCTCACGGACGATACGCGGCGTGATCTCGCGCGGCTCAATGGTAACAGGTTGGTAAATCACGCGTTTTTGCTCTTCGTCGTAACGCATTTCCACATAGCCGGAAATCGGGAAATCTTTGCGGAACGGATGTCCGACAAAGCCGTAATCAGTCAGGATGCGGCGCAGGTCGGGATGGTTGTTGAACATGATGCCGTACATATCGAAGGCTTCGCGTTCGTACCAATCCGCGCTGTTGTAAATATCGACTACGGATTCGACCACGGGGAAGTCGTCGTCTGAAACCCAGACGCGTACGCGGATGCGTTGATTGTTTTTAATGGAAAGCAGCTGGCTGACGACGGCAAAGCGTTTGCCCTGCCATGCTTCGTTTTTGTAAGTGCTGTAATCGACACCGCACAAGTCAACCAGAAGCTCAAAATGCAACTCTTCATGGTCGCGCAATGCGGTCATGACTGAAATATAGTGCTCGGGCAGACACTCGACGGTAATCTCGCCCAAAGCTGAAATGACTTTGCTTGCCTGATCGCCAAGCACGCCGACGACGGTCTCATATAAGTTTTGAATGCTTGCCATATCGTCCTCTCCTTACTCGTCACGCGCGATGGTGGAAGTGCGCTTGATTTTTTGCTGGAGCTGAATCAGGCCGTAAATCAGGGCTTCCGCAGTCGGCGGACAACCCGGCACATAAACGTCTACCGGCACGACGCGGTCGGCACCACGCACGACGGAATAAGAATAATGATAGTAGCCGCCACCGTTGGCACACGAACCCATAGACAACACCCAGCGCGGCTCGGCGAGCTGGTCGTACACGCGGCGCAGGGCGGGTGCCATTTTGTTGGTGAGTGTACCCGCCACAATCATCAGGTCGGCCTGACGGGGAGACGGACGGAAAATAATGCCGAAACGGTCAAGGTCGTAACGCGCCATACCCGCATGCATCATTTCCACGGCGCAGCAGGCCAAGCCGAAAGTAACCGGCCACAATGAACCGGTACGCATATAGTTCAGCACCGTATCCGCGCTGGTGGTGATGAAACCTTTTTTCAAAACGCCTTCTATTCCCATTCCAGCGCACCTTTTTTCCATTCGTAAACAAAGCCTACCGTCAGAACGACGATAAACACCAGCATAGACCAGAAGCCGTATGCGCCCAAATCTTTGAACACCACCGCCCACGGCAGCATAAACGCAACCTCCAAATCGAAGAGGATGAACAAGATGGCGACGAGATAATAACGCACGTCAAACTTCATCCTGGCGTTTTCAAAGGCTTCGAAACCACATTCGTAAGCCGCGTCTTTTTCGGCGTAGTGGTGTTTCGGACCTAAAATCGTGCCGAGCAGGATAAACAGCACGCCGGCCGCAAGGCCGACGAGGATGAATACAAGGACGGGAAAGTAACTGGCCAACATGGGTTTATGCCTAACTGGTTGACAGACAAATCTTAATATCCTGCTATTTTATCGAATTTCAAAATCCATTAAAAGGTAAATGTCGGTCAACCTGCAAAAAAATCTTAATAAATTCAATAAGTTTATGATAACGATTCTTATTTGTGTTTTATAACAACCCAACTTCATTCCTTTACCCATATCAACGCCAATAAAATTGGATAGAAAATGCAACACCCACCGCCAGCCCTAAACACAACAAACCCTTCCAATAAACCAGATTCGCTTTTCAGACGACCTTTTGTCCGTCTTTATCAGTAAGAATCTGCTAAAATCGCCCGTTTCCCACTTCAACCTGACAGCAGCAATACATGAATATCTTTTACGAAGAGTCCGGCCAATTCAAAGTCGCCGCCATCGTCCAAA
>CAUVJL010000162.1:0-4261 GCA_963552075.1 uncultured Neisseria sp.
AAAATCCGTCGGCCCTAAACCGGCCGTGCCGGTTCGATTCCGGCTCCGGGCACCAATAAATCTATGAATTTATTGAATAATCTAAGATTATAAATTACCAAAAGACAGCTTATAATTCAGGCTGTCTTTTTGCTTTGTGTCCAATTTGTGTCCAACTTGTGACCTTTACACAATGTAATTGCATGAAATCAAATACCTAAGGAAAAGCCCTGAAAACCGGACAAGTTTTCAGGGCTTAATTTTGTATTCTACACTTGTTTACACGCTAAAGGCTTGAAAAATAAAATGTAGTTTTAAGTAATAACTGTTCTCATTGATGTAAGTCAAAAAAATATCGGGTAAGCGTTCACATCTCTGCCAATCGTTACACTTCATAGAGCTAAAGTGCTATTCTGCAAAGGTAAATTTCTTCTACCTATAAATTCTATCTGACAAATTAGGAGCTTGATATGTCAACCGATGTACAGCAACGCCCTGCCGCTTGGGAAGGTTTTATCGGCGGTAATTGGGAAACCAATGTCGACGTGCGCGATTTTATTCAGAAAAACTACACGCCTTATGAAGGCGATGCATCTTTCCTCGCGCCTGCGACTGAGGCGACGACCAAACTGTGGGCGGAAGTGATGGAAGGCATCAAAGTCGAAAACCGCACGCACGAACCCTACAAAATTGACGCGCAAGTCGTGTCCGGCATTACCAGCCATGCGCCGGGTTATATCAATAAAGATTTGGAAACCATCGTCGGCCTGCAAACAGATGAGCCTCTGAAACGCTCGATCATGCCGTTCGGCGGTTTGAAAATGGTACAAGACGCGTGCAAAGTGTACAACGTCGAGTTGAACCCCGAAGTCAGCGAAATCTTTACCAAATACCGTAAAACCCACAACCAAGGTGTGTTTGACGTTTATACGCCCGACATCCGCCGTTGCCGTAAATCAGGCGTGATTACCGGCTTGCCGGATGCTTACGGTCGTGGTCGCATCATCGGCGACTACCGTCGCGTAGCATTGTACGGTATCGACTTCTTAATGAAAGACAAACTCAACCAGTTCAACTCGCTGCAAGCCGATTTGGAAAACGGCGTGGATTTGGAAGAAGTTATCCGCCGCCGCGAAGAAATCAACGAACAATATAAAGCCTTGGGTCAAATGAAAGAAATGGCGGCCTCTTACGGCTACGACATTTCCGGTCCTGCGAAAAATGCGCAAGAAGCCATCCAATGGACTTATTTCGGCTACCTTGCCGCCGTTAAATCGCAAAACGGCGCCGCCATGTCCTTCGGCCGCGTGTCTTCGTTCTTGGACATCTACATCGAGCGCGACCTGAAAAACGGCGTAATTACCGAAACCCAAGCGCAAGAATTTATTGACCATTTGGTGATGAAACTGCGTATGGTTCGTTTCCTGCGTACGCCCGAATACGACCAACTCTTCTCTGGCGACCCGATTTGGGCAACCGAATCCATCGGCGGTATGGGTTTGGACGGCCGCACGCTGGTAACCCGCACCAACTTCCGCGTGCTGCACACCCTGTACAACATGGGTCCATCTCCCGAACCGAATATCACCGTGTTGTGGTCCGAACAACTGCCGCAAGGCTTTAAAGAATTTTGCGCCAAAGTGTCCATCGACACCTCGTCCATCCAATACGAAAACGACGATTTGATGCGTCCGGACTTCAACAGTGACGACTACGCCATTGCCTGCTGCGTCAGCCCGATGGTGGTCGGCAAACAAATGCAGTTCTTCGGTGCACGCGCCAACTTGGCGAAAACCCTGCTGTACGCAATCAACGGCGGCGTGGACGAAAAATCCAAAGACCAAGTCGGTCCGAAAACCGAACCGATTATGGACGAAGTCTTGGACTACGACACTGTCTTTGCGCGCATGGACAAATTCATGGATTGGCTGGCAACCCAATACGTTACCGCGCTGAACATCATCCATTACATGCACGACAAATACAGCTACGAAGCTGCGCTGATGGCGCTGCACGACCGCGACGTGAAACGCACTATGGCTTGCGGTATCGCCGGTTTGTCTGTGGCCGCCGACTCACTGTCCGCCATCAAATACGCCAAAGTCAAACCGATTCGTGATGAAAACGGTATTGCCGTCGACTTTGAAATCGAAGGCGAATATCCGCAGTTTGGTAACAACGACGACCGCGTGGACGATATTGCCTGCGATTTGGTGGAACGCTTCATGAAAAAAGTGGCGACCCACAAAACTTACCGCAACGCAACGCCGACTCAGTCCGTGCTGACTATTACCTCCAACGTCGTATACGGCAAAAAAACCGGCAATACGCCGGACGGCCGTCGCGCAGGTGCACCGTTCGGTCCGGGTGCCAACCCGATGCATGGCCGCGATGTCAACGGCGCCGTCGCTTCGCTGACCTCCGTAGCTAAACTGCCGTTTGAATTTGCCAAAGACGGTATTTCCTACACCTTCTCCATCGTGCCGGGTGCATTGGGTAAAGACGAAAATTCCCGCGAACGCAACCTCGCAGGCCTGATGGATGGTTACTTCCACCACGAAGAAGGAGAAGTGGAAGGCGGTCAACACCTGAACGTCAACGTATTGACCCGCGAAACGCTGGAAGACGCGATGAACAATCCGGACAAATATCCGCAACTGACCATCCGCGTGTCCGGTTACGCCGTACGCTTCAACTCGCTGACCCGCGAACAGCAGCTTGACGTGATTACCCGCACCTTTACACAAACCATGTAAAGCAAAGGGTTTGCAGTAAACCAAGCCGGGGGACGGATTATCCGGAACCCGGCTTGATTTTGCCTGAAGCAATGGTTTGATAATATCAAAATCCAGTGGATTAACTTCAAATCAAAGCGACCGAAGGCAGTACAATAGAGTTATAGTGGATTAACTTTAAATCAGGACAAGGCGACGAAGCCGCAGACAGTACAGATAGTACGGAACCGATTCACTTGGTGCTTCAGCACCTTAGAGAATCGTTCTCTTTGAGCTAAGGCGAGGCAACGCCGTACTGGTTTAAAGTTAATCCACTATATCAATAAAACGCGTTTACCTATTCCCAAACAACCCATAAATTTCCCACAACAGGGAACGCAATGCCCGCATATTAATCCAATAAGAAGAACCCTCTGCAACACAAAAACAAGTTTTCAGACGACCCCAATATCCGGTACATCAGACACCATGCAGACATCCATCGCCATCAACCCCGAAACGCCCGCTCCCGCCAAAGATCTCGGACACCGCCATTACAACGGCAAAGGCATCGTCCATTCCGTAGAATCCTGCGGCGCGGTGGACGGTCCCGGATTGCGCTACGTCCTCTTTCTGCAAGGCTGCCTCATGCGCTGCCTCTACTGCCACAACCGCGACACATGGGACTTGCACACCGAACAAGCCCAAGAAATGACCGTGCCCGAAGTCATGAAGCAAGTCATGTCCTACCGACACTACCTGCGCGCCACAGGCGGCGGCGTTACCGCCACAGGCGGCGAACCGCTCCTGCAATACGAATTCGTGCGCGACTGGTTCACCGCCTGCCAAGAACACGACATCCACACCTGCCTCGACAGCAACGGCTACGCTCTGCATTACGATTCCATCCTTGACGACCTGCTCGACCACACCAACCTCGTCATGCTCGATTTAAAACAAATCGACCCCGAAATCCACAAAGTCCTCGTCGGCATCCCCAACACCAAAACCCTCAAATTCGCCCACTACCTCGCCGAACGCAAACAGCCCGCCCGCGTCCGCTACGTCGTCGTGCCGGGCTATACCGATGACGACCGTTCCGCCCACCTGCTCGGCGAATTCATCGCAGACATGGACAACGTCGAAATGGTCGAACTCCTTCCTTATCACGAACTGGGCGCGCACAAATGGGCATTGTGCGGCGACACCTACAAACTCACCGGCGTACATCCGCCCCCCAAAGAAACCATCCTCAAAATCAAATCAATTTTAGAAAGCTACGGCAAAAACATTATTTATTGAGTTCAAATCCAAAAGGGTCGTCTGAAAATGAAATATTCGCTTTCAGACGACCTTTTCGCCGTTCATCCCATTTGTTGCAGCCCATTGCATCAATCAGTTACCATATAAATCTATTGTCATTTTAGACCTTCAGTCGCAATCTTTGGGCTAAGTTGAGACAACGTGGTATCGGTTCAAACTTGGATTACTAGAGCATTCTTATCTTTAAAATTTATAGTGGATTAAAATTGCAATGATACGGCGTTGCCAACGCCCTTATGTACTAC
>CAUVJL010000163.1:0-4180 GCA_963552075.1 uncultured Neisseria sp.
TTGGTGCTTCAGCACCTTAGAGAATCGTTCTCTTTGAGCTAAGGCGAGGTAACGCAACGCCGTACTGGTTTAAAGTTAATCCACTATATTTATGACTTGATGGAACTTGCTGTATTTGTTTTCAGACGACCCCTGGGCAGCTTTATTGTAAAGGTTCGGCAAACCAGTCTTGCGTGGCGGTATCGGCATCGAAGACTTGCCCCATTAGAGGGGTCAGCGGACTTACGCCCAAGCTGCGTGCCAGCGGGAGGCTTTGCAGCAGGGGTTCGTTCCAAGCGTGCAGTGCCATGGCGTAGGCGCCCCAGTGGATGGGCATGAAGCGTTTGGGGGCAAGCTGCGCGGCATAGCGGGCGGTTTGTTCGGGGAAGAGGTGGTTGTTGGGCCAATGTTCGCTGTATTGCCCGTTTTCGATGAACGCGATATCGAACCCGTTGAATTTTTCGGCGATTTTGTCGAAATGGCTGCCTTGTGCCGAGTCGCCGTGAAAATAGAATTTTTCATTGCCATGTTCGATGACGAAGCTGGACCACAGGGCTTGGTTGTGGTCGGTCAGGGTTCGGGATGAATCGTGGCGGGCAGGTAGTGCGGTGTAGCGGATGCCGTTGCGTTTGGTACTTTGCCACCAATCGAGTTCGGTAATGCGCTCTTGCGGCACGCCCCATTTTTTCAGCAGTACGCCCATGCCGAGTGAGACGATGAAATGGCTGTTGCCTTTTGAATTGAGTGCCTGCACGCTGTCTTTTTCGAGGTGGTCGTAGTGGCTGTGTGAAATCAGGATGACATCGACGGGCGGCAGTTCGTCGATTTCTGCGGGTGCAGGCTGGAAGCGTTTCATGGTGATGGGGATGGGTGAGACGGAATTGCCGAAAACGGGGTCGGTAATGACGGTTTGCCCGCCGATCCGCATCAATAGGGTGGAATGTCCGAACCAGACGAAGCGGCTTTTTCCTTCGGGTGCGGAGAGGAAGGTTTGCCAATCGGGTTTGACGGTAGGCAGAGGTTTGGGCGGGCGCGTTGCCTGCGGGTCGGTCAGGATTTTCCAAAATGCGCCGGTCAGGCCGGTCGGTTTCTGCTGCGGTTCGGGGTTGAAGAAGGTTTGCGTTTTCGGGTCGTAATGGTCACTTGCGGGGTAAACGGGATGTTGGTCGGGATAGAGCCAGTAGGCGAGCAGGGCGCAGACAGCGGTCAAGGCAATGAGTTTTTTCTTGTGTTTCATAATTGGATTTTATGAAGAAGGTCGTCTGAAAATTTTTCAGACGACCTTGGATTTTGTTTGAAAATGGTATCGGTATCCATCAGATGGCGTGCGAACAGCCGGACACCATTTTTTTGAGGGCTTGCGAGTCGAGAATTTTGATGTGTTTGTGTTCGACCGAAATCAAGCCTTCGTGGTGGAACTTGGACAGTGTGCGGCTGACGGTTTCGAGTTTCAGCCCCAGATAGCTGCCGATTTCTTCGCGCGACATCCGCAGGATGAAATCGTTGGCGGCAAATCCGCGCGAGTAAAGGCGTTGGGACAGGTTAAGCAAAAACGCCGCCAGACGTTCTTCGGCGCGCATATTGCCCAAAAGCAGCATCACGCCTTGGTCGCGCACGATTTCGCGGCTCATTAATCTGAAAAAATGGCTTCTCAGGCTGGGGATGTTGTGCCCCAGCTCTTCGATGTGGGTGAAGGGCAGCTCACACACTTCGCTGTCTTCCAAAGCCACCGCGTCGCAGCTGTGGACATGGGAACAAATGCCGTCCATGCCGATGAGTTCGCCGGACATAAAAAAGCCGGTAACCTGATCGCGGCCGTCCTGGCTGGCAACCGTGGTTTTGAAAAAACCGGCACGGATGGCAAACAGCGACGCGAAAGGCTCACCGGTGCGGAACAGATATTCACCCTTCTTCAAGCGGCGGCTCTGTCGGATGACCGCGTCCAATTGTGCAAACTCATTGGGCAAAAGCCCGACAGGCAGGCAGAGTTCACGCAGCGAACAGGAAGAACACAGGGTTTTCATCTGATGCATAGCATTGTGTGTGGTCATAAAACACCCTTAAAATTAAGGTTTTTATCCTGTCATGATTACGTAAGTTATTGACACATATCAAGACAGGTTTATCATACTGTGGCATTCTACCAAACTATCCGAAAATTGCCTAACATCATTACTCTAATCACGCACACGCCATGAAAGTAATACCGATACAAAATAATCACAATAGAAACAATGACAAACCTGAGTTTGACCGCGAACTCATTGCCAGCCTTCCTTCCAGCGGTCCGCGCTACACTTCATACCCGACAGCCGACCGATTCCATGACGGATTTCGCGAAGCCGAATATATCAATGCCTTGAATCAGCGCGGTATGGGGGCTTTGAACAAGCCCCTTTCGCTTTATATCCACATCCCCTTCTGCAACACCATTTGTTACTACTGCGGCTGCAATAAAATCATCACCAAAGACAAAAGCCGCGCCGATGCCTACATCGAATACCTTGAAAAAGAAATGGAGCTGCTCGCCCCGCATCTGGGCGGACGGCATCAGCTCGCGCAACTGCACTTCGGCGGCGGTACGCCGACCTTCTTAAGCGATGACCAAATCGAACGCGTATTCCGCATGATACGCAAACATTTCCAACTTATCCCCGGCGGCGAATACTCCATCGAAATCGATCCGCGAAAAGTCAGCCGCGAAACTGTCCTCATGCTCGGCAAGCTCGGCTTCAACCGCATGAGCGTCGGTATTCAGGACTTTGATCCCAAAGTGCAGGCAGCGGTCAACCGCATCCAAAGCTACGACGAAACCAAAGAAGTCATCGATGCCGCCCGCGAAGCCGGGTTCAAATCCGTCAGCGTCGATTTGATTTACGGCCTGCCGCATCAAACCGCCGAAAGCATCAAAACCACCATTGACACTGTCTTGTCGCTCGATCCCGACCGCCTTGCCCTTTATCACTATGCCCACCTGCCGCATATCTTCAAGCCGCAACGCCGTATCGATACCGAAGCCGTTCCCGGCAGCGAAGAAAAACTCGATATGCTGCAATACTGCGTCCAAACCCTGACCGAACGCGGCTATGTCTTCATCGGTATGGACCACTTCGCCAAACCCGATGACGAACTCTCCATCGCCCTCAAAGAAGGCTTCCTCCAGCGCAACTTCCAAGGCTACTCGACCTACGCGGACTGCGATTTAGTTGCCATCGGCGTATCCTCCATCGGCAAAATCGGCAGCACCTACTCCCAAAACGAACGCGACATCGACGCCTACTATGCCGCGCTCGATGCCGAACACCTGCCCATCATGCGCGGCTACCAACTCAATCAGGACGACCTTTTGCGCCGCAATATCATCCAAGATTTGATGTGCCGTTTCTCCTTGGATTACCGAATCTACGAAAGCGTGTTCGGTATCCCGTTCGACCGCTATTTCAAAGACGAACTTGCCGACTTGGAACAACTTGCCTCCCTCGGACTCGTCCGCCTGAAACCGCACGGACTGACCGTTACCCCCAAAGGCCGCTTCCTGATACGCAATATCGCCATGGTGTTCGACTACCACCTGCGCCATAGGGAAACCAAAGCCCAATATTCTCAAACGGTGTGAAGAGGAATAGCAAAGGTCGTCTGAAAATTTTCAGACGACCTTTGTTTTTATTTTCAAGACTTTCGGGTAACATCAAACCATATTTGCCGGTTTGCCGTGATTCAAGTCAATTTGTTCTAGATGCGCCCTATGATTACCGAACAGCAAAACGATATCCTCAGCATCAATCAAGTGCAGCTTCTCCTTGCTGAAAAACGCACGGCACTTGCCGTCATGCGTACGGGTATTGCCGTGTTCGCGCTGCCTTTGTCTATTTTCAGTGCCTTGATTGCGACATCGAAATGGTACGAGGCTGTGGATGTTTGGCCTTTGCTTGTGTTGGTCAGTTTGATGAACATCAGTTTGATTTTTTTCTCGGTCTATCTGATAACCCGATCGCTCCGTAGAATGCACCAATACGACCGAATGATTGCCGATATCAAATACAACAATCAGTCTTTGCGTAAACTGCTTGAGTCATAAAATCCAGACGGTTGGGGTAGGGCATAGGTCGTCTGAAAATCAAAATATAGAGGAATTTTAGTTATTTAGTATAGTGGATTAAAATAAAAATGAGACAAGGCGGCAACGCCCGCCGTGTACGGG
>CAUVJL010000164.1:0-4154 GCA_963552075.1 uncultured Neisseria sp.
CTTTGAGCTAAGGCGAGGCAACGCCGTACTGGTTTAAAGTTAATCCACTATAACGGATAAAGAAAGAAAAAATGCTGCCGTTTTATAACTTTATTTGGCTGACGGTGGTCGCCATACTGGGCTTGATGCTTGTCGATATGATGTTGAAGGCTGAAAGACCGTTGTTTAAAGCAATGGCTGTCAGGTTCAACGTGTTTTTGCTGTGCTGTTTGGGCGTGCAGGCGTGGAGCGTGTGGATGGGGCAGCAAAAACCGGAAGGGTATGTGCTTCGGGAAGATACGGTGGTAGATGGTTTTCCATTGCCCGCCGGAACGGAGTTGCATTTTCGGTGGAAAAAGGATATCGAATCTTACGAGTATGCAGTCTTCCCTAAGCCTATTGAATGGAAGGGCGTGATGATTAAGGCGGTGGAACGGAAGTTTTATGACCAAAATATGGGCGAAGGCGTCTTTCTGAAGCCGACGGAAGTAGCCGATCGGAAACCGGTTTGGTCGGAAGGTTGGTTGTGCCGTGTGGACGCTGAAGATTTTGGGTGGAAGTATGTCGGTACGAAGGATAAGCGAACGCCTTCGCCTGACGATTACCGGCTGACGGGGTGCCAGTTGGATGAGTCTTTCGCGCTGCCGGTGCCGCAATTGGGCGAAAATGAGAAGCTCGGTTTGCATGAAGTGCGATACATTGAATCCGGCAAAGTTTGGCTGGCATGGTTGGCTCCTGAAAATATGCCTTTTACAGGCTTGATCACGCTGGACGGTAAAAAGAATATTGTGGAAATAGAGATTGAACCCAAACAAACCGATATTTTGGGTTGCGTATTTGATAATGTTTCCTTGCTGACTTGGAATCGTGACCGGCCGGATATCTGGACGGTATCGGCCCGCCCGAAAGCGGAAAATGAATTGGTGGAAGAGCATAATGTGAAACAGCCGGAAACTTGTTGGGGGAGAAAACTTGTCTATCAGTATTAATCGGCAGGTCGTCTGAAAAGGCGGCAACCGGCTGCTTTGTGTTCAATATTTTTATCAAGGAAATCATGATGTCCGCTCCGCTCGAAATCGAATCCCATCCTTTCCCCGCCTTGCTGCCGCCGCGGGCGACGGTGATGATGATGGGGACGTTTCCGCCCAAGGAAGACAAACGCGCGATGCAGTTTCATTATCCGAATTTCCAAAACGATATGTGGCGCGTCTACGGGCTGGTGTTTTTTAATGATGCAGCGCATTTCCAAATGCTGTCTGAAAAAGCGTTTGATGCGGAGAAAATCAAGGCGTTTTTGCGCGAACGGGGGATTGCGTCCTGCCCGACCGTGTTGAAGGCGGTGCGGGAACACGGCAATGCGTCGGACAAGTTTTTGCAAGTGGTCGAAACCGTCGATTTAGCGGCGGTGTTGGCGCAGATGCCCGACTGCCGCCATATCTGCACCACCGGCGGCAAGGCGACGGAAGTCCTGCTCGATATTCAGGGCGGCGGCATCAAAATGCCGAAAACGGGCGAAACTGTGCCGTTTCCGTTTGCCGGACGGGATTTGACCCTGACCCGCCTGCCGTCCACTTCGCGCGCTTATCCTTTGAGTTTGGCGAAAAAGGCGGCGGCGTATCGGGCGTTTTTCGAAATGGCGGGTTTGTGTGAAAAGCAGTTATAATTGCCGACAATTTCCCCTTTCAGACGGCCTTTAGCAGACCGAGGTCGTCTGAAAAAACAGACAAGGAAGAAATCCGATGAAAAACTACCACGCGCCCGACGAGAAGGGCTTTTTCGGCGAACACGGCGGGCTTTATGTCTCCGAAACCCTGATTCCCGCCTTGCAAGAGCTGGCGGATGCCTATAAAGCAGCGAAAAACGACCCGTCGTTTTGGGAAGAATTCCACCGCGATTTGAAACACTACGTCGGCCGCCCCAGCCCCGTTTACCATGCCGCGCGATTGTCCGAGTATCTGGGCGGTGCGCAAATCTGGTTGAAACGCGAAGACTTGAACCACACTGGCGCGCACAAGGTAAACAACACCATCGGTCAGGCGCTGCTTGCCCGTCGTATGGGTAAAAAACGCGTCATCGCCGAAACCGGCGCGGGTCAGCACGGCGTGGCCTCCGCCACCGTTGCCGCCCGCTTCGGCATGACTTGCGACGTGTACATGGGCGCGGACGACATCCAGCGCCAAATGCCCAACGTGTTCCGCATGAAATTATTGGGCGCAAACGTAGTCAGCGTCGACAGCGGTAGCCGCACGCTGAAAGACGCAATGAACGAAGCCATGCGCGAATGGGTCGCCCGCGTGGACGACACGTTCTACATCATCGGCACCGCCGCCGGCCCCGCGCCGTATCCCGAAATGGTGCGCGATTTCCAATGCGTCATCGGCAACGAAGCCAAAGCGCAGATGCAGGAAGCCATCGGCAGACAGCCTGACGTCGCCGTTGCCTGCGTCGGCGGCGGCTCGAACGCCATCGGCCTGTTCCACCCGTATATCGGCGAAGAAAACGTGCGCCTCGTCGGCGTGGAAGCCGGCGGTTTGGGTGTGGACACCCCCGACCACGCCGCACCGATTACCAGCAAAGCCCCCATCGGCGTATTGCACGGCTTCCGCAGCTACCTGATGCAGGACGAAAACGGCCAAGTCTTGGGTACGCACTCCGTTTCCGCAGGCCTCGACTACCCCGGCATCGGCCCGGAACACAGCCACCTGAACGACATCAAGCGCGTCGAATACACCGTCGCCAAAGACGACGAAGCACTCGAAGCCTTTGATTTGTTGTGCCGCTTCGAAGGCATCATCCCCGCGCTCGAATCCAGCCACGCCCTCGCATGGGCAGTTGCCAACGCGCCGAAAATGGGCAAAGACCAAGTGATTCTGGTCAACCTGTCCGGCCGCGGCGATAAAGACATCAATACCGTGGCGAAGCTGAAAGGGATTGAGTTGTAGGGATGATGTGAAGGTCGTCTGAAAACAAAAATATGATGATTCTCCCCAATTGTTACAGCTATTTCCGTATGGTATCCGACCACAATTGCGCCGATGAATTGACGCAATTGCTCGGTATCCAGCCGTTTTCTGTTACCCGGTGTGGAGAGACGCATTTAGCTAATGGAATGCTACGCCCACAGCCGGCTGATTGGAGCGCATGGAATGGCTGCCGCCAAGATCAGCCGGTCAATGACGTAGAAGGGCAGTGCCTGCGGATTGTCCGCCAATTGCACGGGAACATTGATGCACTTGCCCGATTCCGTCGGCAATACCAAGCAAAATTTTGGTTGGAAATTGTCCCTGAATATGTTGTGGATGCAGAACAAAATCCCTATATAGGATTTAGTCGGGAAATCATAGAATTTTGTTATCTGACGGGTACGGAAATAGACGTCGACGTCTATCATTACTGCAATTTCTGCGACTCTGATGAAGGATCAAACAGTACGCTGCATTAATCTGCCTTCATTGACCTGAATTTGTCTTTTAATGTCTTTGGTTTTGGGATATCGACAGAATATAGGGCGTATTCATGTTCACGCCGTGATTAGCTATTTCACTTGAACTTCCCAAAATAAAGCCGTTTGAAAGTCCGCCTTTCAAACGGCTTGTTTTTAGGTTGCCTGAAATCTTTCTACATATAGTGGATTAAATTTAAATCAGGACAAGGCGACGAAGCCGCAGACAGTACAGATAGTACGGCAAGGCGAGGCAACGCCGTACTGGTTTAAAGTTAATCCACTATACTATGCCGGATATGAACCACATCACCGAAAACAGGTTTTCAGACGACCTTTCCCTTATCCGATAGGGACTTTTCAGGTTTTCATCTAATCAGAGTGGGTTAAAATAGCGGAATTTGATATAAACCCTTCTCAGAAAATATGTTGCCCGAACACTCTTCCTCCCTGCTCGATTTCGACCGCGCCCATCTGCTCCATCCCTATACGTCCATGACCGATCCGTTGCCTGTTTATCCGGTGCGCCGTGCGGAGGGCGTGCATATCGAATTGGCGGACGGTACGCGGCTGATTGACGGGATGTCGTCTTGGTGGTGTGCGATACACGGCTACAATCATCCCGTTTTGAATCAGGCGGTTGAGGCGCAGATTAAGCAAATGTCGCATGTGATGTTCGGCGGTTTGACGCATGAATCGGCGGTGGAACTGGGCAAATTATTGGTCGGGATTT
>CAUVJL010000165.1:0-4146 GCA_963552075.1 uncultured Neisseria sp.
ACGCCGACGCCGCCGCGTCCGGGGGCGGTGGCGATGGCGGCGATGGTGGGTTGGGATGCGGACATGGCTGGCTCGTATCGGGAAGTTTGATGGACGGTATTATATAGTGATTTCACAATGATAAAGGTCGTCTGAAAACCTTGCTGTCGGTTTTCAGACGACCTTTCCATCTTTTCCTTCAATGAGCTGGAAGGAATCAGCGTTTTTTCTTAGCGTTTTTCTTTTCGGCGGCGGCAAGGCGCATGGCGACGAATTCGACCATCAGTTCTTTTTTCGTCCAGAAGAAGTTTTTCATTTTTTCCAGAGAATAGATTTTGCGCACCATCATGGGCAGGCCGGCATGGATGATGGCGGCGACTTCGCCGTTGCGGGTTTCGTCCGCCATGGCGGTTTTGAGGTCGGTCTGGTTGGCGGCGAGGTAGTCGCTGAGTTGTTTTTGAACGCTGGTGCTGATTTCAAATTGCTTAATCATGTTTTCTTTCCGTTTTGTGTTTGTTCCGCGAGGTATGGCGGCTATTGGTTTTAATTACATGTGCATTTTAACAAAGTTTAATTTTATTGCATATCAACTGTTCGAAATTATGACGTGATTTACAATTTTTCGGGCGTAAAACAGACAGTCGTTGACATAAAGAAAACAGCCGCTGCGGTTTGGCGGGTAAAATACGCGTTTTCGAGCGTGAGGTCGTCTGAAAATGTATTTGTGGTTTAAGCTCTTGCATGTGTTTTTTGTGATTTCGTGGTTCGCCGGGCTGTTTTACCTGCCGCGGATTTTTGTGAATCTGGCTCAGGTCGAAGCGGCGGAGCAGCCGGTGGAATATGAGCGGCTCTCGGCGATGGCGCGGCGGCTGTATAAGTTTATGTCGCCGTTGGGGTTCGGGACGCTGGTGTGCGGCATTGTGATTCCGTTTGTGACGGGCTGGTGGGGGCAGGGCTGGCTGCATGTGAAGCTGTTGATGGGCCTGCTGCTTTTGGCTTATCAATTTTATTGCGGCGCGCTGCTTCGCGGCTTTGAGGAAAAACGCAATACGCATTCGCACAAGTGGTACAGGGTGTTTAACGAAGTGCCTGTATTGATGATGGTCGTCGCTTTGTATATGGTGGTGTTCAAGCCGTTTTAAGGTGTGTGCAAAACCTGTTTTCAGACGACCTTCTTTTATATTGGAATCAAACAGATGACTATTGAAATCGAACGCCGCTTCCTGTTGAAAAACGATGACTGGAAGCGCGAAGCCTCCGCGCCGCAAGTGTTGCGGCAGGGCTATTTGAGCGTGGAAAAAGAGCGCACCATCCGCGTGCGCATTATTGACGATAAGGCTTGGCTGACTTTGAAAGGCTATATTTCGGATGTCAGCCGTAGCGAGTTTGAATACGAAATTCCTTTGGCGCACGCGCGGCAGATGATGGAGACGATGTGTCCGTTTAAGATGGAAAAACACCGTTATCGGGTGGAATTTAAAGGTTTTGTGTTTGAAATCGACGAGTATTTCGGCGATAACGCGCCTTTGGTGGTGGCGGAGGTCGAGCTGCCTGCGGAAGATACACCGTTTGAAAAACCGGACTGGCTGGGCGCGGAGATTACGTCGGAAGGAAAATTTACCAATGCGTATTTGAGCAAGCATCCTTATTCGACTTGGTAGGCGGGTTGGGGGAATAACGGTACGCCGCCGATACTAGACGCGGATTGTAGCGTGGGCTTTGCCCACGAAAAACGGCTTGGACGATTGTCCGGTTCGGGATTTGATCGGCAGATTCGCGGGCGAAGCCCACGCTACGGTTGGCTTAATTTAATTCGCTATATCGGCTGTTTGAGAATCACAAAGGTCGTCTGAAAACCGGTTTTCAGACGACCTTTGTGATTTTAGATTGTAGCGTCTTTGTCCACGGAAAACGGCTTGGTTGATTGTCCGAATCAGAATTTGCTCGGCAGACTCGTGGGCAAAGCCCACGCTACGGCTGGCTTGGTAGGAGGGTTGGGGAATAACGGTACGCCGCTGATACTGGACGCGGATTGTAGCGTGGGCTTTGCCCACGAGGAAACGGCTTGGTTGATTGTCCGAATCAGGATTTGATCAGCGGATTCGCGTGCGAAGCCCACGCTACGGCAGGCTTAATTTAATTCACTATATCGGCTGTTTGATAATCAAAAGGTCGTCTGAAAAACGGTTTTCAGACGACCTTTGTGATTTTAGATTGTAGCGTCTTTGCCCACGGAAAACGGCTTGGTTGATTGTCCGAATCAGAATTTGATCGGCAGATTCGCGGGCGAAGCCCACGCTACGGCTGGCTTAATTTAATTCACTGTATCGGCTTGTTTGATAATCAAAAGGTCGTCTGAAAACTGTTTTTCAGACGACCTTTGTGATTTTATTGATTCATCGCATCACTGGCGGACGGTTTGACGGCAAACTGTCTGTTTTTTTATCGGATGCGGGTGTAATGGACGAATGCGTAGCCCGTGCCGTTGGCAGAGGTGTGGGTTTCGCGGGCGGCTTCGCGCCATTCTGACGGCGAAAATTCGGGGAAAAACGCATCGCCTTGGACGTCTAATGCCACTTCGGTAATCCGCAAATCGCTGGCAAGCGGCAGCGCTTGGGCATAGATTTGTGCGCCACCCATGATGATGACTTCTTCCGCAGCGGCACATAATGCCAAAGCCTCCTCAAGGCTGCCAACGGTTTCCGCGCCTTCTGCCGGATAATCTGCCTGACGGCTGATGACGATATTGCGGCGGCCGGGCAGCGGCTTGCGGGGTAGGGATTCCCAAGTTTTTCGCCCCATCACGACGGGTTTGTCGAGGGTATAGGATTTGAAAAATGCGAAGTCCTCGGGCAAGTGCCAAGGCATGGTGTTGTTGATGCCTATGCAGCGGTCGGGCGCGCAGGCGGCAATCAGGGTGATTTTCGGCATGAGGTGGTCTTTTGATTGAGAAGTAGCTGTATTGTAAACGATATGTAAACGCAGGTGTTTAAAAGGAGGCATAAAAACCATATGGCAATGAATGATAACTATTATTTTAGAATATAGTGTTTAGTTTCAAAATAATGCTCAAAACTATTAATATGTAGACAAAAATTTACATACCGTTTATCATTAAAATAGACCGCTTAGATGGTCCTTTATTTATTTGAGATTTTGCATTGTTTGATGCACAAGGGAGCAGTTTATGGCAGGCTCTTATGCCTTATATCGTTGCGCGGTATTGTCCACGTCGAGTGGCTCTTTGTCGGGCATACTCGATCGGGACAGCCCGATTCAGATTCTGCATCTGAATGTATTTATGGAACAACAAGAGTTCGCTGACGGACTGGAAATCAGCAATGAAGAATATTGCAATTGGCGCCGCGAGCATTTGGACAGCGATGTTTCTACAACACCGCCGTCGTCTGAAGATTTATTGAGGACTTTTCAATATTTGGTCGGTCAGGGTTATCACGAAGCCATTGTGACGACGTTGAGCCACAAATTAAGTGATTCTGCCGATATGGTGCGTCAAGTTGCTGAACAGGTTCCGCAGTTGAAAGTCCATGTCGTCGATACAGGGACATGCTGTATGCCCGAAGGCTTTTTTGCTTTGGAAGCAGACCGCCTGTTACGCGAAGGAAAAACGCCGACGGAAATTGTTGCGTACTTGGAAGGTTTAAAAGAACGTTGCAACATCATTTTCGGACTGTCCACAATCAAATCCCTTGTCGGCAGCGGCACGATGGCAAGATTGGGTGCTTCGTTGTGCGACTGGTTGGGGCTGCACGCCGTATTGCGCTTTTCGCAAGATCAGTTGTGCCGGGTCGAATCCACTTCCGATGACGAAAAAATGTTTGATGCCATCATCGACCAAGTGTTGAAACTGATGCAAGGCAAAACAAGGGAACAGTTTATCCTTGGCGGTCTTTATACGGGCGAACGCGACCGGTATCGGATATTTGCAGAACGCTTCTTCAAGCGGACCGGTATCTGCTTGGATGACGGCGTTCCCGTATCGCCGGTAGTGGCGGTGCACGTCGGCATCTGCGGCGTCGGCGTCGGCATGGTCGAAAAACTCGAAGCGGCGGCATAAGGAGCAACACTGAATCTGCCTGCATTCCTGATGCTTATAGTGGATTAACTTTAAACCAGTACGGCGTTGCCTCGCCTTGTCGTACTATC
>CAUVJL010000166.1:0-4114 GCA_963552075.1 uncultured Neisseria sp.
TAGAGAATCGTTCTCTTTGAGCTAAGGCGAGGCAACGCCGTACTGGTTTAAAGTGAATCCACTATACCTTCGCTGCGGCAATTCACGCCCTCTCATTTGTTTTTAAACCCTTACAGTAGGCAATCCCGCCCTGCTACGCAGGATTTGTTACAATGTGCCTTTCTTTTTGTACTGCTCATCCATTATGACTGATTCCCAACCAAGCACTATGCAGCGGATTTTTTCGCGCAATATGCTGATTTGTATTTTTACGGGCTTCACATCGGGGCTGCCGCTTTATTTCCTATACAGCCTGATTCCTGCGTGGCTGCGCCTCAACGAGGTTAATTTGAAAACCATCGGGCTGTTTGCTCTGATTGGTTTTCCCTACACTTGGAAATTTATCTGGTCTCCGCTTCTGGACTCTGTACGCCTGCCGTTTTTAGGTTTGCGACGCGGTTGGATGTTGGTGATGCAGATCGCGCTTTTGCTGCTTTTGGCTGCCTATGCGTTTGTCCGCCCGCAAGAACATTTGTCGATTATTTTGGGGCTGTCTTTGGTAGTAGCATTTTTTTCTGCCAGTCAGGATATTGTGATTGATGCTTTCCGTCGCGAAGTGTTGTCCGATGAAGAGTTGGTTTTAGGTAACTCGCTGTATGTGAATGCCTATCGTATTTCCTCGCTGATTCCAGCTTCATTAAGTCTGATTTTAGCCGATAGGATGCCTTGGTCATCTGTATTCGTCATTACCGCTCTATTCATGATTCCGGGTTTATTGGCTACTTTATTTGTCGCGCGAGAACCGGCACAACAACCCGTCGGTGCAAAAGGCTTGAAAGATACCGTTATCGAGCCTTTCCGTGATTTCTTTACCCGTCAAAGCGTTAAACAGGCGTTGATTATTTTGGCTTTTATCGTGCTGTATAAACTGGGCGACAGCATGGCAACTGCGCTGGCAAACCCGTTTTATATCGATATGGGCTTCTCACCAACTGACATGGGACTGATTGCGAAAAACGCGGGACTGTGGCCGGCGGTGATTTTCGGGATTATCGGCGGCATTTGGGTAAACAAATTAGGCGTTAACCGTGCATTGTGGCTGTTTGGTTTGGTGCAATGGGTTACGATTTTAGGTTTTGCGTGGCTGGCAAGTTTCGGACATTTCGAGCATGTGGGCGCATCAGAACGAACCATGCTGGCAGTCGTCATTGCTGCCGAGGCAGTGGGTGTGGGCTTGGGTACAGTGGCATTTGTGTCATATATGGCGCAACAAACCAATACCGCATTTACCGCCACACAGTTTGCACTGCTGTCCAGCCTATCCGCCGTACCGCGCACGTTTATGAACGCGTCAGCAGGTTTTCTGATTGAAAAGATGGGCTATGTCAATTTCTTCTGGCTGTGTTTTATATTGGGGATTCCTGGGATGTTGCTATTGCTCAAAGTTGCGCCTTGGAACGGAGATAAAAAAGGACAATCTGCTTAAACACGACACCAAAATGAAAGGTCGTCTGAAACCAATGTATTCGGTTTCAGACGACCTTTTTTACAACGATGCAAACCAAGAATAGAGAAAACAGTCAAGCGGATACAAGACAGCAAACCGCAGATATATTGGACTATCGTGGATTCAAATACAAATAAGCCAAGCCACGAGCCGCCATTTCTGCACAGATATTTCCACTTCAGTTTGCCCTCGCCCGACTTTCTCGATAACGCGACTACCCTTCTGCAAATAGTTTTTTAGTTTTGCTTGATACCCGCCGTCTTATATCGACAATATGCGAATCCTCCCTATTCGCAATTGATTTCTTCACGCTCCCTTCGTTCATATAAAAAAAGGTCGTCTGAAACCCTTTTTTGGATTTCAGACGACCTTTGCTTTGCTTCAGCTAAGAGCCGTTAGCTTACCACTGGTACAACGCACCTGCTCCGACACCGACGTGACCGTCTGTGTTGGCAGAGAAGTTGCCTTTAACAATCCAGTTACCGCCGTCGCTCATCGCAGACACGCCGATTGCCATGGCGGATTGACCACCGTAGTAGCCGCTACCCACGCCGATACCGGTCGCACCCGGACGGGTTACTTGCGGAATCGAGCCTTGTGCAATCGCACCCGCTACACCTGCGTAGGCTTTTTTGCCGACGTTTGCAATGTTGTTTTGCAGAGCGTTACCCATACCAACAAGCTGGTTCAGGTTGACTGCATCAGTACCTTCTTTCGCCGGAGCGACGTTGGTGATGCGTTGTCCACCGTTGTTTAGACCATTCGGACTGAGGCTGACGGTATTTGCCGGATTGTACGCAGTCGGCGCACCAATACTAATGCCTTGAGCGTTAACGGTTACGCCGCCTGTCGTGACGCTGTCGACTTTCAGGTCTTTGTTGAGGCCGACCTGAATGCCGTTTGCGCCTGCGGTGGTGGTAATGTTGGCATCGCCTTTAACGGCTACGGTATCACCCAGTTTGTTGGCAACGGTCGTACCGCTGTCGCCTGCGAAGCTGATGCCTTTGTTGTCTACCGCGTCTTTCGCCGCTACGCCTTTGGCGATGTCGTCTTTGACGGCTTTAGACAGGTCAACCGCGTAGTCGGTCACATTGTTGGCGTCTTTTTTGCCTTTAGTCACGACAATTTTGTCGGAACCTGCGGAGACGCTCGCACCATCAGCATTAATGGTGTAAACAGTTTGTTTGTTCGCACCTTGTTTGCTGCTGACGCTGGCAATGTTGGTACCAGCTTCGACTTCTGTCTTAGCAGCAGCGGTCAGACGGTTCAACTGTCCAACATTTACTGCATCAGTATCTTTCTTGCCTTCAGCAACGTTACTGATGGCTTTGTTGCCTGCATTGATACCGTCGGCAGTGATGTTGACATCGCCTGCTTTCAGACCGTCTTTACCCAGAGCCACTTTGTCGCCGACTTTGACGCCGTCGTTGTTCACAACGGTATCGCCTGTGGTCAGACTGTCAGCTTTAAGGTCGGGGGCAGTAGCCACTTTATAGGTGGTGCTGCCGTCGGCATTTTGCTCAGGTGTGACGACAATGTTGTCGTTGCCACTTTCCACTTTCGACGTAGCTTTCGCTGCGGCTGCTTTGAGCTGCGCAACGTTCACTGCGTCGGTGTCGGCTTCGCCTGCAGCTACGTTAGCAACCTTGTTACCGCCGTTGTCCAGTCCGTCTTTAGTCAACGCCACTTTATCGCCAACTTTAACGCCATCGTTGTTCACAACGGTATCACCTGTGGTCAGGCTGTCAGCTTTAAGGTCGGGGGCAGTAGCCACTTTATAGGTGGTGCTACCGTCGGCATTTTGCTCAGGCGTGACGACGATGTTGTCGTTGCCGCTTTCCACTTTGGATGTGGCTTTCGCTGCAGCTGCTTTGAGCTGTGCAACGTTCACTGCGTCGGTGTCTTTCTTACCTTCGGCAACGTTGCTGATGGCTTTGTTGCCTGCATTGATGCCGTCGGCGGTGATGTTCACATCGCCTGCTTTCAGACCGTCTCTACCCAGTGCCACTTTGTCACCAACTTTAACACCGTCTTTGTTTACAACGGTATCGCCTGCGGTGAAGCTGTCGGCTTTGAGGTTAGGTGCGGTCGCCACTTTATAAGTGGTGCTGCCGTCGGCATTTTGCTCAGGTGCAACAACGATGTTGTCATTACCGCTCTCCACTTTAGACGTAGCTTTCGCTGCGGCTGCTTTGAGCTGTGCAACATTCACTGCGTCGGTGTCGGCTTCACCTGCGGCTACGTTGGCAATCTTGTTGCCGCCGTTGTTCAGTCCGTCTTTGGTCAGACTGACAGGTTTGCCTGCTTTGCCGTTGCCCACGGTCAGACCGTTATCCGTCAATACACTGTCGCCGACAGTTACTGTCTTGAAGGATACGTCGTCTGAAGTTGCTATGGTAATGCTCTTACCGTTGCGGCTGACTTTGACGTTTTTGCCTTCTTTGAAGGTTACTGTGTCGCCCGCAGCGATTTTTTCAGACGAGGTCTCATCGTTGGCATTCAGGTTCCAACCTTTGTCGGCTGTCGCTTTCACTGACTTGATCGCGTCGTGGATGTTGTCTTCGCCTGTACCACCGATGTCGCTGGTCGTAACGTTGCCGTTGTTGTTGGCTGCGTTACCGCCCAAGA
>CAUVJL010000167.1:0-4101 GCA_963552075.1 uncultured Neisseria sp.
CGATTCTCTAAGGTGCTGAAGCACCAAGTGAATCGGTTCCGTACTATCTGTACTATCTGCGGCTTCGTCGCCTTGTCCTGATTTAAAGTTAATCCACTATACATCGGAAAGACAGGGCGCAAAGAGGTCGTCTGAAAATGGTTTAAGGGCGTCTGAAGGTATCGGTTTTCAGACGACCTTTTTCAACGATTTGAGGGTCGTCTAAAACGCCCGTCCTAGCAATAAGTAGCATATTCAAACTATTTCGTTTCGGGTATAGTATCGCCTGAACAGACTTTCAGGCAGGCTGACCGGTGCGGAAGCGACGTTTTATATGTTATCCCTAAAGATTCCCGCGCCGCCAATCGTCAGCCCGCCCTAAACCGTATGATGCGACATTGCTTTGGAGAAGCGCTGAAATGTTCAAACGTCCTGAAGAAATCATCGTCCTTGTCCTTGCCGTCATTTGGGTGGTGCTGACTTATTTCATCGCCGCCTTTCTCGGCGCCGATACTTACACCATCTTCCTGATTACCGGCCTGACGCTGGTATGGGCAGGCGTATGCTTCCGCCTGTGGCAGATTAATTTGAGCCGTAATATCTGGCCGCTGTTTTTAGGCAGCTTGGTGATGTGTTGGTGGCCATATTTGGATTGGTTCGCCATCAAAGACATCGTCGTTCCCGCTTCGGGAGGAGAGGCTATTATTCTGAACAGACCATGGTATGCAAGCTGGACCTTCAAATTCATCCTGTCGCTGATTCCGGTCGTACTCGGCTACGCATACAAATGGAAACAAGCTAAAAACCGCCATACCGCTACGCCAAACGCCTGATATCCCCAGCCTAAAACGCCGTTGATAGCAAACGGCGTTTTGCTTTTTCAGACGACCCGCATACTGTCAACGCTATCGATAAACTGCTATACTTTTCGGATAATTCAACCGGTTTTTACTCGAATAAGGTCGTCTGAAAAGTACCCGACAAACGGAAAAGAAATGATCAGCAAACAAGAATATCAAGCCCAAGCCGCTCAAGGCTATAACCGCATCCCGCTCGTGCAGGAACTCCTTGCCGACTTGGATACGCCGCTTTCCCTCTATCTCAAACTCGCCAACCGCCCCTATACCTACCTGCTCGAATCCGTCGTCGGCGGCGAACGTTTCGGCCGCTATTCCTTTATCGGCCTGCCTTGCAGCCACTATCTCAAAGCCAGTGGCAAACACGTCGATGTTTATCAAAACGGTGAAATCGTTGAGCAACACGACGGCAATCCGCTGCCCTTTATCGAAGCCTTCCACAACCGCTTCAAAACGCCCGAAATCCCAAGCTTGCCACGCTTTACCGGCGGATTGGTCGGCTACTTCGGTTACGAAACCATCTACAATTTCGAACACTTCGCCCACCGCCTGAAAAACAGCGCCAAAGCCGACCCGCTTGGCACACCCGACATCTTACTGATGCTGTCGCAAGAGTTGGCGGTTATCGACAATTTGAGCGGCAAAATCCATCTCATCGTTTATTCCGATCCCTCGCAGCCCGACGGCTACGAACGCGCCCGCGAACGCCTCGAAGACATCCGCACCCAGTTGCGCCAAAGCTGCGCCATCCCGCTCTCGCTCGGCAGCAAACACACCGAAGCCGTCAGCGAGTTTGGCGAAGAGCCGTTCAAAGCCTGCGTCGACAAAATCAAAGACTACATCTTCGCAGGCGACTGCATGCAGGTCGTCCCCAGCCAGCGCATGAGCATGGAATTTACCGACAGCCCGCTCGCCCTCTACCGCGCCCTGCGCACGCTCAACCCTTCGCCTTACCTCTTTTACTACGATTTCGGCGATTTCCACATCGTCGGTTCCTCGCCCGAAATCCTCGTCCGCCGCGAACGCGACGACGTTATCGTCCGCCCCATCGCCGGCACGCGCCTGCGCGGCAAAACCCCCGCCGAAGACCTTGCCAATGAGCAGGATTTATTAAGCGATGCCAAAGAAATCGCCGAACACGTCATGCTTATCGATTTAGGGCGCAACGACGTCGGACGCATCAGCAAAACGGGCGAAGTCAAAGTAACCGACAAAATGGTGATTGAAAAATACTCCCATGTGATGCACATCGTTTCCAACGTCGAAGGTCGTCTGAAAGAGGGCGTTACCAACATGGACATCCTCGCCGCCACGTTCCCCGCCGGCACACTCTCCGGCGCGCCCAAAGTCCGCGCCATGGAAATCATCGAAGAAGTCGAACCGAGCAAACGCGGCATCTACGGCGGCGCCGTCGGCGTATGGGGCTTCAACAACGACATGGACTTGGCCATCGCCATCCGTACCGCCGTAGTGAAAAACAATACGCTATACGTCCAAAGCGGCGCAGGTATCGTCGCCGACTCTGACCCGACCTCCGAATGGCAGGAAACGCAGAACAAAGCCCGAGCAGTGGTACGCGCTGCACAGATGGTGCAGGAAGGGCTGGATAAATAAATTTCAGACGACCTTTGTAGAGAGAAGGTCGTCTGAAAATACTTAAAAGAAAGAAAAACACCCATGAGATTAAATGAAAAACAACAAAAATCCGTCAGCAAATTCCTTAGCCTGATCTTGCGTCACAGACCCGAACAGATCGGAATTACTTTGGACAAAAACGGCTGGGTGGATATTGATATCCTGCTGGCACAAGCAAATCACCCCAAGCACAACTTTACCGGCGTTGCATTGACGTACGATAATTTAATGGAAATCGTTGAAAACAATGATAAAAAACGGTTTACCGTATCAGAAGACGGTAAGCGTATTCGTGCCGCGCAAGGGCATTCCACAAAACAGGTTGACATCCAGTATTGCGCAACGACACCGCCTGATATCCTATATCACGGCACAGCGGAAAAATCGGTGCAGTCAATATTTGGTCAGGGATTGCATGCAGGTTCACGCCATTTCGTCCATCTTTCGGCAGATATCGAAACCGCAATCAAAGTCGGTTCCCGACATGGTAAACCCGTAGTGTTAACCATCAACACCGCAGCCATGCTTGCCGATGGTCATCAGTTTTACCTCGCAGACAACGGCGTTTGGCTGACTGAAAAGGTTCCGTCGAAGTTTATTGCCAAGTTGTGAATTTAGTTTGATTTTTTTTGTAAATCCAAATAATTGAGGAGTAAATAGATATGAGGAAATCTTCGATTCTAATTTTGACGGCTTTGACTGTACTGGTTGTTGGTTGTGACAAAATGAAGTCGGATACAAATTCTGATACAAATATCGATCAAAGTGATGTTTGTGTGGTGAGCAAAATCAATAAAGATGAAATTCAAAAATGTACGCCGGGCAAACTTATATTCCTTTCACCACAAACATGGGGTAGTGAAAAAGTTCCTATCGAATTGTCAGCATTTTTCTGCGATACCAATCATCAAGTCATCTACAACAATAGCGGTGTACTGTGTGTCTATACAGACAAACGCATGCATAAAATTAAATAGTTCGCACTTGGAAAAATCCGCCTGTAAAAATAAGGGGCGGATTTTGTTTGTGAGTAACTTATTATCTGTTACATTAGTTCGCATAATGTATATTATGTTAAATTATATTGATTGATTCAAGTTTCTCAATATTCTTTAGTTCTATCCATCTCTCTTCGTACCTATCACAGAGCTTTTTAAAATCAGTTAAAATACACGACTTGATTTTATTTTTCCCTATTTCCTTATGAACATCTTATCCGTAGAAAACGCTTCCTTTGCCGTCGGCCATGTCGCCCTGCTCGACAAAACTTCCTTTCAACTCGACAGCGGCGAAAAAATCGGCTTAATCGGCCGCAACGGCGCGGGTAAGTCTTCGTTTCTGAAAATCCTCGCCGGCGTGCAAAAGCTCGACGACGGGCAGATTATTGTTCAAAACAACCTCAAAATCGTTTATGTGCCGCAGGAATCGTTTTTTGATAAGGAAGCCACCGTATTCGACACCGTCGCCGAAGGCTTGGGCGAAATCCGCGACCTGCTGGGCCGTTACCACCGCGTCAGCCATGATTTGGAGCACAATTCAGACGACGTTTTATTAAAAGAACTCAACGAATTGCAGCTTGAAATCGAAGCGAAGGACGGCTGGAAGCTGGATGCGGCGGTGAAGCAGACTT
>CAUVJL010000168.1:0-4069 GCA_963552075.1 uncultured Neisseria sp.
CTTTGAGCTAAGGCGAGGCAACGCCGTACTGGTTTAAAGTTAATCCACTATATCAGCCCTTCCCTTTCGCCGCCAACATATCCAGCATTCCCGCCAGATGGCTTCTGCCCTCTTCCTTACTCACAATCGGTTCGCCGCCTTTGCGCCCTAAAATCTTGATATCTTCCTGCGGCATTTCGTCTATGAAGCGGCTGGGTTCGGGGAACTGCCATGTGCCTTGTTTTTTGCGTTTGACGCAGTGGGTCAATGTAAGTTGGCGCTTGGCGCGGGTGATGCCGACGTACATCAGGCGGCGTTCTTCTTCAACATTGTCTTCTTCGATGCTGTCGTTGTGCGGCAGGATGCCCTCTTCGCAGCCGACGAGGAAGACGTAGGGGTATTCCAAGCCTTTGGAGGCGTGCAGGGTCGAGAGTTTGACGGCATCGACTTCTTCTTCGCTTTTGCCTTCCAAAAGCGTCATCAGTGCGACGGTTTGGGCGAGTTCGATGATGTTTTTGCCGTCTTGTTCGCCTTTGCGCTCTAGCCAGCCTGTCAGGTCGCTGACGTTGCGCCATTTGATTTCGCCGGCTTTGCCTTCTTCGCTGGCAAGCAGATGGTTTTCGTAGTCGATTTCTTTGAGCAGGCTGTTGATGAGTTCGCCCGCTTCGCTGGTTTCGGCTTTGGCGCGGTAGCTGCCGAACATATCCATAAAGGCTTGCAGGTGTTGGCGGTTGGTATTGTTCAACAGGGCGAGGGCTTCTTCGGTTTGCGCGGCTTCATACAGGCTGCATTCGTGTTCGTGTGCGTAGGTGTTGAGCTTGCCCAGCGTTACATCGCCGATGCCGCGTTTGGGCGTGGTTACGGCGCGCAGGAAGGCGGGATCGTCGTTGGGGTTGGCAAGCAGGCGCAAATAGGACAAAACGTCTTTGATTTCGGCTTTGTCGAAAAAGCTTTGTCCGCCGGAGAGTTGGTAGGGAACGCGCGTGCTGCGCAAGGCTTCTTCAAAAATCCGCGCCTGATGGTTGCCGCGGTATAACACGGCGAAATCGGCGTATTGGGTTTTGTCGCCGCCGACCAGCTTCTGCTTGACGATTTGGCTGACAACCCAGTCGGCTTCGTGTTGCTCGTTTTGGCAGGCGACGACTTTGACGATTTCACCTTCGCCAAACTGAGACCAAAGTTTTTTGGTGAACAGCTTGGGGTTGTTTTCGATGACTTTGTTGGCGATTTTGAGAATCCGCGCAGTGGAGCGGTAGTTTTGCTCCAGTTTGATGACTTTCATCTGCGGATAGTCTTCCTGCATTTTGCGCAGGTTTTCCATGTTTGCGCCGCGCCATGCGTAGATGGACTGGTCGTCGTCGCCGACGGCGGTAAACATGCCTTCCGCGCCGGTCAAGAGCTTCATCAGCGTAAATTGGCAGGTGTTGGTATCTTGACATTCGTCAACCAACAGATAACGCAGCCGCCGCTGCCATTTGTTGCGCACTTCGCTGTTTTGCTGCAACAGCACGGCGGGCAGGCGGATTAAGTCGTCGAAGTCCACCGCCTGATAGCTTTGCAGGGTTTCCTGATAGCTTGCATACACGCGCGCGATTTGTTCTTCCCATGCATTGGAGGCCGTCTGAAGCACGTCTTCGGGTGTTTTCAAATCGTTTTTCCACAGGGAAATCTGATGCTGCGCTTTGAATAAGGCTTCTTTTCCCGTGCCGCCCAAAAGTTCGCCGATGATTTTCGCGCTGTCGGTGGAATCAAGGATGGAGAAGTTTTTTTTGTAACCGATATGGTTCGCCTCTTCGCGCAGAATCTTCATGCCCAAAGAGTGGAACGTGCAAATCGTCAGCCCGCGCGTTTGCGACTTGGGCAGCATTTTGGCGACGCGCTCCTGCATTTCCGTAGCGGCTTTGTTGGTGAAGGTAATCGCGGCAACGGTATGCGGCAGATAGCCGACGTTGACAATCAAATGTTTGATTTTTTGCGTAATCACGCCGGTTTTGCCGCTGCCGGCACCGGCAAGCACGAGCAGAGGCCCGCCGAGGTATTTGACGGCGGCTTGCTGTTGGGGGTTGAGTTTCATGGGGAATGCAGACGAACCAAAAAGAGGCGCAGATTATAACAGGTCGTCTGAAAGCCCCAAACGGCAATCCGACATATATAACAAAATCATCTTTGCAACAAACAAACCATTCTTTCCGTTTTTCAGACGACCCCGTTAAAGTGGCAGCATCTTCTTTTTCCCTTCCGAGCGACCATGTTATTACTCAAAACGCCCAGCGTACTGCCCGGCTTCAAAATCAGCCTCGGCCTGACCGTATTGTGCCTGTCGCTTCTGGTGGTTTTGCCGTTTGCGATGATGGCGGCGAAGGCGGCGGAAATCGGCTGGGGTGGCTTTTGGAACACGATTGCCGAGCCGAACGTGTTGGCGGCGGTGTGGCTGAGTTTGCGGATGTCGTTTTATGCGATGCTGACCAATGTCGTGTTCGGCACGCTGGTGGCTTGGGTGTTGGTGCGCTATGAATTTCCGCTCAAGGGGCTGGTGAACGCGCTGGTCGATTTGCCGTTTGCGTTGCCGACGGCGGTTACCGGTATCGCGTTGGCGACCCTGTATGCGCCGAACGGTTGGATAGGCCGTTTTTTCGAGCCTTTGGGCATCAAAATCGCGTTTACGCCCGTCGGCATTTGGATTGCGCTGGTCGTCGTCAGCCTGCCCTTTATCGTCCGCGCCGTGCAGCCGGTATTGGAGGAATTGTCGGGCGAATATGAGGAAGCGGCGGCGACTTTGGGCGCAAACCGTTTCACGACGTTCCGCCGCGTGCTGCTGCCGGAAATCACGCCGGCGCTCTTAACCGGCGCGGGCATGATGTTTGCGCGGGCAACGGGGGAATACGGCTCGGTGATTTTTATCGCGGGCAACATTCCGATGGTTTCCGAAATCCTGCCGCTGATTATTACGGGCAAGCTGGAACAGTTCGACGTACAGGGCGCATCGGCGGTGGCGTTGTTTATGCTGCTGGTTTCGTTTGTGATTCTGTTTGCGCTGAACGTGATGCAGTGGGCGTTGAGCAGGCGTTCGGGAGCGAAGGGTTGAGGGGTCGTCTGAAAACTTGAACTACGCTGTTGCCGTCATTCCCGTGCAGGCGGGAATCCACCGCACGGCAACAGGAAAACAGAAAATCAATAAGGCAGCCGAAATTCACCAATGGATTCCCGCCTGCGCGGGAATGACGAAAGCTAGACGTTTTTTGTTCCCCTTTTAATCCATAAAAGATAAAAGGTCGTCTGAAAACAAATCCGCCTCACAAAAAACGGTTTTCAGACGACCTCCAAACATCTTAAAACCAACCAGAGAACACCACCGCCATGAAACCCTATTCCGCCAACCCGAACCTGACCGAACCGCGCTGGCTGCGCGTTTTGCTGACCGCTGTCGCGCTGGGGTTCCTGCTGCTGATGCTGGTCGTACCGCTTGTCGCCGTGTTTTACGAAGCGCTGAAAGGCGGTTGGGATTTGTACCTGCAATCTATTACCGACCCCGAAGCGTGGGCGGCGATCAAGCTCACCCTGATTACCGCCGCGGTGGTCGTTCCCGTCAATGCCATCTTGGGTGTGGCGATGGCGTGGCTGCTGACCCGTTTCGACTTCCGCGGCAAGCAGTTGCTGACCACCCTGCTCGATTTGCCGTTTTCCGTATCGCCTGTGGTGGCCGGTTTGATGTTCGTCTTATTGTTCGGCGCGCACACGGCATTGGGCGGCTGGCTGGAAGCGCAAGGCATACAGATTATCTTCGCCATCCCCGGCATTATTTTGGCGACGCTGTTCGTTACCTTTCCCTTTGTCGCGCGCGAAATCATCCCGCTGATGCAGGCGCAGGGCGACAGCGAAGAACAGGCCGCCCTGATTCTCGGCGCCAGCGGCTGGCAGATGTTTTGGCGCGTTACCCTGCCCAACATCAAATGGGCTCTGCTCTACGGCATCATCCTTACCAACGCCCGCGCGATGGGCGAGTTCGGCGCGGTCAGCGTGGTATCGGGACACATACGCGGCGAAACCAACACCATCCCGCTTTTGGTCGAAATCTTCTACAACGAATACA
>CAUVJL010000169.1:0-4051 GCA_963552075.1 uncultured Neisseria sp.
ACTGTCTGCGGCTTCGTCGCCTTGTCCTGATTTAAATTTAATCCACTATATAATGGACGGGCAGGGTAGGTATGCGCCGTGTGGTTAAAGCTCGCCGACTAGAAATTCTTTAGATTTGTGATTTTGAAGGCATTTGCTATTGTGGTGTTGATGAGGGGTCGTCTGAAAACGGCGTGAGTGGTTTTCAGACGACCCCTTTAGATAGATGAAAATCCCTCTTGTTCGGAATGACTGTATACATCAGGGGAGTAGCGGGGCGTTTTGCAGACCGAGTTGTTCGTCAAAACCGAACATGATGTTCATATTTTGAATGGCTTGTCCTGCTGCGCCTTTCACTAAATTATCGATGACGGACAAGGCAATCCAAACGTCGGATTGCGGCGCTTGCTGGATGCTGATGCGGCACAAATTGGCTCCGCGGACACTGCGTGTTTCGGGCGTGGAACCGGTAGGAAGGATGTCGACAAAGGGGCTGTCCCAATAGTATTCGCGAAGTATTTCTTCAGGATGGCAACCGTCCTCAAGATGCAGGTAAAGGGTTGCGTGCATACCGCGTATCATGGGTGTGAGGTGCGGAGTGAAGACAAAACCATCGGCGATGTCTGTCTGCAATGCTTGGATGGTTTGTTTGATTTCGGGAAGGTGGCGGTGTCCGCCAATACCGTATGCTTTGAAATTGTCGCCCGCTTCGCAGAAGAGTGAACCGATGTTGCCCTTGCGCCCTGCGCCGGAGACACCGGATTTGCAGTCGGCAATCAATGGCATGTGTGCTTTCAGACGACCTTGTTGCAACAAAGGCAATAAGGGCAGTGAAACGCAGGTGGGATAGCAGCCGGGGTTGGCCACGATGCGTGCGTTGGCAATGGCGTCGCGGTTCATTTCGCTTAATCCGTATACGGCTTGCGGGATAATATCGGGGCTGGCGTGGCGCATGCCGTACCATTGTTCCCATGTCGGGATGTCTTGGATGCGGAAGTCGGCGGATAGGTCGACGATACGGACGTTTTGGTTCAGAAGCGCGGGTGCTTCCTTCATGGCGACGCCGTTGGGTGTGGCAAAGAACACGACGTCACATTGATCCAGTCGGGCTTGATCCGGCGTTTGGAAGGTTAAGTCATAAATGCCGCGCAAACTGGGAAAGTAATCGGCAATGGCAATGCCTGCTTCGCTCCTGCTGGTAATGGCGGTTACTTCGACATTGGGGTGCGTGCTGAGCAGGCGGAGCAGTTCTACGCCGGTGTAGCCTGTTGCGCCGACGATGCCGGCTTTGATTTTTTGATTCATGATTTCTCCGTTGGGTGGGCTTTAAATATGGAGGTTTAGTTTAATGGGATGAGGGTCGTCTGAAAAGGGGAAGGGGGTAATACGGCATGCTCTGACGATTGACCGTGTGGAAATCAGTATTCGTCTGACGGCATCCCTTAGTCTTTAGAAACGCTGATGGTGTGTTTGACGTGTTTTAAATTCGCCACGATGGTAAACGTCATCATCACCAGCAAGGCCCACGAACTCCATTTGCTGATGTGTACCGATGCCCATGCACCGATTTGGTTGGGATAACGCCAAACGCCGAACAAAGTCCCTAAGTTTTCCGCCAGCCAAATGAAAAAACCGATCAGGACGAAAGACAGCAGAAGCGGCATTTTTCGGGTAGTGTCATAGGGCGTGTATAAAACCGTTGTCCGCGCATACAGCCCGAGTGCGAATGCGGCGAGATACCAGCGGTAGTCGCCGAGATAGTGATGAGTGAAAAAATTGACGTAAATTGCCAGCGCGCACAATGTGCTCAACCAATACGGCGGATGGCTTTTGATCCTGATATTAAAGAGCCGCCAAGCCTGAATGATGTAGCTGCCGACCGCCGCATACATAAAGCCTGCAAACAGCGGCACGCCGCCGATTTTGGTGTATGCCTCGTCCGGATAGCTCCAAGACTGGATGTTGCCCGATGTTTTGAACCACTCCAAAGCAAAGCCCACCAAGTGAAAAAGCGTAATCGATTTCACTTCGTCCCACGTTTCCAGCTTGAAATAGAGCATCGCAGCCTGCACCGAGACTGCAAAAATCAGCAGCAGGTCATAGCGCGAAATCCCCAGCCAGCCTGTTTTCGGAATCAGGAACATGGCGATGAAAAACAAACCTGCAAACAAACAGGCGCGCGCTTCTTTCAGTCCGAAAAACCAAAATTCGACCGCAAAACGCCGCCAGCCGTGCAAATCATCCCGTTTCGGGTGTTCCATCAGCCAAGTATCCAGTTTGCCCAACATATTTTCAGACGACCTTCAGATTTGCAAAGTGACGGAATATAACGGAAATGGGGAAAGGATGGGATATGGTATGACGAACGGCAATGTCGGAAGACGGGGCGATGAGGGGGCGTCTGAAAGAGTACGTGATATTTGGCATTTTTTGAGTGATAGGATGGGGTAGAACGATGAGCCTGCGGTTTGCCGATTATTTGAGTGAGGGAGGGGAGCTGAGTTTAGGGCAGGTTCGGAATAGGGAGTATCGCACAGTTTGAAACAGCAAACAGCTTTTGCGAATGGCACGCCCTAGATTTTCAGACGACCTTCCCGTATTCCTCCTCCTTCTTCGGGCTGTAAAATTTCTGCTAAAATCAAACGCCTTATCCTTTTCAGACGACATCGCCATGCAAGCACATACATTGGTCTGGTTCCGCCGCAACCTGCGCATACGCGACAACGCCGCGTTGTCCGCCGCCGTGAAGCGGGGATTGCCTGTGGCAGGCGTTTGGGTGGCGCAGGGGGCGTCTGAAATCTCCAATCCGCGTCAGGATTGGTTTCATTATCAGGCGGCGGTGGCTTTGCATGGCTCGCTGGCGGCGCGCGGCGTGGCTTTGTATGCGGTGAACCGTGTGGAAGAATTGCCTGCTTTGGCGACGCGGTTGAATGTTCAGACCGTAATTGCAGACGAAGCCTATACGTCGTCTGAAATCGGGCAAGATAACCGCATTTGGCGGATTTTGGATGAACAAGGCGTTGCGTTCGAGCGCGTTAACGACCGTGCCATATTCGCCAAGGCAGACATCATGGGCAGTCACGGCGCGCCTTATACCGACTTTCCGCATTATAAAGAAGCGTGGCTGGCTTTGTTTCGGCAGCGGTTCGGTGGGCAGAATGTGGGAGGCGGACGCACTGAAATTTTTCAGACGACCTCTGTTGAAATGCCATTATTTCCTGCGTGGAGTGGGCAGCAGGACATGGTTTCCGCACAGCGCGGCGGCGAAGATGAGGCGGACAAACAATGGCGGCAGTTTGAGGAAAATATCGGGTTTTATCCGATTATGAAGGATTTTCCCGCCAGGAAAGGCACCAGTCGATTGAGTGCGTATTTGAGCGCAGGCTGCATTTCGCCGCGCGTGTTGGCGGCAGAAGCCTCAGGGCAGGGCGCAGATGCTTGGTTGGACAACTTGATTCAGCGCGATTTCTATCAGCAGCTTGCTTACCACCGCGCCCGCATCGAGCCTGAATCTGCTGCCGAATCTGCGCCGTTTTCAGACGACCTGACGGAACGCTGGCGGCAGGGGAAAACAGGTTTCCCGCTTATCGATGCCGCCATGCGCAGCCTGAAATCGGGCGGCTGGCTGCATCCCGCCCTGCGTTCCCTGACGGCAGAATTTTTGTGCGGCATCCTGCATCAGCCGTCCGAACACGGCATCGCCTGGTTCGCCGCGCAGCAAACCGATTTTGATCCTGCGCTGAACGAGGGCAACTGGCAAACCGCCGCCCACAATGCCCGCCGACGTTCCCTCGATATTATCCAAACCGCCCGCCGGCTTGATCCCGACGGCACATTCGTCCGCCGCCACATCCCCGAATTGGCGCACTTACCCGTCAACCTCATCCATACCCCGTGGCTCGCCTCGTCTGAAATTGACGCACACGGCTATCCGCCGCCCGTCGTCGCGCCCTAGAGCGTGATTATCGCTCGATAACGGCTACGGGTTTCTCATCAAACGACCTCTTTAAGCGTAAAAATATAGTGGATTAACTTTAAACCATTACGGCGTTGCCTCGCCTTAGCTCAAAGA
>CAUVJL010000170.1:0-3965 GCA_963552075.1 uncultured Neisseria sp.
AACCCACCACCGGCCTGCACTTCGCCGACATCGCCCTGCTGCTGGAAGTCATAGGTCGTCTGAAAGGCAAAGGCAACTCGGTTGTGATTATCGAGCATAATCTTGATGTGATTAAAACTGCGGATTGGATTGTGGATTTGGGGCCGGAAGGTGGTGATGGAGGCGGCAGGATTATTGCGGAAGGTAGCCCCGAGCAGGTTGCAAAGGTTAAGGGAAGTTATACTGGGAAGTATTTGAAAAAAATCTTTAATATTTATAGGAAATACTCAAATGAATAATGAGCTTAAAGCAGCTCTTGCTGGAGCAATTATTACTGGTTCGATTGCTTTTGTTATCTCTTATTTTCAATATGAAAAAATATCAAAACCTACGTTGGAGAATAAAAATAGAAGAATTGAACTTGAAACGGCAAGATTTAACAATGAAACACTGAGATTACAAGCTGATATTGAAAATATCAAATCTAATATAAATCAACTCCAATCGGAAGAGCGTAATAGAAATCTTAACCTTATTATAGACGATCGATTTCAAGCCAAAGTAAAAGTAGGGCAGTGCACACGATACGAAGGATTCAGCATTAAAAAGAAACCAGTAATTAAGATTTCTTGTAGTGCTACCAATGAAGGAAAATATAATGTGGTTGCTACTAGTGTGGAGAAACAGCAAAATGTGCGAGATGTATTCTTTTATCCAGAAAACTCATATTGGGTTCCAGGTAGTAACTTTAATGTAACTTTTTACGTTCGGCTACAAGATAAAGATTCCGAGGGAAAAGCTAGAATAATATTTAGTACAGATCCTATGCTAATTAAGGATATACAAGAAACTATAAACACCCCTGCTGCAAGAAAAATTCGAACTAGTGTCGGAAATATAGTTACTTTTTAAAAATAAAGAAACCATAGCAAGCCGTATCTGTACCTACTGACCGCGTGTGTGGCTGCGCCACACACGCAAACCAAAAACAAAAATCCTATGGCGCGTTATCGCAGAAACTTCATTGCCGGTGGCACATTCTTTTTCACCGTCAAACTCGCCGATCCAAAATCGTACCTGCTTGTCGAACATATCGACTTATTGCGTGCAGCCTATATGGATGTGCAAAAACAATATCCCTTTGAAACCGTCGCCGTATGCGTACCGCCGAACCATATTCACGCCATTTGGACGCTGCCGCCCGACGATGCGGATTATTCCTTGCGCTGGCGGCTGATTAAAACCAAATTCTCCGTACATTTCCCACATGCCGAAAACCTGTCTGCCAGCAAACAGCGGCGGAACGAACGCGGTATTTGGCAACGGCGTTTTTACGAACACACCGTACGCGACGAAACGGATTTACAACGTTGCGCGGACTACATCCATTTCAATCCCGTCAAACATGGATTGTGCGGCAATGTCCGCGATTGGCCGTTTTCGTCGTTTCACCGTTATGTTCGGGACGTTCTTTAACATATCCACTACTACCAGCACTTAAATTACAAAATACGCTTTCACGAGCTATATTTACATCATCTAAGTTCCCAGTTTTCGTCGAAACCCTACACCTCCGTCCGCCCCAATGCGTCGGTAACGACGGTATGGTCTTTGCGGTAGTCGAACGTCCATTCTTCGCCGAGGTTGTTGCTGCTTTTAAGCACTTTGCCGTCGGTGTCGTAACGGTCGTATTCATAGCGGGACACCAGTCCGTCGGGCTGGTTGTGTTCGACCATAATGTGGTTGCAGTAGGCGAAACCGCGCAGTTTTTTGCCGTCACGTCCGTAAACGGCGGTCAAATCGCCGTAACCAAAATCAACTTCGGCAAACAGCAGCCGTGCGCCGCCGTCGGGAGAGGCGATTTGGTAGAGGTCGTCTGAAAGTTGGCTTTCAGACGACCTCTATGTTAACTGCCAATGAGATTGTTAAAGAACAAATGGTTCAGACGACCTCAAAGAAGTATTGAGGTCGTCTGAAAAACAGAAATCGCGTGCTTTCGTTACAAACGTATCCTTCATCGAAATTAGATGATTTCATGGATGCCGCGGTTTACTTACTTCTTAAGTTCTGCTCTAAGCTTGGGAGATAACTTTTGAAAGATTAATTTCAAGTGATTTTTATAGTTTTTACCATCTAAATTTTGTATTGCATGTATAATTTTTTTATGAAAAGAATAAGAATTATTATATTTCATACAATCCAAATTCATATCAAGACATTTTATTAAACTTGGTATTGATGAAGCATTCCCATGTTGGCTAATAACATCAACAATATCTTCATGTCTATCATGCCAAGTTTCAAATAATAATTTTTCATATATATCCAATAAAATCTTATCTTGCTTGAATATATCCGAAATAATTAGAGAGAATTCAACTCTATCTCCATTCTTATGCTCGATACCATCATTTATATAATTACGAAAAAATTTTGGAATATCAATATCTTTATCGTGAACATATTGATCAATAGTATATTGAATTTCTTGCACACTGGAGCCTCCTGCAAGAAACGAGTCCACTAGGGTGTCAATTTTTTCAAAAATCATATAGTACTTTTCCTTATCTCTTTACATTTTTACCTACTTGTTTAAATGAAACAATATTTTGATTGAAAATATCCAATCCTTTTCCTTTCCTTAAACCAATATTAAGTACTCCTTTCTCTCCTTTGAAGTAGGCTGATGATTTAGTCCAATCGCCTGAAGCATCAGATATAACAGGCATATCTGGACATTTCTTTTTAGTAACTTTCGATGTATCTCTCACCCCAATTTTTGATAATTTATCTATAAAATCATCCTGCATTTCAAATCTAATTAAAACACCACGATATTTAGATGAATATGCATGCTTAGTAGAAATGAATGTTTCTCCCGTAGCTTTAAGACGACCTGTATTTTTAATTTTTTAAAATGTCTTTTTGACATTGTACGATAAACTACATATACCCACCCTAATGGATCAATCCATATCTGGCTGTTTGGCGCAAACCAATAAAGATTCTCCCCACCCAACAACCCAATCGGGTCCTGATTCACAAACCGCCCGGCCTCAGGCTCGTAATACCTCATCAGGTTGTAATGCAGCCCGGTCTCTTCATCGAAGTACTGGTTTTGCAGTCGGAACGACTGATGCGCATCCTTATAAACCCGCTCATCCTTTTTCAGACGCCCCCAGGCGGTGTATTCGCCGTACCACAACAGATTGCCGTGGATGTCGGTCATCTCTCTCGGTATGCCGATTTGGTCGTTGTGGAAATAGGCGATGTATTGTTTGCCGTCTTTCGCGTTGTCAAAGATTTGCGCCAGCGGTTCGTAGCTGTCTTGGTCGGTGTAGATATAGGTGTAGCTGCCTTTGTAGGTGTACTCCTGCAATAGGCGGCTGCCGTCCCAGACGAAGTGGGTGCGTTTCGGTTCGGTACTCGTCCAGGCGAGTTTGTCTTGGCGTTCTTTGGAGAGGCGTCTGCCGAACGGGTCGTAGGCGTATGTCCAGATCTCGGTATTGCCGGCGGGCTTTTTGATTTCGGCGCGGACGAGTTGGTTTTCTAAATCGTATTGGTAATATTGGTTTTCGCCATTGGGCAGCTGGCGGTAGATCAGGTTGCCCAAGGCGTCGTAGGTGTATTCGATGCCGTTGTATTCTTTGAGGCGGTTGCCGCTGACAAGGTTGCCGCCCTTTCCTTCTGCCGCTTTGTCGGAAAGGATGTTGTGGGCGGGGTCGAAGGCGAAGGTTTCGCTGCGGCCGCTTTGGCTGTTGCGGGCTTCTTGAATGCGTCCGATTTTGTCGTAAACGTAATTAAGGACGCCGCCTCTTTGGTCGGCGCTTTGAATCAGGTTGCCGGCTTTGTCGTAGGCGTAGCGGCGGTTGACGGCGCCGCCGGCCAACGGGTTTTGTTTGCCGCGGGGTGTTGGTGTGCCGCTCCAGACGGTACGCTGGCTTTTCAGACGACCCATGGGGTCGTAGTCGTACAGGCTGCTGATG
>CAUVJL010000171.1:0-3947 GCA_963552075.1 uncultured Neisseria sp.
ATAGTACGGCAAGGCGAGGCAACGCCGTACTGGTTTAAAGTTAATCCACTATACACTGTTTTCAGACGACCCTCAGGCTACCACCCTCCTCCTCCGGTTTCGCATTCTCTATAAACTCATTTCTCCCGTTTTGTCTATGCCCTCCGGCATGTTTTCCAAGAAGAGATGCAACAAATGATCAATCACCAAATCATTGGTGGTGCTGCAATAAGGCCTATTTGCATAATGTTCTTTGTGATGATGGTATTGGCTTTTGATAATGGCGGAATCCTGAACCATCAGCCGTTCCAGAAACGGGCGGAACAGATGGAATTTGATGGGCAAAGGAAAGCGGCTTTTAGGGAAATGAACTCGGACATTTAAGCCCATACTGCCCTTGCTTTGAGGGATAAAGAAGGCGGAAATCCGATATTCATGACTGTTCGGTGTGAAGTAATCGATACGCACCAAACCCGGGAAGGTAAATGCCGCATCATTGACGGTAATGCCTTTGTCGAACAACTTATTAATCAATCCGTTTTGCTGTTGATTGAGACGATAATGCGTCACGAAACCGCGTTCATGGTGGCTCTGGCTGATCTGCATGCTTTGTTTGCCGTTGTTGCGCAGCAGTTTGGCATGGATATAGCGCGTATGGGTCGGGTCGAGGAAGTTTTCGATGGCGTGGATAAAATCACCTTCCATATATCGGACGGCGTTGGCGGTTTCAAAACCTTCAGGTGCTTCAAAATCGGCATACGGTTCAAAAGGAATATCGGAAACCAGACAAACCCACACCCAATCGTCGTACTCTCGGCATGGAAACGTAGGAACACTCTCAGCTTCTTCACAAGCACACATCCCACCGACAACAGTCAAAACTTTGCCTTGCGCGTCAAACTCCCAGCCGTGATAACAACATTGGAGTTTGCCTGAAACGATTTTGCCCGCACTCAGCGGCACATGTCGATGCGGACAGCAATCATCCATACAGGCTGCTTGTCCGTTCAGCCGTACCAATACCAGCTGCTGTCCCAACAATTCGCGATGAACGGGTTTGTCTTTCAGCTGCTTGCTCGGTATCAACGGATACCAAGCGCGTTTCATTTTTTCTATATTCATGGTTTGTTTCGTTTTATTTGATTGTGATGGCAAATCAACTTTTTTATGTTGATACACCTCTTTTGAAACTTACAGCATGGATTAACCTAGGCAGCTCTTGCGCTTATAGGGTCGGTAGGCTTTTCCATTAAAGCGGTAACGCGTTTCGGTGCAATATCTTGCATTGCCTTCTGTAACGGCGATATCGCGCAAACCATTATGTTGTTTCGGCAAGATATTGATTCCATAGCCTCCGTCTTCCAACAAGACCTTTGATTTGCCGCGTCCGCTGGAGAGGATTTGGAATTCTGTCGATGCGCTGCCGCCCATTGTGCAGACTGCGACGAAATATTTGGCGTCCTTTTTCGGGGAAAGTGAAACAGGCGCAACGGCAAAATCACCGCATTCGTTTTGTATGGATTTGAACGCAGGCTCTACCTTTGCATTTGCGGAATATTGACGGAATGCCGGATTGCCCGATACTTCCAACGATATCGTTTCGGCGGATGCGGCCGCAGTGGCGGCAAGGCAGATGAGTAAAAACGTTTTTTTCATGATGTACTCCGTGTTTTAAGTTCGATATTGTGTTTACAGTTTGTATTTAATTAGGATTTTTTTGTAATACCCCTGGCTCAATGCGTGTAAAAGCTTCCAAATAAGCCGGCGCGCAGGTCGGAGATGGGACGTATAGACCGCCATATATTCGATTTCAGGTACTGCGCCGCGTACCCTTTTGAAATCGGGCGCACCGGAACTAAAATTTAAAGG
Source organism: uncultured Neisseria sp. (assembly GCA_963552075.1). Taxonomy (GTDB): domain Bacteria; phylum Pseudomonadota; class Gammaproteobacteria; order Burkholderiales; family Neisseriaceae; genus Neisseria. The sequence goes on from CAUVJL010000171.1 coordinate 1,849, forward strand.
GACATCCGCTTCGATACAGGTTTGCATGGAACGCGTCATGCAGCGGCGGTATAAGGCATCACTTTGCGGCTTGGCATCATCGTAGCCGACGATGGGCGAAGTAGCAGTATTGCTGTCGATGACCACGCCTGATACTCCGGCACTTTCACCGGTTTTTCCGTCACGCAGTAGAAATAAATTCAAGATATCGCGCGATACGGCTTCGCGCATAAATTCAGCGGTAAATTGTACGTTTTGCTTGGAATATTTGTTCAGATACAGGCGGTTGTACCAATGCACCGCCGCATCAAAATCCGCATCAGGGCTGTCGGCACTCAAGCGCTCAAAAACATAACGTCCGTCATTAAATATCTTGCGGTCGCGTTTGGTATTGGTTTTTGCCATGACTGCCTGCCAATCGTCCATAATGTAAACCTGCCGCGTCACAATCATTTTCCAACCGAGCTGTTCCAGCCGTTCAATCAAACCCTTATGTTGGCGCGGATTCAGCGAACGGACGGACAAAGCATGTTTCGGCCATTTTGCGACGGCGGCTTGGGTCAGCTTCGATATTGGGGTCGTCTGAAAAGCCTCAGAGAAGCTATTGGTAGAGAGGCAATAATTGTTCAGCGTCACCATACGGTCGATCTGATTCAGCCGCAGAATGCCGCTTAACGCCGACAACAAACCGGCCGCAAGCATACGCTGCCCGCCGGGCAGTTTGACCAACTCGTCCCTCGCATAATCCACGATTGCCGAATGCGGCGACGCGGTATAGCAATTAGGCGTGATCCGGTCGATGACGGTGCAGGGAATATCCAAACCGTCGATATTCAAAACCTCGGCGCGGGCATTCATATTGGCAAACAGGCGTTGCAGCGGGATGTCTCGGAACAATGCCGAAAATTCGTGGGACAGATCAGTTTTCATCGCCGTCAAACTCAATATCAAAAGTGCTGGCGCTGGTTAAAGGCTTATGATGCCGGATACTGCGCCACATCATCTCGCCCAATGCCAGCCATTGCGCATAGAAAGGCAAATCGGCAATCACATCATCGGCTCGGCGGAAGTCCTGCCAAAGCGCCGTCCATTTTCCCTCTTTCCAAGCCCGATAACCGAAAAGCAGCGGCAAGGTCGCGCCGACCCGTAAAGGTTTGGATGGCGTGTTGTGTTTCCGTTGCTGCAAGCGCCCTGCTCCGTCAAATATCAAATCCTCGCGTAAAAGATGCAGACCGCTGGTCGCGCGGGGGTTGCATTCCAACAGCCACAAATCGTTTCCGTCATCGATAAAGTCAAAAGCCGCCTGTCCGTGATACGCATTTTGCTCGGCAAATTTCGTCACAAATTCGTCCAAACGCGGGTCGGAAAGCGGCTCGAAATAGGTCGATGCCGAATCGTTGAGCAGGTAGCGCGGGCGGTAGGCGGCATGCGCCAACACGCTGCCGTGTTCGCAAATCACATAATTACACACCCCCTGCCCCGTAATGAAATCCTGCTGCACCCAAGGATAATCCGCACTGATATGGATGTTTTTCAGACGACCCTCCGTTACGCCGCGTATTACGGAACGCCCGAAACGCGAATAAACAGGCTTCAATACCGTTTTCTTCACGCTGTCGTATCCGACCTCGCCGACCGATGTAATTCGGCGCGTAGCCGGAAAACGCACCGTCGTATCCTGCGGCATCCGCTCGAAAAAACGGAATTTGTCATGCAGGGTGAACAGCGTTTCATGATCGGGCATCCAACATTTGGCGCGCTCCGATTCCGGCAAATCCAGCCTCGCCAAATAAAAAATATCTTCACAGGTCGGAATCACACAATCCGCCTGCGTCACCAATTCCGTCATAGCACGCGCATAGCCGGCGAAATCCAAACGCGGCGCGGGAATGCGGCGGTACTCGCCCAATCCGGCAAAAATGCCGACCGGAAAATGCAGGCTGTCGCAAAACACAACCTGATGCCCGCCGCGTTTGGCGAACCGCGCCCATTCCAACGCAACGGGCGCACGGGGAGAAGTAATGAGGATGTTCAATTTGTATTCCTGAAGCGTTTGGCTTTGCATCGATATAGTGGATTAACTTTAAACCAGTACGGCGTTGCCTCGCCTTAGCTCAAAG
>CAUVJL010000172.1:0-3924 GCA_963552075.1 uncultured Neisseria sp.
TTTTTTGTTTGGGAAAAATCAAATTCGTGTGGTCCATAGAGCCACCCTCTCCCCAACCCTCTCCCGCCGGACGGGAGAGGGGGTAGGTTGCGGTAGATGTGGAAAAGTATGGAAAGGGATAGCGGCGGATGTGAGATGGTTGCTGTTATTTGAACTCATTAAACGAGGTCGTCTGAAACCTCATAAATCGTAATTTTCAGACGACCTCTTTGCCGTATCAGCAATCCTGTCCCTTCCCCCCGTCCGGCGGGGGAAGGTTAGGATGGGGGCGGTTTTGTGTTTCTGAGGAGAAAATAAATTCGTGCAGCTCATAAAGCCACCCTCTCCCCAGCCCTCTCCCGCCGGACGGGAGAGGGGGCAGGTTGCGGTAGATGTGGAAAAGTATGGAAGGGGATAGTGGCGGGTAGGGTGTTTGCTGTTATTAAAACTTATTGAATGAGGTCGTCTGAAATTCATAAATCCTTATTTTCAGACGACCTCTTTATGTTCCTATCCATCCTATAAAACGCTTCAAAACTGTTTCTTCACGCCCAACATGATTTCGTTTTGGCGGTAGCGGTAGAACACGGAATTGCTTTTGACGGTGGTGTGTTTGAAGCGCAGTTCGGGGTAGAAGCCGCCGATGTGCCATTGTCTGAAGCCTGCGGCGGCGAGCCAGACGGTTTGGCGGTCGCTGCGTCTTTGTCCGTCTGCGGCGATGCCTGCGCGGTCGTAGAGGTTGCGCCGTTTCATGACGAGGGCGTTGAGGTAGGTGCCGTTGTCAAACAGGGTGTATAAGCCTGTGCGGAGGGTGTATTCGCGGTGGTCGGATGTGCCGCCGTTGTATGTGCGGCGGGTGTAGTCGGAGCCTGCGAACACACCGGTTTTCGGGGTCAGGGCGTATTCTGCGCCTAAGCCTGTGCGGTATTCGGTGTAGTCGGCGGCGTAGGTTTTTGCGGTGCCGCTGTGGCGGTAGCGTTTGCCCGACCAGTCGGCGTTGACCTGCCATTTGGGGTTGAAAGTGTGCGTCCACGAGGCTTCGGCGCCGTAGGCGTTGTAGTAGGTGTGGCGGTTGCGCCGTTCGTGTTCGTAAACGGGCATCAGCGAGAGGCGGCTTTGTGCGTCGGCGTATTCGTAACCGGCAGACAGTGTGCCTGTTTGGCTGCCGTAGTCGGACAGGGCGGCGTCTGTGTCTTTGCGGCGGTAGTGCGTGCCGTAGGCGAGGAGGTTGGTTTTGAGGCTGTGGTGTCCTTTAATGGGGGTGATTTTGCCTGCGCTCAGGCTGTAATTCCATACGGGGGAACGGATGGGGTCGGGCAGGTTTTGGTAGGCGAGGCATTGGCCGTCAAGCGGCAGAATGCAGCGGACGGAGCCGTCGGATTGGTTGATGTTGCTGTTGTAGCCGTAAGCGATGCCGATTTGTCCGTGCCAGCGGCTGCGTTTGTCGATTTCGCCGAGGTATTGTCCGATCAGGGCGCGGGTTTCTTCGGGAATGTCGGCGGCTTGGGCGCGGGCGAATGCGCTTCGGGCTTCGCGGTTTTGGTTGTCTTCGGTATAAAGGCGCGCGGTTTCGAGCAGGATGCGCGGGTTGGCGGGGTCGAGTGCTTCTGCCGCTTGCAGGTTTCGCAAGGCTTCGGCAAGGCGTCCTTCGGCGCGTTGTTTCAAACCGAGCACCAATTTGGGCAGGGCGGGATTGTGGCCGGGCAGGGCGGCATAGCGCGTGGCGAAGCGTTCTGCCTTTTTCCATTGGCGTTCGTTAATGGCATGATAAATCGCGCTTTCCAGCTCTTCGGTATTGTTGCCTACGGTGTAAATCTGACCGCCGATACGGATGTATGCGTCGTCGTTTTCGATGTCGCCTGCGGGTGTGCCGCCGTCCAGCCAGCCGCTTTCCCGATATTGCTGCTGCACGCGCCCGTTTTCTTCGGACAGGCGGCGCAGGTCGTCGCTGTCTGCGTGGGCGGACAGGGGCAGCAGGGCGAGCAGGAGGAGGCAGGATTTGTTCATTCGTTTTCTTTCGGGCTGGTGTGTGGTGGGTAAATTTCGGACGAGGCGGGTTTGTGGCGAAGCGGGGCAGTCGTCTGAAAAGATGCGATATCGAATATTGCTTTATTTTTAATCTGTTTCCGTTTTCAGACGACCCTTGAGGTAATGGGAAGCACAAAAGGTCGTCTGAAAACGGAAGCTGCGGAAATCCGTCCGCAGCTTGCCATAAAACGGGGAAAGCACGGCAATCCGCGCCTTCCCCGTTGTTCTATCGACGGTTTATTGTTTTATACCGCCGAAGGAGATGTCGTCGGCGCGGCTTTCCGTACCACGGGTCGCAATACCCGCCAATGCGGCGGCATTTTGACCGTAGAACTGACCTTTGATGCCTTCGCGGTTGCGGGCGGTATCAGAGGCGAAAGTACCGTTGCGGTTGTCGATTTTCACGCCGGCAAAGTCCAGAGTGTCGGTATGGCGCGCCAGTTTGCCAGTCATGCTGCCGCTGTCGCCCGAACCGAAATAGGCTTTGACGGTACCGGTATAGATATCGCGTTCGCCGGCTTTATGACCGTTGACACCAACTACGTTGTAAGTCGCGGTTGCCAAGCCTTTGGTGCTGCCGGTCGGGTTTTTGCCATAGAACCAGGCAGGATGCGCGTTGCCTTTGACATGCGCAGTAGCGGCGGCTTCTGAAGCAGGCGCCCATTCGCCGAAGAATACATTGCCCGAAGCGGTCGGGATTTTGCCGACGGTCAGCAAGCCTTTTCCTTTGCCGTCTTCAGTGTTCAGGCTGAACAGCTCGATCTGATTGATGCGGCGTTCGCGGATGACGCGCTCGCCCTTGCCTTCGATTCTGTCGATAACAAACAGGATTTCTTTGTTTTTCAGGTTATCGGCATCAGCAACGCGGACGGAATTTTTGACTGTGTATTGAGGTTTTGCCACTGCGTTGTTTGGATTGTAGGCAGGAGGTGCGTCGGCTGTGGTCATGACGCCGACAGGTGTGTTCGGAGTACGTTTACCATAAATTGGCTCAGAGTAAGGGAAGTTACCATTGTTGACGACAGGTTTAGATGGAGGAGGTGCAATCGGTTTGCCGATAGGGCGGGCAGGAGGTTGGGAGGCTGTGCTCATCACACCGCTGTCCGGTATCGAAACATTGCCACCGATTGGCATGGAGTAAGGAAAGTTGCCATTGTTGCCGACAGGTTTGGATGGAGGAGGCGCAGTCGGTTTAACCGGACGTGCAGGAGGCAGGGTTGCGCCCGCCAGCGTCATTACGTCGTCGTGTGCTTTCAAATAAGGTTTGCCGTCATTGGCTGCGTTGGGGTTGATTGGCATGGAGTAAGGGAAATCTTGGTTAGCCAATGGCGCACGTTGTGGGGGAGGCGCAGTCGGTTTGACTGGATGTGCAGGAGGCAGGGTTGCGCCCGCCAGCGTCATTACGTCGTCGTGTGCTTTCAAATAAGGTTTGCCGTCACGCGCTGCGTTAGGATTAATCGGCATGGAATAGGGGAAATTGTGATTGTCCAAAGTGCTGCGTGCGGGAGCAGAGGTGGGACGAGAAGCGTCATATGCAAACGCAGAATGCGCTGTGATAACCGCCGTCGCTGCAAAACAGGTTTTTAGAATAGAGGAAGTTATTTTTTTCATAGCAATACTCTTGTCGATAATTAATCAGGATATTGTCTGTATGCGTGCAACAATAAACTGCTTGATGAAACAAGCTGATACATACAGGGGAGGCGAGGATAGCATGACAAGGGGGAAATGTAAAAAATTACTGTGGGATTATGAATATAAACTGATATTACTCAATTAGATTAAATTTAATAGGGCGATTTACCCATGACTTGATGAGTGTCGGAGGATTAAAATAGAAAATACCCGCTTACTGACATTCATTATAGTGGATTAAATTTAAATTAGGACAAGGCGACGAAGCCGCAGACAGTACAG
>CAUVJL010000173.1:0-3844 GCA_963552075.1 uncultured Neisseria sp.
GTATTCGTAGGAAGTGGTATGGCCTTCGCCGTCGGTATGGGTTTTCAGACGACCTGCGGCATCGTAGCCGAAGGTCTCTTTGCTGCCGTCGGGATAGAGGGCGAGGGTAAGGTTTTGGTCGGCGTCGTAATGGTATTCGGTGTGCTGTCCCAGCGCATCGGTAATGCGCGCCAGCTGACCTTCGGGGGTGTAGGCCAGTTTGGTTTCGTAACCGGAGCAGTCGGTAATGAGGTCGGGCTGGCGGTTTTCATTATAGTGATAGGCGGTACTGCTGCCGTTCGGATCGGTCACCGACAGCAACAGGCCGTTGTCGTCGTAGTCGAAACGGGTGGTATGTTTCAGCGGGTCGGTATGGGTCAGCAGGTTGCCCGCTTCGTCGTAGGTATAGCCGTCATAACGGCCTTCCGCATCGCTTTTACGGATCAGGCGGTAGCAGTCGTCATAGTCGAAATGCAGGATGGCGCCGTCGGGGCGGACGATGGTCTCCACCTGCCCCTCGTTGCTGTACTGATAACGGGTAACGCGCCCCATCGCATCGGTATGGCTGAGCAGACGGCCCAAACCGTCGTGTTCCATCAATACGGTGCTGCCGTCGGCAAACACCCGTTTGGTCAACTCGTTGTTGTAATCGTAATGATATTGCTCGGTACGGCCCAATACGTCGGTCACCTCGGTATAACCGTCGTGATAGGTAAAGCGCCATTCTTCGCCCAAGGAGGTCCAGTTGCGCAACACCTTGCCGGTCGGGGTGTAATGGTCGTATTCGTATTCCGATACCAATCCTGCCGCATCCGTGTGCGACACCATCAGATTGTTTTTATAGCCAAAGCTGCGTTTGACGTTGCCGTCGCGGCCGATGACGCGCAGCAGGTCGCCACTATTATTGTATTCGTAGCGGACCAGCGGACTGCCGACCCGGACCGCTTCGCCGAAGACCGGCAAACCTTCCAGCAGCGACACCGACAGCAACCGCATTTTGGGCGACTGTTCGTCCGCCACATTGCCGAAGTTCAGCGAGAACACCCGGCCGTTGCCGTCGATGACGTATTGCGGCAGACCGGTCAGCGGATGATAGACGAAACGCTGATGGTTGCCGTTGGCGTCTTCCACCGCCACCAGCGGGAAGAGGGTGGAATCTTCGTCCGAACCGTCTTCCGCGACGACCAAAGGCGCAAAACGCAGCGCTATCGAACCGTCCAGAGACGCAATGACATAATGCCCGTCCGGATTTTTACTGAACCAGATCTGTTCGCTCTCGAACAAGACCGGCTCTTCGTCGTCTTCATCGACTTCCGGCAGCGGGAACAAACGGCCCTGATCGTCGATATAGGCCAATCCCGACGCATCGCGGATGATACGTTGGCAGCCCGGCACGCTCCAGCCCTCGCCGAGCCAGCCGGTACCGTCTTGGTCGGAATAATAGCTGCGGCTCCAGACCAGCGGCAGGATGCCTTCAAAAGCAAAGTCGGTTTCATCCTCCAAAAACTTCAGCCCGTGTATCGGATTGACCGGGCGGCCGGCAGCGGCGGCCCTTTTGCAGGAAATACAGGGTTTGGGCGGCAGTTTCTTCTTGAACTTGTTGTTCATGTGGAACATATCGCCGGCACGTATGATGTGGCGCTTGCGGATTTTAACCGAAGAGGAGTGCATCATCGGCCAGGCCGGTTTGGTGGCGGTGCGCGACAACACCCCCTTGCGGCCCGGAAGGGCGGGTTCGTCACCGGTGGTGCGGTTGGTTTTACTGGCCTTGAAGACGAAGGCGGGCTTGCGGTTGAGGCGGACATCTTTGGCAACGGTTTTGGCGTTGCCCAAGTCGGCGAAGAGCGGGAAGGGGATGGGCGGTGTGACAGGAGGAGCAGGAGGGGGCGCCCAGCAGAAATCGGGGAGGGTACAGATTACATAGAAGTCGCTGTCTTTACGGGCGATTTTATTGAATGCCATGGCGGCTTGCTCCTGTTGGGGATGGGGTCGTCTGAAAAGCAGACCCTGTGTGCGTGGGTACCGCACACACCCTACGTCGGGATTGGAGGTTTTATGCAGGCTATGGCTTGCTTACTAGACTCTGGACCGTTAGGGTTTGACACAAACTACGTTTGCTATAATTCTTCCGAGTTCGAAATGTCTTCAAATCCGGTTATATCATTATCGTGGTAGTTAACTAAGATACCGTATGGTTCGGCAATTGGTAATATACTTTCTCTGAATATGATGTCCCAATTCTTTTTATGATCATAAAAAATAAATTCTGGGAAAGAAATTAATTCCTTGGTTTCATTTATTTCAGTTTCGTAATTGTTACATCCTAGTTGTTCTGGATGGGTATGTAAAATATTTTTTAAGAATAGTTCGGTTTTAGCTTTAATTTGAGAAAAATCAGTCATTTTTTTTTGAATAAAGTTAAAATCTATTTTCTCCAAATCAATTGGCTGAGTTATTTGAATAGAGAAGGGCATTTCATTAAATTTACCTTGAAGAAAAGATGTATCAGTAGTCTCTTCAGTAATTAATGTTAAGTTGCCAAAAGGAGGGTGACTATAGTCCATATTAGTATCCTGTATTAAATAATTAAAGTGGATAGGAGGCAATTTTTCCTCTATAGTGATAATTTATTTTCATATCATGCTCTTTTGCAAATTTGTCCATTGCATTATTACAATCATTACATGGGGAAATCCCTTCTGTAAGACAAACAACTTTACCATTTTTAGCTCTGATGAAAGTTTTTTCAGGGGTTATTTCCAAGGTAGATCCCTTCAAAGTTTCTGGTTTAAATTTTTCTTTTAAACTTTTTAACAATAATTGTTCTGCATCTCCAGTTCTGCCAGCTATATTTTTTGCTCCTGAGACCGCCTTGAATACTCCTAAATTAATGGATTGTCCGTTGGCTAACTGCAGAGTTGCACTGATTACATTCAATCCTAGAGGATCAATCCATGTTTGGATATTAGCTGCAAACTGATAAAGGTTCTCTCCACCCCACAACCCAATCGGATCCTGATTCACAAACCGCCCCGCATCAGGTTCGTAATACCTGAAGAAGTTGTAATGCAGCCCCGTTTCACGGTCGGCATACTGGTTCTGTAAGCGGAAGGGCTGGTATGCGCTATCCGTTACCTTGGTTTCATCTTTCAGACGACCCCAGCCGGTATAGTTGCCGAACCACAGTAAATTGCCGTCCTTATCGGTCATCTCTCTCGGAATGCCGATTTGGTCGCAGTGGAAGTAGTTGATTTCCTGTTTGCTTTCGCCGTCTTCGGTTGTCCAATCGCGGACTTGCGCCAGCGGTTCGTAGGACTCTTGGTCGGCGTAAATATAGGTATACCTGCCGTCCGGGTGGGCTTCCTGCAAGAGGCGACTACCGTCCCAAACGAAGCGGGTTGGGTTTTCGAGGTCGTTCCCGCTTAAATCATGCGGGAATGACGTTTCTGAAACTTCTTCGTTTTTCAGACGACTTTGCCTATCCTTCTGCCCAAGGCGTCGTAGGTGTAGAACCAAGTTTCTTTTGTACCGTCTTTTTTGAAGATTTCGGCTTTAACCAGTTGGTCGTGCAGGTCGTAGAAATAGTTCTGCACTTCGCCGTCGGCGAGTTCGCGGTGGATCAGGTTGCCGAGGTCGTCGTAGTAATAGGTCGTGCCGTTGTAGGTTTTCAGGCGGTTGTCGGGGATGGCATTGAGGCCGTCTGAAAGGATATTGTGCGCGGGGTCGAAGGCGAACAGTTCGCTGCCCGCTTGGGTAATCCTGCCCAGTTTGTCGTACTCGAACCGGGTCGTTCCCGTCCGTTGGTCGGTGCTGTGGGTCAGGTTGCCGGTGCGGTCGTAGCCGTAGCTGCGTTTGACGGCGGTTT
>CAUVJL010000174.1:0-3723 GCA_963552075.1 uncultured Neisseria sp.
GTTAGACCTTCAAAGTTGAGTATTGTACTATTTTATTTTTAATTGACTATATAAACTGATTCAATGCGCCTTTGTTGATATCCAAGTATTTTGCCAATACGGGAATCGAAACTTCGGTTTCTGATTTAGCAAACGGATATCTGCCGCCCAACTCGGACTGCATAGGATTAACAAAATTGCTTGCCCACAGATTATTGATGTCTTTTTGGGCCACACCTGCAATCGAATCCCATACGGAATTAAATGGCAAGACAAAAACGTTGCGCGCAAACGGCAGCAATCTGTCGCCCACACCAGCCTCAATCAAACGTGCATACTGCATACCTTCAAGAAATTCATTGTCTCCGCCGTTCAAGACTCCTTGCACGGCCGATCTGGCTACGCCACCAGTATCGGAAGAAGACGCCATTTGAATCAAACGTTGTTTAATGGTCGTCACTCGCTCAAGGTAACGTTGCAGGCTCAAATCGCTCTTCGGATTGATTTGCGCGTCAATCAATTGCAACAGGTTTTCAAATTCTGCTTCCAACGGTCCTGCCAGATAATCATTGACTTTACCTTCCAGGGCGTTGATGTTTTCTGCCTGTGAATTTAATACCGTATCGGCAACCCTACGCGAGCGGGAAGACAGCTGTCTTGCCGCCGCACGTTTTGCAGCATCGGCAACCGCCGGATTTACGTCGATTTTTTTGCTGTCCAACTGGCTGCTTTCTTTCACAGCATGGAACAATGCCACCAATGGGGAACGCTGAGGATCTGCATAAACGTGGAACTGATTGACCGCATCCAAATTGGTCGTTCTTGGCTGCCATGTAATACTGTTCATCATGTCATACCAAGCCGCAGCATATTCTTTGAAATAACGCTCTTTCAGACTGTTGATCGCAGCTTCTGTAACCGGTGCCTGATGCAGGTTTCCACCCAGCACCCAGTCAGTATTCTTGCTGTCTTTAACAGCTTGGTCCAGAGCAGGTTTAACATATTTCTCCCAGCCTTCGACCGTATACACACGAGGCAAAGGTTTGCCGACATTCCAAATGCCTTTCAAATCCTTATTCAGCAGCTCTGCCAATGTGATGGTTTTCAGCTTGGCATCCGTACCTTGTACGATGCGTTTGTATAACTGTTCACTGCCTTGGTCGCGGTTGATCCAATCCACCAGAATCTGACGGCTTCGTGACACCAATTCAGGTTGCTCCGTTTCCAGCCAACCGGAATGGGTAGCCATACGCGGTACGAAAAATTGGGCCAAAATTTGTGCATCTTTGGTAGAAACATTCTGCGCCGACAGCATTTCCACCAATTTTTTCGTCAGGAATTCAGCATCTTTTTTGTCTTTGGTTTTCTCTACATGGGACGTCAGCATCAAATATGCTTTCAGGTCTTGATAAGAACTGTCTTGCAGTTCAAAGTCGTCCGGAATCTGCCCTTCGAGCATAGTCAAACCATCCAACTTATTCGCAAAGAATACGGTAGCAGGGCGGCTGACGACATCTTTAACCAAAATCCCGTATTTGCGGTACGCGGCAGCCAACAACTCTTTTCTATGCTCATAGCCCAAGAACTTGGCTGTATATTGCAAGAAATCCCTGCCGGATTCCATTTCGGCAATACTTTGTTGCAGTTTGATTAAGGCTGCAACTTTTTCCGAGCGTGATTTTGCCTTCTGAACACTTTCCAAATCAGCATTCAGACGACCTATATCTTGATAACTGCTGTGCGCACCCACTGCAAACACACTACCGACCAACAAGGCTACGGCACTCATTGCCAGATAGGTTTTTTCCGTTTTGGACAAATGCAGTTTTTTACCTGAACCCAAAACAGACAGATCGTTAAACGCACGGTAAATCAAATCTCCTGATTGTTCGGGATTATTGGTTTGAACAAACGAAACGCCGGCAACTGTATCCAGTTTTCCCAAACTCCGTTTTTCAGCAGCAATATGATCTGCCAAAGCCTGACTTTGAGAGGGTAACGTCGCAGACAGTTTTGCAATAGGTGTTTGGCGCAAATCTTCCTCAATCAGCTGCGTACCCACTGCTGCCAACTGGTTAGCAAACTGTTCCAATTCTTTTGCCAACTCCGTTGCCGATACAGTCGAACCATATTTCAAAGCATGGCTGATGGCTGAAGGCATTTCATCGGCTTCATTGGTCAGATACACCTGATTAATCGGCAGCTTCCATCCGAGCTTTTTCATCAACTCGGTCAATTGCGCGGCATTTTCGTGAATTGAGGATTTTGCCTGAAGCGAAACAATGCCTTCGGCAGGACGTTTACCCACGCCCCTCAGATATTGCCAACCACCCGCAGGCTCCATAGCCTGTGCATCAATCCAAATAGCCGATGCGGTTTCCACCCACAACTGACGGCGGATATCCGGCAAAGAGGCTTCCAGCAAGGCAGTATCTTGAGTGACCACAAAAATCCAAGGCTTACGGTGTTTTTTATATTGCTTGGTCAGCAAGTGGATATGTCTCAACTGCTCCCAGCGTTCCGACACGCCGATCAAATGGGTAGATTCCGCACTGTCGCCGCTTAAATCTTCGGGATTCAGATGCTTCAAATTGGAATGTCTGTCGGACACGCCTGACCAAAGCATTCGTGTCAACAAAGGGATAAAGAATATTAATGAGGTCACTACCGTGATACACGCCCACACAACCGCTTTGGCTGCAGATGTATCGATTCCGAATTTATGACCTAAAAAGTAGAGTAAGACTGCACTGACGATGCTTAGAATAATAACCACTATGCCAGTAAAAATTGGCTTCATAATAACTTCCGAAAAATAAACTTAAAATCTAAAAACTTAATCTGTATTTTGAATATCAGAACTTTTGAATTATTAAGATGAAAGGCTTCTTGCCAAACCTGCCCCGAATCAGGCATGCGCCCCTAAAAACCTGCAACACTAAAAGGATTATGCAATTTTGTATCTTATTTCAGACAATCCGGCACTTTAGCTCCTTGCAGATTCCATTCCCCTTAGTCGCTTCCGACAGTCGGCATACTGCTGATCAAAGCGCAGCCGCATGCAGTTTTACAACCGTCCACAGCGACATCGCGCCCTTTAAACGACATATATTGACTGCCTTCGATAATCGGATTGGTGCCATGCCCGGGTATGGGGCAAGAAACCAAATCGCCTACCAGAGCGGCAGGCTTTCCTTCAATGACCATATCCGAAGACGCTTGAACCACAATGCCTCCATGAGTAGTCGCATCTCCCAGCCTGATAATACCTTTCATAGTTTTTACCTTTTTAAAAAATTTACTTATCATATCAAAAAATAAATAAATTAGTAACTACCGTTAAATATCAAATTCATACCGCTTATCAAACGGGTTATAACGCGGGCAAAATTATGACGGTTTGAGTGCCAATCGATTTTTTAAAATAATGAATAAAGCCATTGCCATTCAAATATTTATGACAACTTAAGTTCATACCGAATCAATACAGGACAACGCCCGACCGGTTTTAAAATTAATCCGCTCTAGAAAAAATAAACAAAACAATTTTCAGACGACCTCTTGAGGCAACCTCTTGAAGCAACCTGACTTGCTCATTTCAAAAATGAATTAACCGTCCACCATGGGACGGTTTTAAGTTTGAGGATAGGAGATTTAAGGAGAAAAGTGTTTCAAGGGCGGACTTCTTCAAGCTATAGTGGATTAAATTTAAATCAGGACAAGGCGACGAAGCCGCAGACAGTA
>CAUVJL010000175.1:0-3709 GCA_963552075.1 uncultured Neisseria sp.
GCGCCAACAGATTGAGCTTGGGATTGACTTCGTCCAAGCGGTTTAAAGCAGCCTGAAACACTTCATCGGCGGAGACTTCTTTTTTGCGGATCAGCTCTGCCAAACCGACGGCATCGTAACGGATGTAGTCTTGAAAATTCATGGGTTTTCCTTTCGGATTGATGAACACACGTTTTGTCGGTCAGGCATGGCTGCCCGCCGCCTCGCCGTTTGCCCGCATAGACAAATTTTATAGTGGATTAAATTTAAATCAGGACAAGGCGACGAAGCCGCAGACAGTACAGATAGTACGGCAAGGCGAGGCAACGCCGTACTGGTTTAAAGTTAATCTACTATAAGAAACAGTCACACCGGATAAAGGCAAAGAACAAGTTTGCCGTTGCTGCAAAAAGGTCGTCTGAAACCGACTTGACGTTTTCAGACGACCTTTGAGGCTATGGCGCACAAGGTTTACGGCAGAATCTCAATTTCCGCATTGTGTTTCACGCTGCGGTAGAGTTCATCGATTTCCTCGTCCGTTACCGCGATGCAGCCGTTGGTCCAGTCTCTTTGCAGGTATTTTTTGCCGATAGAACCCCAGCCGTTTTTGATGCCGTGGATTTTAATCAGCCCGCCCGGGCTTTTGCCTTGTGCCGCCGCGTAGGCTTTGTCGGCGTCGTTAGGGTAGGAAACGCCGAGGTTTTTGTGGTATGCGCTGTTGGGATTGCGATCGTTGATGCGGTATTTCCCTTCGGGCGTTTTACCGTCGCCTTCAAAGTGTTTATGCCCGACGGGCTGCTTGCCTAGCGCAATGGGATAGGTTTTCAGCAGCTTGCCTTTCGAGTACGCCGACATGGTACGCTTGCTTTTATGCACGACCAACCTGTCGATAACGGCATCTTCGGGAAGCGGCGTTTCGATCGGCGCAGCGACGGTGGGCTCTCCTGCGGGTTCTCCTGATGTCGCAACGGTCTGCTCGGAACGGATGGGCGTGGAATACCAAACCACTCCGGCAGCGACTGTCAAAAGCAAAACCGCCGCCAAACTGATTTTCAACCCTCTTTTCATGTTTCAGACGGCCTCACAAAGCCTTAAACGCTTCAATAAACACTTCCGAACGGTGTGCATAGCCTTTAAACATATCGAAGCTCGCGCAGGCGGGGCTGAGCAACACAATATCGCCCGCTTCGGCTTGGGCGTATGCCGTCTGAACCGCTTCTTCCAAAGTGGCGCAGTCGGTCATATTCAGACCGCAGCTGTCCAAATCACGGCGGATTTGCGGCGCATCGACGCCGATCAGGAACACGCCTTTTGCCTTACCGGCAAGCGCGTCGCGCAGGGGCGTGAAATCCTGCCCTTTGCCCATGCCGCCCAAAATCACGAAGAGCGGATTTTGCAAACCGGCAATCGCGGCGGCGGTCGCACCGACGTTCGTACCTTTGCTGTCGTCGATGAATACCACGCCGTTTTTCTCGCCGATTTTTTCCACGCGGTGCGGCAGGCCTTGGAAGGTTTTGACGTGTTCGAGCAATGCTTCACGCGGCAAACCGACGGCTTCGCACAAGGCAACGGCAGCCATGACGTTGGCGGCGTTGTGCAGACCTTGCAGCGGGATGTCTTGCGTGGCAATCAAATCTTCATTGCCTTGTTTCAGACGACCCGTCTCGCGTTCCAGCCAAAAATCGGCTTCGTGTTCCAACGAAAACCATTTCACCTCGCGCCCAGCACGCTTCATGGCGCGGCAGAACACGTCGTCTGAATTCAAAACCTGCACGCCATCGCCACAGAAAATCTTGGCTTTGGTATGCGCATAGTCGAGCAAGTCGTCGTAACGGTCGAGATGGTCTTCGGAAATGTTCAGCACCGTCGCCGCAGTCGGGCGCAGGCTTTCGGTGTTTTCCAGTTGGAAACTGGAAAGCTCCAACACCCACACGTCCGCCTTTTTGCTTTCGCGCTGCAATTCCGCCTCCAAAACCGGCGTACCGATATTGCCCGCGATAACGGTATCCAGCCCGCACTTGATGCAGAGATAGCCGACTAGGCTCGTTACCGTGGTTTTGCCGTTACTGCCGGTAATCGCAATCACCTTGTCGCCGCGGCGGTTCACAATGTCCGCCAACAATTCGATGTCGCCCAACACGCGTCCGCCGTTTTGCTTGAACGCCTCGATATCCGGCTGCCGCTCGCTGATGCCGGGACTAAGCGCCAAAATATCGAAACCGTTGGAGAGCGCATCTTTCAGACGACCCGTGTAAAACACCAGCCCGTCAAACATCTTGCCGATTTGCGCCACGCGCTCCGGTTTCAGCTCCGCATCATAAGCGGCAACCTCCGCGCCGTTTTTGCGCAGATAGGCAATCATGGAAATACCCGTACCGCCGAGTCCGGCGACGAGGATTTTTTTGTTTTGGAAAGTCATTTTGGTTTTGTCCTAAGTTTTTTCAGACGGCCTTTAAATAAGGATTCAACATCCTTTCTGATTCAATTCTCGATAGCATCACAACCTTGTTGTAATCCATTATCACAAGCCTTCTTGTACCACTCTTTGGCAACTTTTCGATTTTTGGGGACACCTTTCCCTTTTTCATACATCAAACCTAAATTATATTGAGATTCTGCCTGTCCCTGTTCTGCAGCCTTGCGATACCATCGCACTGCCTTTGCATAGTCTTGGCGCACGCCTTGCCCTCTATCATACATTCCTCCCAAATTATGTTGGGCAATTGACTCCCCCTGTTCTGCTGCCTTGCGGTACAAGTTTATTGCCTCTTTATAGTTTTGACGAACACCTTGCCCTTTTTCGTACATCAAACCCAAACCAATTTGAGCATATGTCTCTCCCTGTTCCGCAGCCTTGCGATACCACTGCATCGCCTTTGCATAGTCTTGGCGCACGCCTTGCCCTTGGTCATACATCAAACCCAAATTATTTTGGGCTTCTGCATATCCCTGTTCCGCTGCCTTGCGATACCAGCGCACCGCCTCTGCATAGTCTTGACGAACACCTTCCCCATGTTCATACATCACACCTAAAGAAAATTGAAGCTCCGCATCGCCAGCTTCCGCCAGTTGCAGCATTTCCTTTGGCGCCACCTCTCCTACATTCAGCGTATCATCCGCCAAAGCTGCTTGCCCTATGCCCAAAGCCAGCAAGGCGACCATCATTTTTTTCAATAATGTGTTCATCTCAAAATCCTTCTTTTATTCAGAATGTTTTTGGGTTTGTCTATGTGTTTCAGACGACCTTTGGGAAAGGTTTCATTATCCTACTTAATCCAATGTACGGTAAGTATCACAACTTTGTTGTAGTCCGTTATCACAAGCCTTTCCAAGCCACTCTTTGGCAATCTTATGATCCTGACGAACACCTTGTCCATTGGCATACATTGCTCCCAGATTATGTTGAGCCTCTACATTTCCTTGTTCTGCAGCCTTGCGATACCAATACACCGCCTGTGCATCGTCTTGACGGACGCCTCGCCCATTGTCATACATCACACCCAAATTATATTGGGCTTCTGCAACCCCTTGTTCTGCTGCCTTGCGATACCACTGCACCGCCTGTGTATCATCCTGACGGACTCCTTGCCCATTTACATACATCACACCCAAATTATATTGGGCAGCAGCATACCCTTGTTCTGCTGCCTTGCGATACCACTGTACCGCCTGTGCATCATCCTGACGGACTCCTTGCCCATTTACATACATCACACCCAAATTATATTGG
>CAUVJL010000176.1:0-3676 GCA_963552075.1 uncultured Neisseria sp.
ATCCCATGTTAAAATCCGCGTTTCTCAAATATTTCAATATGATGCTATGCATACTTCCGATATTGACACAGACGATACGGCTCACGAATACCACGCCGACAATCCCGATTTTCCTGCCAAAACCGTTGTGGCGACGCTGTTTATCGGCGCGTTTTTCGGCTATCTCAACGACACGCTTTTAAATGTTGCGCTCACGCCGATTATGAAGGATTTCGGTGTCGACAAGACCACCGTCCAATGGCTGACGACGGGCTTTTTGCTGGTAATGGGCGCGTTCACGCCGATTACGGCGGGCGTGATTCAATGGTTTGAAACGCGCAAGATGGTGTTGTTTACGCAGGCGACGTTTCTGGCGGGTTCGCTGATTTGCGCGTTTGCGCCGACTTTCGGGATTCTGGTCGTGGGGCGGATGGTGCAGGCGGTGTCTGCCGCGTTTTTTGTGCCGCTCCTGTTTAACGGCATTTTGTCGATTTACCCGCCGAACAAACGCGGGACGGCGATGGGCGTGATTACCATGATGTTCACCGCCGCGCCCGCGATAGGGCCGACTCTGTCGGGCATCATCATCGACCACACGCATTGGCGCGTGCTGTTCGGCTTTACCGCGCCGTTTATGCTGGCGGCGATGGGGTTGGTGGGCAGGTATCTGACGGTCAATTTGAGCACCATCAGCCGTCCGAAGATTGATATTTTGTCGGCCGTGCTGTCGATTGCGGGCTTCGGCGGGCTGGTGTATGCAAGCAGTAATTTCGCCCGTCTGCCGCTGGCGGAATTTATCCTGCTGTTTGCCGCCTCCGTCGCGCTGGTGGGCTGGTTCGCATACCGCCAGTCCCGCTTGGCGACACCGCTGCTGAACCTTCGGGCGTTTGAATATAAGCAGTTCCGCCACTGCGTCGTGATTCTGGCGGGCGCAGTGTTCCTGTTTTTGGGTTTGGAACTGATGATGCCGATGTACACGCAGCAGGTGCTGATACTGACGGGTACGGCGACGGGGCTGATTCTGATGCCCGCGAGCATTGCCCAAGCGGTTGCCGCACCTTTGTTCGGCAAACTGCTGGACAAGAAGGGCGGACGGTTTGTCGTGTTGCCCGCCACGGTGATGCTGACGGTGTCGCTGGCGGTGTTGTGGCTGTTTTTGCGGATTGACACGCAAGTCATGATGCTGACCACCATGTTCACGCTGATGGCGGTGTCCGTGTCCGCCTGCGTAACGGGCGAAACCCACGGCTTGAACGCGCTGCCGAAAAAGCTCAATCCCCACGGCGCGGCGATTCTGACCACCATCAATCCGATTGCCGGCGCCATCGGTGCGGCATTTTTCGTCGGCGCGACCAATATCGGCGAGAAACTGTCCTCCGCCGCCTCGCCGCAACAAGCCATGCTCGACGGCATCCATCTGGCAATGGGCAGTGCGCTGGTGTTGGGCGCGGTGATGGTATTTTTCGCCATGCGCCTGAAACGTCACGAACCGGACAAGCAAGTTTGAACATAAGGTACCAAACAGGCATTTGAAAGAAGCCGCAAACAGCACAAAGAGGTCGTCTGAAAAAATGCAAAAACCGTCAGGACGACAGGTTATCTCTTGTTTTCTATACCGAAACCGCCTCAGTTTGCTATAATGCCCAGTTTCATCAAACCGCAATACCACACTTTAAAGGACAAAAAATGGGTTTTCTGCAAGGTAAAAAAATCCTGATCACCGGCATGATTTCCGAGCGTTCCATCGCTTACGGCATTGCCAAAGCCTGCCGCGAACAAGGCGCGGATTTGGCGTTTACCTACGTTGTTGACAAACTGGAAGAGCGCGTCCGCAAAATGGCCGCCGAATTGGGTTCCGAACTCGTGTTCCGCTGCGACGTTGCCAGCGACGACGAAATCAACCAAGTTTTCGCCGATTTGGGCAAACATTGGGACGGCTTGGACGGCCTCGTCCACTCCATTGGCTTCGCACCGAAAGAAGCCTTGAGCGGCGATTTCCTCGACAGCATCAGCCGCGAAGCGTTTAATACCGCACACGAAATTTCCGCATACAGCCTGCCCGCATTGGCAAAAGCCGCCCGTCCGATGATGCGCGGCAGAAACTCCGCCATCGTCGCCCTGAGCTACTTGGGCGCGGTTCGTGCGATTCCGAACTACAACGTCATGGGCATGGCAAAAGCCAGCCTCGAAGCAGGCATCCGCTTTACCGCCGCCTGCTTGGGCAAAGAGGGCATCCGCTGCAACGGCATTTCCGCCGGCCCGATCAAAACCCTCGCTGCTTCCGGCATTGCCGATTTCAGCAAACTCTTGGGACACGTCGCTTCCCACAACCCGCTCGGCCGCAACGTAACCATCGACGAAGTCGGCAACACTGCCGCCTTCCTGCTCTCCGAACTCTCTTCAGGCATTACCGGCGAAATCACTTACGTTGACGGCGGTTACAGCATCAACGCCCTGAACGACGAAGAGGCGTAATGATTTGTAATATTTTGTAGAAAAGACAACTTATTACACAAAAAACCGTCTGAATAAGTGGTGTAAAAAAGGTACACCGGCTATTTCAGGCGGTTCTTTTTTCGTATAAAAGGCGGCATATTTCGGGAATTTTGTCATAAAAACAAATTTTAACTTTTCTGAATTTTATTTAACGAATAAAACGATACCATGCCTGCCGGTTTGGAAAAGCCCGTCCGTCACTTCGGACGCACTTTTTTTAAAAATTTCACTTTATTATCCACAAACATACAGGAGGACATTTATGTCTATTGCTTCAGAATTCAAACAGTTTATTATGCGCGGCAACGTTATCGACTTGGCAGTCGGTATGGTCGTCGGTACTGCGTTTAGCGGCATCGTTAAATCTTTGGTTGACGACGTAATCATGCCCCCTATCGGTCTGTTGATCGGCGGCGTTGACTTCTCCAACCTGTTCATCACCCTGAAAAACGGTGCGCAAGCGCCCGCAGAAGGCTATGCCAACTTGGCGGCAGCCCAGGCAGCCGGTGCCGTCACCCTGAACCTCGGTCTGTTCATCAACTCCGTTATCAGCTTCCTGATCATCGCTGCTGCGATTTTCTCCGTTATCAAAGCATTGAACTCCATGAAAAAAGCCGAAGCGCCTGTTGAAGAAGCACCTGCAGAGCCTAGCGAAGAAGTATTGCTGTTGCGCGAAATCCGCGACTCTCTGAACAAAAAATAATCTTTTAAAGATTTGAAAATAAAAGGTCGTCTGAAAATTTTCAGACGACCTTTTTGTTTTGCGTATCTCTCCGATATCAATGACTTACGGTTTGCGGTATCGGATTGCGTGGGATAACCATTCTTCAATCTCTATCCACATGGCTCCTCCCATTTACAGCAAACCAGGCTGACCCAATGCGGGGTCGGTCGCGCGGGCGGCTTGTGCGTCTTCAACGGTCAGCCCCAAGGCTTTTGCCACGCCTTCGCCGTAGGCGGGGTCGCAACGGTGGCAGTTGCGGATGTGGCGGTATTTAATGAAGTCGGGGGCGTCGCCCATGGCGGCGGCGGTGTTGTCGAACAAAGCCTGTTTCTGCGCGTCATTCATCAGGTTAAACAAGGCGCGCGGTTGGCTGAAATAGTCGTCATCGTCTTGGCGGTAGTCCCAGTGCGCCGCGTCGCCGCTGATTTTCAAAGGCGGTTCGGCGAAGTCGGGCTGTTGCTGCCATTGGCCGAAGCT
>CAUVJL010000177.1:0-3522 GCA_963552075.1 uncultured Neisseria sp.
GTACTGTCTGCGGCTTCGTCGCCTTGTCCTGATTTAAAGTTAATCCACTATAAAACGGGTTTCAGACGACCCCTTCTATAAAAACTGTCAACAATTTTCATTAATATATTCTGAATGCCTGAATATTTATTTTATAAAAATCAATACTCAATCTTTTCGGTATTCGGATAATGTTAAAAGATGAAAGATTTTGTCTTGATTGAACAGGCGGTTTGCGTTATCGTTTGCATTCTTTCATTCATAAACTCTGTGTTTCATTCCAATTGATTGGACAGTCTGACTGTCGCCGTGTTCCTTCAATGCGCGTACCCTAAACCGCTGCTTGGAGGGCTTGCATTACAGGTGCTGTGGCGAGGCGGGTTGCCCCTATTGGTTTGAAGCCGTATAAAAGAGGTCATTATGCAATTATCAGGTGCACAAATCATAGTGCAAAGTCTCAAAGCCGAAGGTGTAGAGTATGTTTTCGGCTATCCGGGCGGCGCAGTCATCGAAATCTACGACGCTATTTTCCAACTCAATAAATTCAAGCACATCCTGACCCGCCACGAGCAGGCGGCGGTACACGCGGCAGATGCGTATGCGCGCGTCAGCGGCAAAGTCGGCGTCGCGCTGGTTACTTCCGGTCCGGGCGTGACCAATGCACTGACAGGCATCGCCACCGCATACAGCGATTCGATTCCGATGGTGGTCATCAGCGGACAGGTCGGCAATTCGCTCATCGGTACGGATGCGTTTCAAGAGGTGGATACGGTCGGCATTACCCGTCCGTGCGTCAAACACAATTTCTTGGTAACCAACGTCAACGAGCTTGCCGAGACCATTAAAAAGGCATTCCAAATCGCCGCCAGCGGCCGTCCAGGTCCCGTTGTGGTCGATATTCCCAAAGATGTAACGCAGGCGATGGCGAAATTCAGCTATCCGCAGGAAGACATCTTTATCCGTTCTTACCAACCTGTCGTGCAAGGCCATATCGGGCAGATTAAAAAAGCCATCCAAATGTTGGCTTCCGCCAAACGTCCGATCGTTTATTTCGGCGGCGGCGTGGTATTGGGCAATGCTTCGGAAGAGCTGACGAAGTTTGTCCGCATGACGGGCACACCGTGTACCGGCACGCTGATGGGGCTGGGCGCGTACCCTTCAAGCGACCGCCAATTCTTGGGCATGCTGGGTATGCACGGCACTTACGAAGCCAACCTCGCCATGCAAAACGCAGATGTCGTGTTGGCAGTGGGCGCGCGTTTTGACGACCGTGTCGTCTCCGTTCCGTCCAAATTCTTTGAAAAAGCCAAAAAAGTCATTCACATTGATGTTGACCCGTCCAGCATCGCCAAACGCGTCAAAGTCGATATTCCGATTGTCGGCGACGTGAAAAACGTCTTGTCCGAAATGATTGCCTTGTGGGGCAAACAGGATGCGCCTGCCGCCGACTCTTTGGATAAATGGTGGAAAAACATCGAAGAATGGCGTTCGCGCAACTGCCTGTGGTTTGACAACGACAGCGAAATCATCAAACCGCAATATGTCGTGCAGAAACTTGCCGAAGTTACCGGCAATTCCGCCATCATCACTTCGGACGTGGGACAACACCAAATGTTCGCGGCGCAATATTATCCGTTCGAACGCCCGCGCCAATGGCTCAATTCCGGCGGCTTGGGTACGATGGGCGTAGGCCTGCCGTATGCGTTGGGCGCGAAACTCGCCGCTCCCGACCAAGACGTATTCTGTATTACGGGCGAAGGTTCGATTCAGATGAACATCCAGGAATTGTCCACCTGCTTCCAATACCATGTCCCGATTAACGTCGTTACCCTCAACAACGGCTACCTCGGCATGGTCCGCCAATGGCAGGAGCTGTATTACGGCAACCGTGAATCGGAAACCTATTTCGATTCCCTGCCCGATTTCGTCAAACTGGCGGAAGCATACGGGCACATCGGCATCCGCGTGGACAAAAAATCCGATGTTGAAGGCGCGCTTTTGGAAGCGGTCCGACAAAAAGACCGTCTGGTATTTATCGACTTCTTGACCGATAAGAAACAAAACGTGCTGCCCATGGTCGGCAACGGCAAAGGTTTGGACGAAATGGTCCTGCCGCCGCATATGCGCGAAAACCCGAAAGCGTAAGGAGAACGACAATGCGACATATCTTATCTGTTCTGATGGAAAACGAATCAGGCGCGATGAGCCGCGTGGTCGGCCTTTTCTCCGCTCGCGACTACAACATCGACTCCTTGGCAGTAGCCCCGACCGAAGACAAAACCCTTTCGCGCATGACCATCGTTACCCACGGCGACGAGCAAGTCATCGAACAAATCACCAAGCAACTCAATAAATTGATTGAGGTCGTCAAAGTGGTCGATTTGAACGAAAGCCGTTTTGTCGAACGCGAATTGATGTTGGTAAAAGTCCGCGCCGTCGGCAAAGACCGCGACGAATTTTTACGCCTGACTGAAATCTACCGTGGCAGCATCATCGACGTAACCGACCGCAGCTACACCATCGAAATCACAGGTTCGACCGACAAACTCGACTCCTTCCTCGAAACCGTCGGACGCGCCCAGATTTTGGAAACCGTACGCACAGGCGCAGCCGGTATCGGCCGTGGCGAGCGTATTTTGAAAATTTAACGCCGTCGGTTTTTCAGACGACCTAGGAGGTCGTCTGAAAACAAAAACGGCAGGAGAGATTGATGTCAAACATTAAAATCGTCGCGCTGGTTACCGTCAAACCCGAATACACGGAAACGCTGAAACCCTTGTTCCAAAGCCTGGTCAAAGCCAGCCGCGCGGAAGAAGGCAACATCAGCTACGATTTGCATCAGGAAATCGGCAAACCCGAACGTTTCGTCTTCGTCGAAAACTGGAAATCCCAAGCAGCCATCGACGCGCACAACGCCAGCGAACATTTCCAAGGTTTCGTTAAAGCCATCGACGGCAAAACCGACGCGCTCGAAATCGTTTTGATGGAAGAACTCTCCGTTTAACCCTTTACCCTCAATCCAACCGTCCGGCATCCTCAACACAAAGCCGGAATCCATTTTACCCAAAGGAAATCAAATGCAAGTTTATTACGATAAAGACGCCGACCTGTCCCTGATCAAAGGCAAAACCGTCGCCATCATTGGCTACGGCTCACAAGGCCACGCCCACGCCGCCAACCTGAAAGATTCAGGCGTAAACGTAGTAGTCGGCCTGCGCCAAGGCGGCTCTTGGAAAAAAGCAGAAGCAGCCGGCTTCGAAGTATTGTCCGTAGCCGATGCCACCAAAAAAGCAGACGTAGTGATGATTCTGCTGCCCGACGAAAACCAACCCGTCGTATACAAAAACGAAATCGAGCCTAACCTAAAACAAGGTGCGGTACTCGCTTTCGCGCACGGCTTCAACGTCCACTACAACCAAATCGTACCGCGCGCCGACTTGGACGTGATTATGGTTGCCCCCAAAGGCCCCGGCCATACCGTACGCAGTGAATTCCTGAAAGGCGGCGGCGTGCCTTCCCTGATCGCCGTTTACCAAGATAAAA
>CAUVJL010000178.1:0-3260 GCA_963552075.1 uncultured Neisseria sp.
CGATGGAAGCTTTAGAAGTTAACCGCCAAGACATTGATGCCAACAAAGCAGCAATTGAGACCAAAGCTGATAAGACTGCTGTAGAAAGCGTAAGAACAATAGCTGTTGAAGCTGAAAAATCAGCTAAGTCTGTACAAGGTTCTGTTGAAGTTGCCCAAAAATCTGCTGAAACTGCTGAAAGCCATGCCAAAGCTGCAAAAACATCCGCTGATGCTGCCAATAATGTAGCAAGTGCCGCGCAAACTGCCGCTGCTCAAGCTCAAGATGCAGTTAAAGCCAATGCCGCACAAGTTGCTACTAACAAAGCCGATATTGCGACACTGCAAACAGCAAGCAACCAACATGCTGCAGGCATTGCTAAAAACTCAGCGCGTATCGACAGCTTGGATAAAAACGTAGCTAATCTGCGCAAAGAGACCCGCCAAGGTCTGGCAGCACAAGCAGCCCTCAGCGGTCTGTTCCAACCTTACAGCGTTGGTAAGTTTAATGTTACCGCTGCTTTGGGTGGTTTCAAATCTGACACCGCAGTTGCAGTGGGTGCAGGCTACCGCTTCAATGAAAACTTTGCAGCTAAAGCCGGTCTTGCAGTGGGCACCTCTTCAGGCGGCTCTGCATCTTACAACGTAGGCGTGAACTACGAATGGTAATACCGGTTTAGTGTTAAATAGGTATCAAACCCGCAGCTATGCTGCGGGTTTTTTGTTTTGTCTGGCGGGGTTGCTCAAGCGTACATGAATCTCGAAGAAAAGGCTTAACTCCTGATGCCTATACATAAAGAGAGGTCGTCTGAAAACCCAATTTCAGTTTTCAGACGACCTCACTTATATTTCCTGCCGATTACATTCCGGGGAACATTCCTTTCATGCCCTTCATGCCTTTAGCCATACGCATCAGTTTGCCCAGTCCTTTTCCGCTAAACATTTTCATAACTTGTTGCGATTGTTCGAACTGTTTGAGCATTTTGTTGACTTCCTCTACGCTGGTGCCGGCACCTGCGGCAATGCGGCGTTTGCGGCTGGCTTTGAGCAGGGCTGGATTAGCGCGTTCTTTGGGCGTCATGGAGTTGATGATGGCTTCGACTTTACCCATGGCTTTTTCTGCCGTGCCTTCGGGAATTTGTTTGGAAATCTGCCCCAGTTCGCCCGGCATTTTTGACATCAGGCTTTCCAGTCCGCCCATATTGCGCATTTGCTGGATTTGTTCTTTAAAGTCATTGAGGTCGAAGCCTTTGCCTTTTTGCAGCTTTTTCGCTATTTTGGCGGCGGCTTCTTCGTCTATGCCTTTTTGGACATCTTCAATCAGGCTCAACACGTCGCCCATACCGAGGATACGGCTGGCGATGCGGTCTGGGTAGAAGGGTTCGAGTCCTGTGATTTTTTCACCGATACCGATAAATTTGATGGGTTTTCCGGTAACGTGGCGTACAGACAATGCTGCGCCGCCGCGTGAATCGCCATCCATTTTGGTCAGAATGACGCCGGTCAGCGGCAAGGCTTCGTTAAATGCTTGTGCGGTGTTTACAGCGTCTTGACCCAACATGGCATCAACGACGAATAAGGTTTCTACAGGATTGACGGCTGCGTGCAGCGCTTTGATTTCATTCATCATTTCTTCGTCAATCGCCAAGCGTCCGGCGGTATCAACCATCAAGACGTCGTAAAAGTGTTTTTTTGCATAATCAATCGCAGCAGTGGCAATTTCGACAGGTTTCTGATTGGAATCGGAAGGGAAGAAGTCAATGCCGACTTGCTCAGCCAAAAGGCGCAACTGTTCAATAGCGGCAGGGCGGTACACGTCGGCTGAAACGACCAAGACTTTTTTCTTCTGTTCGTTTTTCAGCAGGCGGGCGAGTTTGCCGACGGTGGTGGTTTTACCCGCACCTTGCAGGCCCGCCATTAAAACGACAGCAGGAGGCACAGCTGCCAAGTCCAAAGAGGAATTTTCCTTACCCATCAATTCAATCAGGGCTTGGTTGACGACACCGATAAAGGCTTGGTCGGGAGTCAGGCTGCCGACAACTTCCTGTCCGAGGGCTTTTTCTTTGACGTTGTTGACAAATTCTTTTACAACGGGCAGGGCTACGTCCGCTTCGAGCAGGGCAAGGCGGACTTCCCGCAGCGCCTCTTTGATGTTGTCTTCTGTCAGTTTTGCTTGACCGCGGATATTTTTGAAAACTTTACTAAAGCGGTTGGTTAAGTTGTCTAACATGCTTGTCCTTGGTAATGATAATAGCTGCCCTGTTCGGGGCATTCTTTGCTAAAATAAAATTGAGATTATTTTACACTATCGCGTGCGGTTATGTATGCGTGCCAAGAAAGTTTGTTATGCCGACTATCCTGATTTGCCTGATACTGGTGTATGCCGGATTGGGTATATTCGTTTGGTTCAATCACAAGACCCGAGAGATTAAAGATTATCCTCTAAAAGCCGAGTTGGCTGTTTTGGGTGCTGCGCTGACCATGCACGGTGCTGTATTGCTTATGCCTGTCATTCAAGACAAGATTTTGATTATGGGCTTTGGGTATTCCATCAGTTTGATCGTATGGTTGATGCTGCTGGTGTATTTCGTTGGTAGTTTTTTCTATCGTCTGCGCGGATTGCAGCTGCTTTTGTATCCGTGCGCAGCGTTTACCTTATTATTGGGCGCGCTGTTTCCAGGAAAATATGTCGGTTATCAAATCAATGATTTGCCGTTTATGTCGCACATTGGTACATCGCTGTTGGCATACGGTTTATTCGGCATTGTGACCTTGTTTGCCGTTTTGATTTTGCTGCTCAACCGTAACCTGCATAGACGACGTGTTTCCAGTTTGTCCGGTTTTCTGCCGTCTTTACTGAGTTTGGAAAAGCTCATGTTCCAGGGGATGTGGGTAGGTTTTATTTTATTGACCTATTCAGTTGTCAGCGGGACATTTTTTGCAGAAGCTGTATTCGGTAAACCCGTTACATTTACCCATAAAACCGTATTCGGTATTCTCTCATGGATAATTTACGGTGCGTTGCTGCTTAAGCACAGTATGACGGCATGGCGAGGTAAAAAAGCAGCCGTTTGGACAATCATCGGGTTTGTCAGCCTAATGTTCGCTTATGTAGGAAGCAAGTTTGTATTGGAAATCTTGCTGCAGCGTTAAGGTGAGAGTTATTCGGATAATGGCGTATTTAGATTAACAAAGGTCGTCTGAAAGGGATTTCAGACGACCTTTACTGTTGATTGAGTTTGATTTGAGAATATTTTGAAATAAAAGTCTTTGTATTTCAGG
>CAUVJL010000179.1:0-3204 GCA_963552075.1 uncultured Neisseria sp.
TGTACTGTCTGCGGCTTCGTCGCCTTGTCCTGATTTAAATTTAATCCACTATAAGATTAGGATAAGGCGGGGCAACAGGTTATCCCGTTTTCCGAACCTTATCGCGATGCGCCGTCATTCGCCGTTTTATCGTGATCTCGCACGATTTTGTCGTACACGGCCTCGGGCAGGTAGCGGCGTATCATATCGCGCCAGCCGTCGGGGCCGACCAAGCCTTTGACCATGGTGGAAGATACTTCGGCGATTTCGCGCGGCGGCATCAGAAAGACCGTCGAAATTTCGGGCGCAAGGTCGCTGTTGATATAGCGCATGGAGCGTTCGTATTCGTAGTCGGCGGCAGAACGGATGCCGCGAACGATAAATCCCGCGCCGATTTCGCGCGCGTAGCGGACAAGGAAGCGGTTTTCAAATACGCAGATGCGGACGTTGGGAAAGTCGCCCGTAATCGCTTCGAGCATAGCGCGGCGTTCGTCTATGGTGTAGGTGTTGCGTTTTTCAGGGTTGATGCCGATGGCGACGACGAGTTCGTCAAAAAGCGCCTGCGCTTCTTTTATCATCCAAAGATGACCGAGCGTCGGCGGGTCGAAACTGCCTGCGTAAACGGCGCGGCGCGGGGGAATCGTTTTCATGGAAAGTAGAGTGAGTGATGGCAGCCGTCAGCATAGCGGGCGGGGGCGGGAATGTCAAAAAGGTCGTCTGAAACACAAATCAGTCCGTATTGGGGCGAAACCGGGTTTTCAGACGACCCATTCATTAAAACATGATTGATATGAAATCAAACGCCGGAAAGATTCGCTTCAGGCGGTTTAAAGCAATAACGCGGCGACACCGGATAGCCTTCCTTTACTTCGAAATCCTTTAATAGCATAATAAATAGAAATTATTATCAAAATTTATCCGTCTTAGACAAATGGGCGAAAGTGCATTTGTATAGTGGATTAAATTTAAATCAGAACAAGGCGACGAAGCTGCAGACAGTACAGATAGTACTGCAAGGCGAGGCAACGCCGTACTGGTTTAAAGTTAATCCGCCATATTTCAGACGGATTCGATATGGAGATTGGAAAATGGAACTGAAAAGACGTGATTTCTTAAAAATGACCGCCGCTCTGGCTGCGGCAGGCGTTTCGCCTTCGCTGTTGGCGGCGGGGAAAGAGCAATTTACCATTTACGGCGCGCCGGCGTTGCCCAGCGTAACCATTGCCGTAGCGGCGTTGCAGGGCAAGTTGGCAAAGCAGGCGGACGTGTCGCTCAAGGTTTGGCGTTCGCCCGACCAGCTTCGTGCGGGCGTGGCGAGCGGGCAATTTAAAGTGATGATGAGCCCGAGCAATGTCGGCGTGAACCTGCGCAACCAAGGGCAGAAAGTCGGCATGGTCAATATTTTGACCAACGGCATCACACAGCTGATGTGCAAAGGCAGCGCGATTGCCTCGCCGCAGGATTTGGTCGGCAAAAAAATCCTTGTGCCGTTTAAAAACGACATGCCCGACATCGTGCTGCAAGCCTTGTTGAAAAAACTGAAAATCGACGCGCACAAAGTCGGCATCACCTACACCGCCACGCCGCCCGAAGCGGTGGGACTGTTTTTGAGCAAGGACTACCACGCCGCCATCCTGCCCGAACCGATGGCAAGCGCAAGCATACTCAAAGGCAAAACCATGGGCGTAAACGTCGTGCGCGGTTTTGATTTGGTCAAGACATGGGGGCAGGCGTTTGACACCAAACCGCTGATTCCGATGGCGGGCATCATCGCCAACGAAGAATATTTCCACGCACACAAGGCACAGTTTGACATCTTCCATCAGGATTTGAAAAACGCGCTCAACTGGATACTCGCCAACCGCCAAAGCGCGGCGAAAATCGGCAAAAACTACCTCCCCGCTCCCGAACCCGCCCTAGTCATGGGCTTGGACGGCGCACGGCTGACGGTAACCAAAGGCAGCGAAGTAAAGAACGAGATTTTGAAGTTTTACGAAATCCTGATGCAATTCAACCCGAAACTCTTAGGCGGCAAGCTGCCGGATAACGGGTTCTTCTTGGCTTAAAAACCTCAGGGTGGGCATCCCGCCCACCAAAGTTTGGTGCTTCAAAGCTAACAACATCAAACGGATATAATAAGATGTTTGATCATAACCCAATTTGCTATTATGAATGTAAAAGAAATATATTTTGAAGAAGCGTACTTTAAATTATGTTTGATACTGAATCTATAGGATATGTCTATATTTTGACTTCTAAAAATTGTGATAGTGTAAAAATTGGAGGTAGTGATTATCCACCGATTAAGCGTATTAAAGAAATCAACCAAACTGAACCTTATAAAAAATTAGGAAAATGGGAACTGGCAGATTTCAGACAAGTAAACAATTGGCGGAAAGTAGAACATTATTTGCATTATCGATTTAGAAGCCGTCTAAATACAAATCAGGCTAATCAAAAGGAGCTTTTTTATTTAAGCGTTAAAGAAGCATCTGATGCTTTGAATGATTTGGATGAAAACCTGATTATTCACAAACCCAAAGTAGATAGGATGTTTCAAGATGAATATTTATGTTCTTATCTAAAGAATTTATTCATATTATCCGGATTGGCACACTGGTTGGAATACCAAGGGGTATGGACATTTTCACTTTTCCCGTCAACAAATGGCGGCAGATATTTTACGTTGAATATCGGGTCTCATGAGGTAGCTTTTAGTACCTTAAATAGAAAGAATATACAAAGTACCCATATGATATTGTTAGATAAATTAATTTTAGATTTTCCAGAAACAATTTCTTGGATTGAACAACATGGATATATTGAAAAGAGTTATTACAAAACAGTTTTACCGAGAGCAGTCTCCATTTTTTTAAATGGTACCTTTGATATCGCGCTAGATTTTTTAAAAAAAGATGGAGTCAGACGTGCATTAATTGCTTATTGGTATGACTCTTTATTTAATTTGAAAGACAGCAACAAATGCAGTGTTTATGCACGTTTCCATAACTATAACGCCATTGCAAAACTCAATACAATTTGCAGTACACCGTAATTACTGTTGACTACCTGAAAATAACACTAATAATCTGAAAATTGGATTAAAGCATCCACATACCCAACCTACTGATTTCAAAACACAAACCAACACTCAAACCATGATTAAAACTGACAAAATCCGCAAACCGCAGCCTGCGGTGTTTTACATCATCGACTACCTTTGGA
>CAUVJL010000180.1:0-3144 GCA_963552075.1 uncultured Neisseria sp.
TCAAAGCCCCAGTTTTTCAAAATGCGGGCATGCAGGAAGTATTGGTTAATGGTAACCAAGAGCAAGCCCAAGTTTTTGTTCAGCTCGCGGATAACTAAGCGATCGCCTTTCATTTTCAGCTCCTTATACGCTTAATTACAGTTGGCTTTGATAGTAGTTGCCTTCGCCGACGAGTTCGATCAGACGCAGTTGTTGTTCCAGCCAGTGGGCGTGATCTTCTTCAGTGTCTTTCAACTGGGCAATCATCAAATCACGGGTAACATAGTCTTGTGCTTCTTCGCACAGTTTGATGCCTTTTTTCAACGCATCGCGTACTTCGTACTCGGTGTTCAAATCCGCTTTCAGGCAGGAAATCACGTCGGTACCGATGTTCAGTTCGGCACGGGTCATTTTAGGCGTACCGCCCAGCATCAGGATACGGCGGATGAAGTCTTCGGCGTGGGTTGTTTCTTCTTCCATCTCATGATTCAGACGCTCGAACAGTTTGTTGTAGCCCCATTCGGAGTACAGGCGTGAGTGGATGAAGTATTGATCGCGTGCAGCCAGCTCGCCGGACAACAGTTCGTTCATATAATCGATAACAGCTTGATTGCCTTGCATAATTCTTTCTCTTTCTTTGAAATTGTAAAGTGTCTGTAAAAAACATTGCGTGTTGTTTCTTGATGGCTGAATTGTATGAAAAAGCCTGACGCTTGACAAATTTTCTATTTAAAATACAAACAATTATCAAAAGAAACAGAAGCCTTAAAAGGTCGTCTGAAAATTCAATATCTTGTTTTATATAGATATTTGTTGCCATTGGTATTAAGAATCCATTTCAACATTCAAAAACATTTACACTCTTTAACCATAAATAAAAGCAAATAAATTACAAAACCCAATCAAATTTTATTATTAATTATTCTCAAATGCTTTTATAGTGGATTAACTTTAAATCAGGACAAGGTGACGAAGCCGCAGACAGTACAAATAGTACGGAACCGATTCACTTGGTGCTTCAGCACCTTAGAGAATCGTTCTCTTTGAGCTAAGGCGAGGTAACACCGTCCTGGTTTAAAGTTAATCCACTATATCGTCAAACTATGCCGCAGTACGCATATAGTGAATGACGGTTGAACCAGGACAAACGCCGTACCGATTCAAATTTAATCTGCTCCCCCTCCGTCCGATAAGATGAACCGTGATATAATCGCGAGTTACTTTTTGATAAAAATCATTTGAAATACATATCACCATGAAACAAATTCGCAACATTGCCATCATCGCCCACGTCGACCACGGCAAAACCACATTAGTTGACCAACTGCTGCGCCAATCCGGTACATTCCGCGCCAACCAGCAGGTTGACGAACGCGTGATGGACAGCAACGACCTTGAAAAAGAACGCGGCATTACCATCCTCGCCAAAAATACCGCCATCGATTACGAAGGCTACCACATCAACATCGTCGACACTCCGGGACACGCCGACTTCGGCGGCGAGGTGGAGCGTGTTTTGGGTATGGTGGACTGCGTCGTATTGTTGGTGGACGCGCAGGAAGGCCCGATGCCGCAAACCCGTTTCGTTACCAAAAAAGCCTTGGCTTTGGGACTGAAACCGATCGTCGTCATCAATAAAATCGACAAACCGTCCGCCCGTCCGAGCTGGGTCATCGACCAAACTTTCGAACTCTTTGACAACTTGGGCGCAACCGACGAGCAATTGGACTTCCCGATTGTCTACGCTTCCGGCCTGTCTGGTTTCGCCAAACTGGAGGAAACCGACGAGAGCAACGACATGCGTCCGCTGTTCGACACCATCTTAAAACACACGCCCGCACCGAGCGGCAGCGCGGACGAAACGCTGCAACTGCAAATTTCCCAACTCGACTACGACAACTACACCGGCCGCCTCGGCATCGGCCGCATCCTGAACGGACGTATTAAGCCCGGCCAAGTCGTTGCTGTGATGAACCACGATCAACAAATCGCCCAAGGCCGCATCAACCAGCTTTTGGGTTTCAAAGGTTTGGAACGCGTACCTCTTGAAGAAGCCGAAGCCGGCGACATCGTGATTATTTCCGGTATCGAAGACATCGGTATCGGCGTGACCATCACCGACAAAGACAACCCCAAAGGCTTGCCGATGTTGAGCGTGGACGAACCGACGCTGACCATGGACTTTATGGTAAACACCAGCCCGCTGGCGGGTACCGAAGGCAAATTCGTGACCAGCCGCCAAATCCGCGACCGTCTTCAAAAAGAATTGCTGACCAACGTCGCCCTGCGCGTGGAAGATACCGCCGATGCCGACGTGTTCCGCGTATCCGGCCGCGGCGAACTGCACCTGACCATTTTGCTGGAAAACATGCGCCGCGAAGGTTTTGAACTGGCAGTCGGCAAGCCGCGCGTCGTGTACCGCGACATCGACGGTCAAAAATGCGAACCTTATGAAAACCTGACCGTGGACGTACCGGACGAAAACCAAGGCGCGGTAATGGAAGAACTCGGCCGCCGCCGCGGCGAACTGACCAATATGGAAAGCGACGGCAATGGCCGTACCCGCCTCGAATACCATATTCCCGCGCGCGGCTTGATCGGTTTCCAAGGCGAATTCATGACCCTGACGCGCGGTGTCGGCCTAATGAGCCACGTATTCGACGACTACGCGCCAGTGAAACCCGATATGCCCGGCCGCCACAACGGCGTACTGATCTCCCAAGAGCAAGGCGAAGCCGTCGCTTATGCCTTATGGAATCTGGAAGACCGCGGCCGTATGTTCGTGTCGCCTAACGACAAAATCTACGAAGGCATGATTATCGGCATCCACAGCCGCGACAACGATTTGGTGGTCAACCCGCTCAAAGGCAAAAAACTTACCAACATCCGCGCCAGCGGCACCGACGAAGCCGTGCGTCTGACCACGCCAATCAAGCTGACGCTGGAAGGTGCGGTCGAGTTTATCGACGATGACGAGCTCGTTGAAATCACGCCGCAGTCCATCCGTCTGCGCAAGCGTTACCTGAGCGAACTGGAACGCCGCCGCCACTTTAAAAAGCTGGATTGATTCCACTAGGCTGTTGATGAAATGAAAAAAGGTCGTCTGAAATTTGAACTGCACCCCAAAAGTTGGACATCCCCTCCAACTCACAAGGTGCAGTTTTT
>CAUVJL010000181.1:0-3014 GCA_963552075.1 uncultured Neisseria sp.
TGTGGAGCGAATTGAACGGCGCGAAACTGTGGGAAGCAGGCTGGCCGACAGTCGACGAAGCCGCCTTGGTCAAATCCGAAATCGAAGTCATGGTTCAAGTCAACGGCAAACTGCGTGGCAAAATCACCGTCGCCGCCGACGCCTCCAAAGCCGACCTCGAAGCCGCCGCACTCGCCACCGAAGGCGCGGTGAAATTCATGGAAGGCAAGCCTGCGAAAAAAATCATCGTCGTGCCGGGTAGACTGGTGAACATCGTAGTGTAAAGCCGATCGGCATTGATTGCTGTAATTAAAAAAGGTCGTCTGAAAACTCGGAAACAGGGTTTTCAGACGACCTTTTTAAGGTAGATTGGGTTGATAAGTCTAACAATCCATTGTATTCCTCACGATGTTTTGGCACAATTCCAAGCCAATCAACCACGCTTATACTCTGCATCCTAATGGCTTCAAAACCCTTCCTAAAATGGGCAGGTGGCAAACATAAACTTGTCCCCTTTATCGAACACAACCTCCCTTCTTCTGCACGAAAACGTCTAATTGAACCCTTTTGCGGTTCTGCCGCTTTGTCTCTTGCATTGGATTTCGAACATTATCTGCTCAATGATATTAACGCTGACGTAATCGGCTTATTCCGTATCCTAAAAGAAGAAAAATCCGGATTCATCGACTATGTCCGCTCTTTCTTTACTTCCGAAAACAATAGCGATTCAAAATTTTATGAATTGCGGGAACAATTCAACTCTAGCAAAAATCTGCACGAACGTTCCGCTCTATTTATCTATCTGAACCGCCATGCTTTTAACGGTTTATGCCGCTACAACAGCAAAGGGGCATTCAATGTGCCGTTCGGGCGCTACAAATCGCCTTACTTTCCCCAACAAGAAATGGAAGGTTTCATTCAAAAATCTGACAGAGTTGAATTAATGTGCGGAGATTTTCAGACGACCCTATCTCTGGCAGACAATACGGATACTGTTTATTGTGATCCTCCTTATGCGCCTTTAAGCCCAACCGCTTCATTTACCACTTATGCCAAAGAAGGTTTCAATTTGGACGATCAAATCCGCCTTTCCCAGTCAGCCCAACAAATTGCACCTAACTCTCAAGGTGTTTTGATTTCAAATCATGATACTGAATTCACAAGGGATATTTATTCTTCTGCCATTCTGAAAACAGTTGAAGTACAACGCAATATCGCTGCAAAGGGCAGCAGCCGTAAGAAGGTTGGGGAATTGCTGGCAATTTATGAGTGATTTCGACAAACTGGCTGAAGAAGCCGCTATTTATCAAAACCGTTTGAAAAAAATCGTTTCAGACGACCTTGTCCTCTACAACGAAAATTCCCTTAACGTCATGCGGAAGATATTGGAAAAACATCCAAACGGCTGTTTTGATATGATTTTCGCAGATCCGCCTTACTTTCTTTCCAATAACGGCTTCAGTTGTCAAAACGGACAAATGGTTTCCGTTAATAAAGGCAACTGGGATAAATCCAAAGGAATGGCGGCAGATTTGGAATTCTACGAAGAATGGCTCCGACTGTGTTACGCCTTATTAAAACCAAACGGCACAATTTGGGTTTGCGGCACATTCCATAATATCTATTTAATCGGCTACCTGATGCAAACCATCGGCTACCATATTTTGAACAATATTACTTGGGAAAAACCCAATCCTCCCCCTAATTTGTCCTGTCGTTTCTTTACCCATTCAACAGAAACAATCTTATGGGCAAAGAAAAATAAAAAAGCCAAACACACGTTTCATTATGAAACCATGAAAACACAAAACGATGGCAAACAGATGAAATGTGTTTGGACATTCCCTCCTCCAAATAAAGCCGAAAAAACATTCGGCAAACATCCGACACAAAAACCACTCGCCTTGCTTGAACGCTGCATACTGTCAGCTTCAAACATTGGAGATTTAATTTTTGACCCTTTCATGGGCAGCGGCACAACAGGAGTCGCCGCCTTAAAACATGGTCGGAAATTTTGCGGTTGCGAACTAGAAGAAGATTTTTTTGAATTAGCAAAGAAAAGGTTAGAAAAATGATTATTGGTGGAATCGGCGGTGCAAAAACACAAACAGGACTCAGATTCGAAGAACGCACAGACTTACGACAGCTGTTTGAAGAAATTCCCGGGTACGACTTAAGAAAAACAGATGATAATGCTGGTTATGAAGTTTGGTTTAATGGAGAATTGAAGGCTTATTGTTTCAAAAAATATGAGTTTTACCGATTTTTGGAAAGACCGGAATACAATATTAATTGGAAAGACCATCTGTCTAAAAGATTACTGCCCGACAATGGGTTATTTATCATCATCCGTGATACCTTATTTATCATTGAAATCAAATTTCAACAAACCCCTGGTTCCGTAGATGAGAAATTACAAACTTGCGACTTTAAGAGAAAACAATATACAAAACTGGTTCACTCTTTAGGTTGGCGGGTTGAATATGTCTATGTTTTGAATGATTGGTTTACAAAGCCAGAATATAAAGATGTTTTAGATTATATTATCTGTGTTAACTGTCATTACCAATTTAACACGATTCCCTTAAGGTGGTTTGGACTACCTGACGGTGAAATTAATGAATAAATACCATATTTAAAACACAACCAGCCGTAGCGTGGGCTTTGCCCACGAGTTGTTTTTTGGAAAAGCAAAGGTCGTCTGAAAGCCTGCGTACAGGTTTCAGACGACCTTTTATATTTTCGCGGGCATAGCCCACGCTACCAGTTGAACACTGTTGGAAATATCTTTCTTTTCGATCATATTTCCATTGATGTGGCGCAATAAACCGTAGCCTGAATCTCTACTAACTGCGTGCGGCACAAACTTTAAAACCGAAATGTAGGGTGTATACGGTACGCACGCACGCGTTTTTTTGCCGTTCTCAAACCATTGTTTCAAACTTTCAGACGACCTCAGACGTCGTCTGAAAACCCAAAACTTATAGTGGATTAACTTTAAACCAGTACGGCGTTGCCTCGCCTTAGCTCAAAGA
>CAUVJL010000182.1:0-2987 GCA_963552075.1 uncultured Neisseria sp.
GTACTGTCTGCAGCTTCGTCGCCTTGTCCTGATTTAAATTTAATCCACTATAAATCCATTTTTGCGCCACACCATGCCGCAAGACCGCAAAAAAGACCGCCGAAGCGGTCTTTTTCATCACTTATTTTTTCCCAACCCTATTATGCCAAATCGGCAAACAGAGGCGTAGAAAGATAGCGTTCGCCATAAGAAGGCAGCAGCACGACAATCAGTTTGCCTTCGTTTTCAGGCTGTTTGGCAAGCTGCAGCGCGCTCCATACTGCCGCACCGGAAGAAATACCGACCAAAATACCTTCTTTTTCCGCCATCGCGCGGGCGGTTTCAAACGCCGCTTCGTTCGGAACTTGGGAAACGCTGTCATATACCTTGGTATTCAACACGGTAGGGATAAAGCCGGCACCAATACCTTGAATCGGGTGCGGACCTTTTTCACCACCGCTCAAAACCGGAGAAGCTTCGGGCTCGACGGCAACGACTTTGACTTCGGGTTTGTATTTTTTCAACACTTCACCCACGCCTGTAACCGTACCGCCCGTACCGACACCCGCCACAAAAATATCAACTTTACCGTCAGTATCGCGCCAAATTTCTTCGGCGGTCGTTTCGCGGTGGATTTGCGGGTTCGCCTCGTTATCGAATTGGCGCGGCATGAAATAAGTATCGGGATGCTCGTCCACCAAGGCTTGTGCTTTTGCAATCGCCCCTGCCATACCTTCGGACGCAGGAGTCAAAATCAATTCCGCACCGAACGCACGCAGCAGCATTTTGCGTTCTTTACTCATGCTTTCAGGCATCGTGATTGCCAGCTTGTAGCCGCGCGCCGCGCACACCATTGCCAAACCGATACCCGTATTGCCGCTGGTCGCTTCCACAATTACGGTATCCTTACCGATTTTGCCCGCTTTTTCGGCGGCTTCAACCATCGCTTCGGCAATACGGTCTTTCACGCTGCTGCCGGGATTAAAGAATTCCAGTTTGACGGCGACTTCGGCTTTCAAACCTTCAGTCAGACGGTTTAATTTGACCAACGGGGTGTTGCCGATCAGCTCGGTGATGCTGTTTGCAATCTTCATTTTCTACTCCAGATTTTGATGTGATATGACCTGTATATTAAAGACAGGTCGTCTGAAAAACCAATATCGAATGTTTCTTTATTTATAACTTTTGGTTGTTTGGCTTGATGCGTCCTAATGAAGTCCGATTTCCCCGACTATCGCCCCCGTGACTAAAGTCTGCATGACCAAAGCCATCAGCCAGCCCAGTCTGAGTTGCGCTTTACTGAACACCGCCGGCGACTGCTTGTCAATACTTTTGCGGTGCAGATAAAAAACCGCCATCATGACAAACTGCAAAATAAACCAATAAACAGGCTTGAGCGCGTACAGTTTCAACAAAGCCGGAAACGTAAAAGCCAAAGAACGCCCCGGCATCAGAAAATACAATATCGCGGCAATCGACACAAAAGCCAAAGTCATCAATACATTGCTGACGGCAAACACGCTCAAAAACGGATGCTGCAAATCCGCCTGCCAAAAACCAGTATCCGCCTGCTTTTTCCAATGAAAAGCAAAGAAAAACACACTGGCAAAAGTCAGATAAAAATGCGGGACAAACAACGGACCAACATGAGTAATCCCCCACATTCCCGGCAAAAGCTGCGATCCCAAAATCGACACACCCAGCCACAACACAACCGAAGCCCAAAACCACTGGAACATTTCAGCGCGGAAAATCAATCCAAAAAAAACCAGTCCATAAGCAACAACGGCGAGAAAATCCAAATTCGTCCAAATCATGAATACTGCAACTCGCCTTCAAAAACCGTTTGAACAGGCCCGGTCATCAAAACGTCCTCACCATGCGACCAAGTAATAAACAAATCCCCGCCCGGCAGCGAAACCTTCACAGGCACACCTTCCGCCAACAGCCCCAAACGGACGCCCGCAACCACAGCCGCACAAGCCCCCGTACCGCAAGCCTGCGTTTCACCCACGCCGCGTTCAAATACGCGCAGGCGGATAGATTCCCTATCGACAATCTGCATAAAGCCGACGTTGACACGTTCCGGAAACTGTTCGTGCGACTCAATGGCTTCACCCCAATGAGCCACGGGCGCAGTCTGTACATCCTCCACCACGATCACAGCATGAGGATTGCCCATATTCACACAACTGACCTGCACCGTCTCCAGACCGACCATCACCATATGCGTCAAAGCATCATCCGCTTCGTCAGGAACCGGCACAAACGGGATTTCAGACGACGTAAAGCGCGGTTTGCCCATATTCACGGTCACCAAACCATTATCCAACAGCTTGGGAATAATCACGCCCTTAGCCGTTTCCACCAAAATTTCCTTTTTATCGGTCAAGCCTTTATCGGCCACAAATCGGGCAAAACAGCGCGCGCCATTGCCACACTGCTCCACCTCACTGCCGTCCGCATTGAATATACGATAACGGAAATCCACCGCATCGGAAGACGGTTTTTCTACCAACAGCAACTGATCGAAGCCCACCCCCCTAAAACGGTCAGACCATTCGGCAAGCGGCGCAGTCAGCGGATCAAAATCCTGCCCGATACCGTTTACCACCATAAAATCATTGCCCAAGCCGTGCATTTTGGTAAATTTCAAGGTTTTCATTGTTTTTTCCAGAATTCGTTATCGATTAAATAGGGAGCGAATATCCAAATATTCTTAACCTTTTTACTTTGCAGAAAAATTCGTCTGAAGGGTCGTCTGAACAGCATTCTACACTATATATATGCTATATCGCAGATTTTCCCGACTTCATACCGCCATACGCCGATATCCTTATTATCCATACAGCCTTAATGCTTCTTTCTCCCACCTTAATCAAAGCTAACGTCCTCAACCGAATAAAAACGATATAATTCAATAAGAAAAGCCACCATATGTGGCTTTAGTTTCATAATATAGTGGATTAACTTTAAACCAGTACGGCGTTGCCTCGCCTTGCCGTACT
>CAUVJL010000183.1:0-2725 GCA_963552075.1 uncultured Neisseria sp.
GTACTGTCTGCGGCTTCGTCGCCTTGTCCTGATTTAAATTTAATCCACTATAAGAGCGGGCATGGATGGTTTGGATATGAAAAAGGTCGTCTGAAAAACGGTTTTCAGACGACCTTTTGACTTTTTAGCCGATTTTAAGGCTGATAGCCGGGTTTCATGCCGTTGGGCAGGAGTTGCCAGACGTAGCCTGTGGTTTTCATTTTGCCGGCAACCTCGCCTGCTTCATCGCCGTAGCCCCAGAAGTAGTCCACGCGGACGGCGCCTTTGATGGCGCTGCCTGTGTCTTGCGCCATGATGAGGCGGTTGAGGGCTTTTTGGGTGGTCGGATGGGCAGTGGCGACAAACAGCGGTGCGCCTAAGGTGATGTAGTGGCGGTCGATGGCGCCTGCGTATTCACCCAAGAGCGGTGTCCCCAATGCGCCGACTGGGCCGGCTTCGCTGCTGCCGGTCAGTTCGCGGAAGAAGACGTAGCTGGGGTTTTGTCCCAAGACTTCGGCGAGGCGGCCGGGGTTTTGCTTCATGTAGGCTTTGATGCCCTGCATGCTGGTTTGTGCGAGGGGGAGGTAGCCTTTGTCTGCCATGTAGCGTCCGATGGAGACGTAGGGGTGTTCGTTTTTGTCGGCGAATCCGACACGGATGTATTTGCCGGACGGGGTTTTCAGACGACCTGAACCTTGGATGTGCATGAAGAAGAGTTCGACGGGGTCTTCTGCGTAACCGAGGATGGGGGCTTTGCCGTTGAGCGCGCCGCCGTTGATTTGGTTGCGGGTGTAATAAGGAACGAAGCGGCTGTCTTCAAATCTGCCTTTGAGGGCGGTGCTGCGGGCGGTAATGGGGAATTGGGACAGGTCGGCGGTGTGTGTGCCGCTGTTGTCGATGACGCCGCTGTTGGCACCGGTTTGGCGGATGCGGACGGTGGCTTTGCTGCCTCTCAAATTGGCGGACAGTGGGACGGAAACGAAGTCGTTGGGGATGCCGTAGATGGGGAAGCGGGCTTTGCTTGTGGCTTTGTCATCGCCGAGCAGGACGGGTTCGTAGTAGCCGGTGATGGTGCCGGCGGGGTTGCCGTTGTTGCTGACCTGCCAAGGGGTGAAATAGCGTTCGAAGAAATGTTTGGCTTGGAAATGGTGGAGGGGCGTCTGCATGGCTTGGGCGCAGACATCTTGCCAGCCTGTGCGGTTTTTCAGTTTCTCGCAGCCTAAGCGGAAGGATTGGAGGCTTTTGACGAAGTGTTGGGTGCTCCAGTGCGGCAGTTCTTGGTGGGACACGACGGTGTAGGTCGCGCCGCCGCCGCTGACGGTGGTGCCGGCGGGGTCGGGCGTACCGGTGGGGCGGTCGGGGCCTTTGATGGTAATAGTATCGGTTTCGGGGAGGTTTTTGATGCGTTTGCTCGGGCAGGCGGAAAGGACGGCTGCGGCGATGGTGAGGAGTGTGATGCGGTATAGGTGTTTTTTCATAATGCTGTCTTAAAGGTCGTCTGAAATCTGCCGTCGGATAGGGTGAAACGTATCAAGCGGCTGCGCCGACTTG
The DNA here is from genome assembly GCA_963552075.1 of uncultured Neisseria sp. Lineage (GTDB taxonomy): Bacteria > Pseudomonadota > Gammaproteobacteria > Burkholderiales > Neisseriaceae > Neisseria. The sequence continues at coordinate 1,531 of CAUVJL010000183.1, forward strand.
CTTGGGATGTACTCAGAAAATCGGTTTGCATCGGATGAACAGATTTGCAGACGGGATATTTGGTCCGTTTATTCAAGAGCTTGGAATTTTAACACAGTTTGCCTGCCTGCTTCGGCGGTATGAAAAAGGTCGTCTGAAAACCTTGTATATCGGTTTTCAGACGACCTTTGCCGTATCTTGAAGCCAATCTTATTTCTGATTGTCTTCGATGATTTTTTTGAGGTGCGGCATGGGGCTGTATCCGCTTTGGCTGCGGCCGTTCGGGAAAACGAGGGTAGGTGTGCCGTTGAAGCCGAATTGTTCGCCCAAAGAAGTGGTTTCGGCAACGGGATTGTCGCAATTGGCTTTGCCGCTCGGGAATTGGCCTTTGCGCATCCAGTCGGTCCAGGCTTGGGTCGGGTTGGGCTGGCACCATAGGATTTCGGCTTTACGCGCGGCATCGGGGTGCAGGCTCGGAATCGGCATCATGAAGTTGTAGATCGTGATGTCGGTCATTTTTTCAAACTCGTGTTCCAAGCGTTTGCAGTATGGGCAGTCGGGGTCGGAGAAGACGGCGACTTTCAGCTTGCCGTTGCCGCGCACTTCTTTAATCGCTTTGTCCAAAGGCAGGGAGGCGAAGTCGATTTTGTTCAAATCGGCGGCGCGTTCGTCGGTCAGGCTTTTGCGCGTGTTGACGTCGATGAGGTCGCCGACGAACATATAGTCGCCTTTGGCATCGGTGTAAATGATTTGTTTGCCACTGACGACGACTTCATAAATGCCTTGAATAGGGGTTTCGCTGACGCTGATGACTTTCAGGCCTTGGGATTCGTAAATTTTTTCGAGGCGGGCTTTCAAGGCTTCGCCGACTTTGCCTTGTACGGGGGCGGCGGGCTTGGCGCCTGAAGAGGGCGCTGCATTTGCCTGTGAAACGGGTGTTTGCCCGCACGCAGTCAGTGAGATCAGAGCGATGGGGGCTAAGATTTTGATTAATTTGGTTTTCATTTTTAAGTATAGGCGTGTGTCAAGAAAACCGCATTGTATCAAACCTCTGTCATGCCTGCATTGTATTGAGGCTCAATTTATCGTCTGAAAATAGCTTTCGGCTGTTAAAATACGCAAAAAAATGATTTGCCTGCCTGTATGATCTACCACCGCATCGCCGTAAACGTGCCGCTTTCAGACGGCCTTTTGACTTATTCCCATTCCGAGCCGC
>CAUVJL010000184.1:0-2717 GCA_963552075.1 uncultured Neisseria sp.
ATAGTACGGCAAGGCGAGGCAACGCCGTACTGGTTTAAAGTTAATCCACTATAATGCTGATTTTGCAATGGCGGAAGACGCAGGCTAAAGTCGCCCATCCTACCTGAAATTGCCTGATTTTGCACCTTTTTTACGGAACGCGGTGAAAGGGCGGCAAGCCTGTTTGCAATAGATGGATGAAGCCGAGAAGGAAACGGAAGAAAATGCTGATTGAAGAAAACAAAACCGATGAAATCCTAAGCCTGACCGCTTATCGGGCGGGCGCAATCGAGGCAGGCGGCAAAACCTACACCGCGCCCATCATCTGGCGCAACAGCAAAATCGAAGCAATGAACGTGCAAACGCCGTCCGAACTGACCGCCGCCGACCTGTTTCAGACGACCTCCGAGTTGGACGGTTTGCCCGAAGTCATCATTATCGGCACGGGGGAGAAGCAGCAGTTCCTCCATCCGAAAATCGCCGCTGAACTTGCCGCACACGGCATCGGGTTGGAATGTATGAACACAGCCTCCGCCTGCCGAACGCTGGTGTTGCTGCAAGGCGAAGGGCGCAGCGTTTGGGCTTGGCTTTGGGTGTGAACAGGCATCCGCTGGATATAAAAAGGTCGTCTGAAAATTTCAGACGACCTTTGTCTATGAAACAGCCGATACCTTATCCCAATACGACAAACCGTCCGTCAAAGACGGCAGCCAATTCGTTTTCCGAATAGATTTCGATTTGCAGGGCGATTTTTCCTTTTTTATGGCGTTCGAACATAGTTTTGAGTTTTTGCCACTCTTCAGCCGGCGGACTGCGCGTGATGATGGTCAGATCGCCTCGTGCAGGGCGCAGGTAGCGGGTAGTGCCTTCTTGAATGACGATATTGCCATCCGATTCGGGGCAATGGAGATAGACAGTTGCCCAGCCGCCGACGGTTGCCGCCAACGCGATACTGCCGCCGAAGGCGGTATTTTTATGATTGCGGTTGGGGGCGTGGGGTGCGAAAAGTACGGTCTGATCCGCTGTGGTTTCCAAGACGCTCAGGTCGAGCAGGGCGGTCGCAGGGATGTGGGTATGTAGGAAATCTTGCAGGGTTTCGGGGTTCATGGTCGGTATCGGGAGGGTCGTCTGAAAATCAGGAGCAGGCAGCAAAGCCCCACCAATTATAGCGATAAGGTAGTGCAGAGGGCTTATTTTGATTGCTTGTGCTGTCCTGCCAGCCGCACATAATGCGCGGCCGAATATTTCAAAAACTCTTTTTCCTTGTCCGTCAGCGGGCGGACTTGCTTGACGGGCGAGCCGACATAAAGATAGCCGCTTTCCAAACGTTTGCGCGGCGGCACCAAGCTGCCTGCGCCTATCATCACGTCGCTTTCGACGACGGTATCGTCCAGAATAATTGTTCCCATACCGATTAAAACACGGTCGCCGATACGGCAGCCGTGCAGCATGACTTTGTGTCCGACAGTAACGTCTTCACCGATGACAAGGGGCGAGCCTTCAGGTTTTTCCGCGTTTTTGTGCGAAACGTGCAAAACGCTGCCGTCCTGTACATTGCTGCGCGCGCCGATGCTGATGCTGTTCACGTCGCCGCGCAAAACGGCATAGGGCCAGACGGATACGTCTTCGGCAAGCGACACTTCGCCGATGATGACCGAAGTTTCATCGATAAGGCAGGACTCGTGGACTTGCGGAGTATGGTCTAAGAAGGGGCGGATGGGGTTCATGCAGTTATTTCCTTTGTAAGCAGGGTTTGTTTTAAGAGGTCGTCTGAAACGGATTTCAAGCTTTTCAGACGACCTTTTTAAATGTTGGGTTTTGAGCCAATCTATCCTTAACTAAAACCATCTATTAGCAGGACATTTTTCTTCATATTTGGCTAAATCACTCGATTTTATCTTGTTTGAAGACACTAATTGTCTACATAATTTCTGAAATCTACCGAAAGATTCGCAATCTCCGGCAACAGAAGCATAAAACCATAGATACTGATCAATTTCTTCCAAGGAAGATAGTTTGCAAATATTATCTATCTGATTTTCCATGATTCTATCAGCTATGTCGTATTGTTCATTATCATATAGGTTATCTAACTTAGATTCAAACTCTTCAAAATTATTAAAATTCATTTTGATATTTCTAATTAATTAAACGAAATGATGCCGAAGGAACTGCCCCCGAATTAAGCTTTAATCACCCAAGTTCTAAATAATTCTCTCATCCTTTATTCGTTGGATATTCATTAGAAAAAACGATCATTTTCCCTTCCGGATAATCTCCTTTCCAGCCGCAAGGGAGACCGTTATGTTGGTAAACATATAAGATATCTTTCCAAATCTCCGATATATAGTTATTGGCATAACAATTCAATAAAATCCTCATATTGTCAGGCATTGTTTCTTCCAGTAGGTTTACTACCCCCTCTATCGTGAGCTTTTTATCTGCCCCATGTAAATCCTTATCTAGTGCCCCCAAGCAATTGGTATTAATTAATTTACGACCAACCAAGTAGTGCCAATCGAAATCATCCGAATCTGGGAATTGCTGAGTAGCCATAATCTCCTCCCACTCATCCCATTCGTCGCCTAACAGATATCTGGCTTCCTCCGGAGAGGCTGTAACGATAAATCTTTCACGATCTCCGTCATAAGGACGGGAAAAGAAACTGTCTGATGACAAAAAATCAACCACGGGTTGCGCTGATTCAAGTATTTGGTTCCAAGTCTTTTTCATTGTTG
>CAUVJL010000185.1:0-2640 GCA_963552075.1 uncultured Neisseria sp.
TGTACTGTCTGCGGCTTCGTCGCCTTGTCCTGATTTAAATTTAATCCACTATAAGCCCCATGTTTGCCAACATGAAAAAGGTCGTCTGAAAACCCTTGTTTCAGGTTTTCAGACGACCTTTCGTCTTGTTTCAAACCGTTTCAATCAGTCTTTGAACCGTTTGAACACCAGCGTGCCGTTGGTGCCGCCGAAGCCGAAGGAATTGGAGATGGCAACGTCGATTTTCGCGTCGCGCGCTTCGTTGGCGCAGTAGTCCAAATCGCAGCCCGCTTCGATGTCTTGTTCGAAGATGTTGATGGTCGGCGGAGATTTTTGCTCGTGTACCGCCAACACGCTGTACAGCGCTTCCACGCCGCCTGCCGCGCCGAGCAAGTGGCCGGTCATGGATTTGGTGGAATTGACGATAACTTTGCGGGCATGGTCGCCCAGTGCGCGTTTGAGCGCTTTGGTTTCGTTGGCATCACCCAACGGAGTGGACGTACCGTGTGCGTTGACGTAATCAACGTCTTCGGGATTCAGTCCGGCATCTTTCAACGCACGGGTAACCGCCAACGCAGGGCCCTCTTCGTTCGGAGCGGTAATGTGATAAGCATCAGAACTCATGCCGAAGCCGACGATTTCGGCGTAAATTTTCGCGCCGCGTTTTTTGGCGTGTTCCAATTCTTCCAACACCAACACGCCCGCGCCTTCGCCAATAACGAAGCCGTCGCGGCCTTTGTCCCACGGACGGGAAGCAGTGGCGGGGTCGTCGTTGCGGGTGGAAAGGGCTTTCATCGCAGCAAAGCCGCCGACGCCCAAAGTGCTGATCGCGCCTTCGGCACCGCCGGCAATCATCACGTCCGCGTCGCCGTATTTGATCAGTCGGGCGGAGTCGCCGATGGAGTGCGCGCCGGTGGTACAGGCGGAAACCATGCCGTAGCTGGGGCCGCGGTAGCCTTTGAGGATGGTAACGTGGCCCGCAATCAGGTTGATCAGCGAACCGGGGATAAAGAAAGGATTGATTTTACGCGCGCCGCCTTCGATAACGGCTTTGCCGGTGGCTTCGATGCTGGGCAGGCCGCCGATACCGGAGCCGATGTTCACGCCGACGCGGTCTTTATCGAGGCTTTCCAATTCGTCCAAACCGGCATCGTTGATGGCTTGCAGCGCGGCGGCGATGCCGTAGTGGATGAACACGTCCATGCGGCGGGCTTCTTTGGCACTGATGTATTGGCCGATGTCGAAATCGCGCACTTCGCCGGCGATTTGACTGTTGATGTCGGATGCGTCAAAGCGGGTAATCTGGCCGATGCCGCTTTTGCCTGCGAGCAGGTTGCTCCATGCGGCGGCGACGTCGTTGCCGACCGGTGATACTTGGCCGAGGCCTGTGATGACTACTCTTCTCTGACTCATGATAATCTCGCTGTTGGTTTTCGGTGGGATGCGGCAAGATGCCGTCTGAAAATGATAATAGCGGTTCGGAATCGGATTCCGGGCGGCTATTATAACGGATTTTTCCCCACATATATAAGGTAACAGCCTCTATTGCGCTAACGCAGCAGAGGCTGGGGTGTTTGGTGCGGCCGATTAGCCGTTGTGGGCGTTGATGTAGTCGATAGCCAGTTGTACGGTAGTGATTTTTTCGGCTTCTTCATCGGGGATTTCGCAACCGAAAGCTTCTTCCAAAGCCATAACCAATTCTACGGTGTCCAAAGAATCTGCACCCAGGTCGTCTTGGAAGGAAGATTCGTTTTTGACTTCGGCTTCGTTTACGCCCAGTTGTTCAGCAACAATTTTCTTAACTTGTTGTTCGATGTTTGACATATCAGTCGTTCCTTTTGCCTTGCGGCGGGTTGTTTAAGAGAAATAAATTCGTCGGTATTGTACCGAGTTCGGATAGAGTTTTCCATCTAAGTCTGCATTCTAACACAGATTATTCTGGGAAAACCTGTTGTTGTGCATATTAGCATAGCCTGATTTTAACCTACAAGCGGGAATTTGTTTTTGTTTGTCGTCAGACGGTTAGTATTTTTTGCCACCCACCCCGGCTTTTACGGATGTCATTTTCCGTTCCGACCGTTCTCTGCGTCCTTCACCAGCACAATCACCAATTCGCTGTCGTCGGTTATTTTGATGGCAACGTATTCGCTACCATCCGCCTTCAGGACGCTGCCCTGCCGCAATTCCTGCCTTTTTCCGCTGTCAAACAAAAATACCGAGCGGCCTTTGGTTTGGGTAACCAGCAGGGTGTGGCCGGGGTGGTTGTGGCGGGGGATTTCCTTGCCTTTGGGCAGGGTTTCACGGATGACGGTGTAGTTTTCGCCTTCAAAGATTTTGCCTTTGCCTTGGGCGATTTCGGCGGCAGGCGCGGCAGCGGCGGAGAGACCGATGAGGATGGCGAAAAGTTGGGTTTTGATGTTTTTCATGATGGTTTTCCTTTGGTTGCAGACAAAATTTATGGCGGACTAAAATCGCAATGATACGACGTTGCCAACGCCCTTATTCACTCTAGCTGTACACAGAGGGCATTACCGTCTTGTCTCATTTTTATTTTAATCCACTATCTGTTTCGGTCGGTTTGGGTCGTCTGAAAGCGGAATATGGCCGCGTTATAGTGGATTAAATTTAAATCAGGACAAGGCGACGAAGCCGCAGACAGTA
>CAUVJL010000186.1:0-2554 GCA_963552075.1 uncultured Neisseria sp.
TCTGTACTGTCTGCGGCTTCGTCGTCTTGTCCTGATTTAAATTTAATCCACTATACAAACCCCGATGGGCAACATTCATGGTCAAGAGTTTTTAGGATGCGGCTTTTCCGTTTTGCCGTTCACTTTCTTTTTGGGCAGGATAAAGTGCATTTTCAAACCATTCGGCTTGATGTTTTCAGCCATGATTTTGCCGTTGTGCTGCTCCATGATGTGTTGGGTCAGGGCAAGGCCTAAGCCAGTACCGGGTTTGCTGGCGCTGGAGTCGGCGCGGTAAAAGGCGGTGAAAATGTGCGGCAGTTGCATTTCGTCCACGCCGGGACCGTTGTCGGTAACATCGACAATCCAATGCTTGCTGTCTTGTCCGATATTGACTCGGATGGTGCTGCCTTCGGGACTGTAATTGATGGCGTTGCGGATAACGTTGTCAAACGCGCGGTACAAATAGCCTTCGTTGGCGCAGACCGTGGCATTTTCGGGGATTCTGGGTTCGACCGAAAGGGTAACGGTTTGTTTGTTCTGCTGGGCGATGCTTTGGTTGTCTTCCACGATGTTTTTCAGGAAGGGGACGAGCTTCAGGCTTTCTTTTTCCAGCGGGATGTTGGACGTTTCCAAACGGGAAAGCGTCAGCAATTCGCCAACCAAGGTATCCATGCGGGTCAATTCGCCTTCCAGCCTTTTCAGATATTGTTCCTGCTTTTGCGGCTGCGCCTGAATCAGTCCGACAATCGCCTGCATACGCGCCAAAGGCGAGCGCATTTCGTGGGAGACGTGGTGCAGCAGGTGGCGTTCTTTGGCAACGAGTTTTTCCAGTTTTTCCGCCATTTTGTCGAACTGGATGGCAAGGTGGGACAATTCGTCGTCGCGGTCGTCCACTTGCTGCGAAATACGGGTTTCAAGTTCGCCGTTTGCCACCCTGTCCATACCGCTGCCCAAGATTTTGATGGGCTTGGTAATGTTGCTGGCGAGGATGTACGCCATCAGCAGGCCGACGACGATGATGAAAGAGAGGATGATAAATTCGTGCCAAATCGGGGCGAGCGGCAGACCAGGGATAAAGAGCGGGCTGGGCAGGCGTTGCGCCTGATGGCTGTCCCAACCTTTGATAAAGAAGAGGTATTCTTCGCCGAAACGGTCGTATTCGATGTGCGCCAAATCAGAATTGGGATTATTGATGGCAAACACGCGGGCGCGTTCGATGGTGTGGTTGTCGATGTTGCGGTCGAGGATGTCTTTTTTCTCGTCGCCCAAAATGACGTAAACGGAATTGGAAACGGGGCTGTCCTCCCATTCCGCCAAAATTTCGCGCGCACCGCTGTCCCCGCGCGCCCTAAAGGCGGAGAGGATGCTGTTCATCAAAGTGGTTTCGATGGTGCGGCGTTGGTTGAATTGGTTTTCGGCAAGGGTGTTTTGCACCAGCCAAAAAGAAAAACTCGCCACAAAGATTGCGCAGACGATGACTGCGCAAAATGTGGCGAAGATGCGTTGAAACAGTTTCATTGATCTGTTTTATCTTTAGTTTTTAACAAACAGGTAGCCCAAGCCCCGTACGGTCTGAATCAGCGAGGCATCGCCCAGTTTGTGGCGGATGCTGGAGATATGGACGTCGATGCTGCGGTCGAATTTTGCCAGTTTGCGGTCGAGTGCTTCGATGGATAAAGTCTCTTTGCTGACAACTTGTCCGGCATGGCGCATCAGGACTTCGAGCAGGTTGAACTCGGTGCTGGTCAGTTCGAGCGGAGTGTCTTTGATGGTCGCCTGACGTTTGGCGGGGTACAGGACGACGTCGCTGACGGAAATGCTGTTTGGCGCGTTGTTCGGCTCGCCGCTTTGTTGCGCACGGCGCAGGATGGCGTTGATGCGTGCCAACAGTTCGCGCGGGGTGCAAGGTTTCGGAACATAGTCGTCCGCACCCATTTCCAATCCGATGATGCGGTCGATGTCGTCGCCTTTGGCGGTCAGCATGATGATGGGAACGGTGCTTTGCGAGCGGACGTTTTTCAATACGTCCAAGCCGTTCATTTTCGGCATCATGGAGTCTAATACGACGACATCGTACTGACCGGTCAGGATTTCGTGTACACCGGCTTCGCCGTCTGGAACGCTGTGGACGTTCAATCCTTCGGCGGTAAGGTATTCGGTGAGCAATTCGGTCAGCAAAGCGTCGTCATCTACGAGTAATACGCGACTCATGGGATTTCCTTTTCGTGATTGTATGCGCTGCGCAAACCCGAAATAAACGGGTGCGGCGGATAGTGATGGCTAATCTTAACACGCATTTTGAGTTTTTTGATAGCTTGTTTTCCTATGCTTTTGCGCTTTTTTGCATTGCAGGGACGCTGTCTTTACATTTTCAGACGACCCCTGTACCAAATCCCCAAAATATACGCCGGATACGCGCCAAACGGGCGGCAAAATGATGCCGGTAAAGGCTGCGTTCGAGAAAGGACGAGGGATTCTATAGTGGATTAACTTTAAATCAGGACAAGGCGACGAAGCCGTAGACAGTACAGATAGTACGACAAGGCGAGGCAACGCCGTACTGGTTTAAAGTTAA
>CAUVJL010000187.1:0-2542 GCA_963552075.1 uncultured Neisseria sp.
GTTAGACCTTCAAAGTTGAGTATTGTACTATTTTATTTTTAATTGACTATATAAATTTTCAACGGGGTGTCCATAAAAATACTTCATACCCTCTATCCAGTTTTTTTTGGCTAACCGATCAATATAGCCAATCATCAAATCAAGCTCATTTCTCGAGATGACCGCATCAGTCTCAACCGGAATTTTTTCGCCCGTAAAGATAGATAAAAGAGAAGATTGGACATAGAGATTATATTTTTCCCTCTTTTGTGCGGCAATATATAGAGCAGTCATAATTTCTTGCGTCAATAAACCGGGGAAGGCGGGAGAGGCTTTATAGTAATAACAATCTGAATCTATGGTTTTTATCTTATCCAGATATAAATTCCCTACATCATCCAAGGTTGCGTTTTCCGATAATGTTGAACGATAGTTGAGGAAAATATCCAACGCATCTTTTATCGCTATTTCTAAATTACTGTCAAAGCCATCCCATTTTGCCCACAACGCTAAAAGGTATGGAATGACTTGGTATGACATTGTTGCCGTTGCGCCGACAACGAAGGTAAAGGCACCAAATGACGATGCGGAATCCAAAAAACGCAAATTCCCAATGTTTTGCAAATCATCGTGTGTACACACCGAACAAAACAGCCTAATACACAAATTTAATACCGTTTTATCTTTTGTTTGGTTCATCAGGTCGACTAAAAGGTTTTTGACGGAAAAATCTCCTTTTTTCATGATTTCGACAATGAGCAATATACGTTCGCGTTCTTCCTGAACCGAAAGCAAGCTGCTCTTTAGTTCATCCAAACTCATCTGATTGACTTTGCCATACCAAATTCCGGGCAGTAATACTTCAATCATGTACCAAGCTCCTATCTTAAACTTTGCTGTCAAAATGCAAAGGTCGTCTGAAAAAGCCCGTATCCGGGGTTTTCAGACGACCTTTCCCTTATTATTCTTTGTTTGCCGCCTCAAGGCAGGGCGATGAATTTAATCAGCACTTCTTTGAAAATAAAGCCGAACACGCCCAAGCCCAATACCAAGAACAAAATCGCGATGCCGAATTTGCCTGCCTTGGATTCTTTGCCCAAGTTCCAGACGATAAAGCCCAAGAAAATAACCAGTCCGGTCAGGCAGATTTTCATCGCCCAATCGGAAAATTCCGCTTCACTCATAATTGATTTCCTTATTTGATGTTGTGTGTATTTTAATGTTTTCAGACGACCTTTGAAACGCCAAGAGGTCGTCTGAAATGTAATGCTTCAGCAAATGCCGTCTGTCGGGCGTTTGGCTTAACGCGCCAACGCCTGTTTCAAATCGTCAATCAAATCATCGACGTACTCCAAACCGACGGACAGGCGCACCAGTCCGGGGCGGATATTGGCGGCGAGTTTTTCTTCGGGCTGCATCCTGCCGTGTGTGGTTGTCCACGGGTGAGTAATGGTCGAGCGCACGTCGCCGAGGTTGGCGGTACGGGAGAAGAGTTCGACGCCGTCCACGATTTTCCACGCGGCGTCAGTGTCGGCAACTTCAAAGCCGATGACGATGCCGCCGCCGTTTTGCTGCTTGCGGATAAGCTCCGCCTGCGGATGATCGGGCAATCCGGTGTAGTACACGGCTTGAACCTGTGGCTGCGCTTGCAGCCATTGGGCGATTTTCAGGGCGTTGTCGAACTGTTTTTCCATACGCAGCGACAGGGTTTCCACGCCGCTCAACAACTGCCATGCGTTAAACGGCGACATCGCTAGCCCGCAAGAGTTGCAGTAAACGGCGACCTGCGTCATCAATTCTTCCGAACCCGCCAACACGCCACCCATCACGCGCCCGTGTCCGTCGATGGCTTTGGTTGCGGAGGAAACGGAAATATCCGCGCCGTGTTTCAAAGGCTGCGAGCCGACGGGCGACAGCAGGCTGTTGTCCACCACCAAAAGCGCGCCGATGCTGTGCGCCAATTCTGCCAAGGCTTCCAAGTCGGCCACTTCGCCCAAGGGGTTGGAAGGTGTTTCCAAAAACAGCAGTTTGGTGTTGGCTTTGACGGCGGCTTTCCATTCGTCCACATCGGTCGGCGACACATGGCTCACTTCGATGCCGAATTTGGTGACGATGTTATTGATAAAGCCGACGGTCGTGCCGAACAGGCTGCGGCTGGAAATCACATGGTCGCCCGCCTGCAGGAAGGTGAAAAACGCCGCCTGAATCGCGGACATACCGGTCGAAGTGGCGACCGCGCGTTCCGCGCCTTCTAAGGCGGCGATGCGTTTTTCAAAGGCGGCTGTGGTCGGGTTGGCAGTACGGGTATAAGTGAACCCTTTGATTTTTTTGGAAAACAAGTCGGCAGCATGTTGGGCGCTGTCCCACATGAAGCTGCTGGTGAGGAACAATGCCTGATTGTGTTCGCGGTATTCGGTTTGCTCTTTGCCGCCGCGTATGGCGAGCGTCTGCGGGTGGAGTTTTTTACTCATTTGTTTTCCAATCTTGTTCAGCAGGTTTGTTTGATGTCTTATAGTGGATTAACTTTAAACCAGTACGGCGTTGCCTCGCCTTAGCTCAAAGA
>CAUVJL010000188.1:0-2532 GCA_963552075.1 uncultured Neisseria sp.
GTACTGTCTGCGGCTTCGTCGCCTTGTCCTGATTTAAATTTAATCCACTATACAATCTGTCCTTACGAGCGGTAGTCTGCGTTGATGGAGACGTAGTCGTGCGACAGGTCGCAGGTATAGACGGTGGCGGCGGCTTGTCCGCGGTGGAGTTTGATGCGGACGGTGATTTCGTCTTTCGCCATCACTGCCTGCCCTTGTTCTTCGGTGTAGCTTGCGGCGCGGCCGCCGTTTTCGGCAACCAATACGTCGTCCAGATACATTTCGAGGATGTCGGCGTCCAAATCGGCGATGCCGGCGTAGCCGATGGCGGCGAGCAGTCTGCCGAGGTTGGGGTCGGAGGCGAAGAAGGCGGTTTTAACGAGGGGCGAGTGGGCGACGGCGTAGGCGACTTGGCGGGCTTCGTCGCGGGTTTTGGCGTTTTCGACGCGGACGGTGATGAATTTGGTCGCGCCTTCGCCGTCGCGGACGATGGCTTGGGCAAGTTCGAGGGCGAGGCTGCCGAGCAGGTCTTTGAGCTGTTTGTAACGCGGGTCGGCGATGTTGTCGATTTCGCTTTGGCTATTTTTGCCGGTGGCGATGATGACGAAGCTGTCGTTGGTGCTGGTGTCGCCGTCAACGGTGATGGTGTTGAAGGTTTCGTCGGCGATTTCTTGGGTCATCAGCTGGAGGACGGGTTGGGAAACTTTGGCATCGGTGGCGATAAAGGAGAGCATGGTCGCCATGTTGGGGTGGATCATGCCGGAGCCTTTGGCGATGCCGGTGGCGCGGACGGTGTGTTTTTCGCCGACGCTGCCTTCGCGCGAGGCGGATTTGGGCACGGTGTCGGTGGTCATGATGGCGCGTGCGGCATCCGCCCAGTCGGCGGGCTGCATTTTGGGCAGGGCGGCGACGATTTTGCCGACGGGCAGGGGCTCGAGGATGACGCCTGTGGAGAAGGGAAGGACTTGGGAGGGTTTACAGCCGGTTTGTTCGGCGGTGGCGGCGCAGGTTTCGATGGCGTCGATTCTGCCTTGAGCACCTGTACCGGCGTTGGCGTTGCCGGTGTTGATGATGATGGCGCGCACGCCGTCTTCGTCGAAGAGATGTGATTTGGCGATGTGGACGGGGGCGGCACAGAAGCGGTTGGTGGTGAAGACGGCACCGACGGTGTTGCCGCCGGAAAGTACCATCAGGGTGAGGTCGGCGCGGTCGGTTTGTTTGATGCCTGCGCGGGCGGTGAAGAGTTGGATGCCGTCGATGTTCAGCAGTTGGTCTGCGGTTTTTTCTGTGAGGTTGACTGCCATTTTGCTGCTCCTTTGTTTGGGGTTGCTATGGGTTTGGGTTTCAGACGACCTTTTTGGTTCATCGGGGTCGTCTGAAAAGTGTTCAGAATCCTAATACGGGGATGATAATCGGGGCGATGGCGGCGGTCAGTACGCCGTTGAGGGTCAGCCCCAGCCCTGCGTATGCCGCCATGCGCCGGCTGCGTTCGAGCGAGGCGGCGATGCCCATGGCGTGTGAGGCGGTGCCGAGCGACATGCCGACCGATGAGGGCATGCCGACGGTGTTTTTAAGCACGGTATAACCGGCGATCTGCCCGACCAGTCCGGCAACGATGACGGTGGCGGCGGTGATGGCGGGGATGCCGCCTATGGTGCGGGTGATTTCAATGGCAATGGGGTTGGTCACAGATTTGGCGGCGAGCGAGAGGACGACTTCACGTTCCGCGCCCAGCCATTTGGCGAAATACATGCCTGTGATGATGCCGGTAACGCTGCCGGCGAGCTGCGAGACGATGACGGGCAGCCACTGGCTGAAGATTTTTTGACGGTTTTGATAAAGCGGGACGGCAAGTGCGACGACGGCGGGCTTGAGCCAGAAGTCGATAAACTGCGCGGCATCGTGGTACACGGCGTAATCGATGTCGAGGATTTTGAGGTAGGCAATCAGGGTAACGGTGCTGATTAAGACGGGGTTGAGCAGCAGATAGCCCGTCCGCGCGCGGAGGATGAGTGCCAGCGCGTACACCGCCAGCGTCAGGAAAAGCAGGACGCTGGGCTGCTGCCACAGGGAAAGGATGCCGTCCATCAGATTTTCTCCCGTATCCATTGATGCACCTTGCCCGTTACCAACAGGACGCACACGGTACTGGCGGCGGCGGAGACGAGTATCGACAGCCAACTGTCGGCAATCAAATCCAAATAGCTGATGACGGCGACACAGGGCGGCACAAGGAAAAGCGTCAGGTTTGCCATCAGCGCGTCGGTAAGCTGCTGCAACCACTCGGCTTTCACCCACCCCGCCTGAAGCAGGGCAAACAGAATGCCCATGCCGATGATGCTGCCGGGCAGCTTGATGCCCGTAAGGTAGGCGGCGGTTTCGCCGAGCGCGAGGCAGCCGAGCAGGACGAGCAAGGCGCGGATGGTGTGCATGGGTCGGGTTTCCTCTATGGTTTGCCGCTTTGCAGACAGGCGGTTTATGAATCTTTGTTAATATAATGGATTAACTTTAAACCAGTACGGCGTTGCCTCGCCTTGCCGTACTATCTGTACT
>CAUVJL010000189.1:0-2515 GCA_963552075.1 uncultured Neisseria sp.
ATTTGCACCGCGCCGTGAGTTTGTGGGTGCAGGTGTTGCAGCAAAACCGCGACGGTAAAATCCGATGGTCGGTGGATGTGGACGCGCAGGAGGCGTAAGCAGAATAGGGAAGGGGTCGTCTGAAAAAGCGGAAGAGGCATTTTCAGACGACCTTTTTGTTTATAGTGGATTAACTTTAAACCAGTACGGCGTTGCCTCGCCTTGCCGTACTATCTGTACTGTCTGCGGCTTCGTCGCCTTGTCCTGATTTAAATTTAATCCACTATAAAACGTCTTGATGGTTTGTGAAAAGCAGCAAGGTTAGGATGAGCGGGGTTAAAAACATTTGAGCCTTCACAAAAGCCCTACGATAAAATACGCGGCATGAAAGCCTGATGCTGCGCCACAGTTTGCAGTTCAGGCTTTGCCGACATATCGCCCATTTTGAGTTCCATACGGAGTTTGCATGTATATAGGACGCTTCGCCCCCAGCCCTACGGGTTTGCTGCACATAGGCTCGCTGCTGACTGCTTTGGCTTCTTATGCCGATGCGCGTGCCAACGGCGGCAAGTGGCTGGTGCGTATGGAAGACTTGGACCCGCCCAGGGAAATGGCGGGCGCTGCCGCGCATATTTTGCACACATTGGAAGCGTTCGGCTTTGAATGGGATGGCGAAGTCGCCTACCAAAGCCGACGGAACGGGCTGTATCAAGAGGCATTGGGTCGTCTGAAAAGCGAAGGGCTGGTATATCCTTGTTATTGCAGCCGTAAAGACTGGCAGGCGGCGGCAATGGCGGGGGCGGACGGATTTGTGTATAACGGGCGTTGCCGCGTTCCGGCGCAAAGGCCTGAAGCGAATGGGAAAATGCCTGCTTGGCGGATTGCCGTTCCCGACAGGATAATCGGTTTTCAGGATGAAATTGTCGGCTATTACGCCCAAAATCTGGCACACGATATCGGCGATTTCGTCCTGTTGCGTGCGGATGGTTTTTGGGCGTATCAACTTGCCGTAGTCGCGGACGATGCCGAACAAGGAATCACGCATATCGTGCGCGGTCAGGATTTGCTGGTGTCTACGCCGCGTCAGATTTATTTGCAGCAATGTCTCGGCGCAAACATGCCGCATTACGCGCACCTGCCTTTGCTGGTGAATTCGCAGGGGCAGAAATGGTCCAAACAAACGCTTGCTCCCGCTTTGGATTTGAACCGGCGCGAAGCGCTTTTGCGGCAAGTGATGCGTTACCTCAATCTTCCCGACGCACCCGAAGTCGACCGACCCGAGGAATTGTTGGCGTGGGCGGTTTTACATTGGGAGATACGGGCGATACCGGTTAATGACATAGTCACGGAGTAAATTTGTAAATTTGCAACAAATTACTTGAGGTATTACTTAAATTTTTTAATTTTTGTAAGTAATCGCTTGTTTTTTGGATAAAGTTAACAGAATTAAGGTATATTCCTAAACACCTCAAGACCACTTTCATTTCAGATGAATGTTTGGCCTGTCTGCCAAAACGGCAGAAAGAGGCAACCGTATGAGAAAAATGTTTCAACATACCGAAAACACGCGGGAACGTTGTGTATTGATTTAAAATTCACATTCGTATTTAAAATAACAAAGAAAAAAAGATTATGTTAAGTGCCATTATTGTTGAAGACGAAGTGCTGGCAGCAGAGCGTTTACGGGTCTTACTTGAAGAATGCAATGTCGTCTTGCTTAATGTATTCCACCATGCCCAGCCGGCATTGGATTGGTTGAGCATACATGAAGCAGATATCGTATTCGCCGATATCGGCCTGCCTGAAATCAACGGTTTGGAGTTTGTCGAGCGCATCAAGCGCGGTGCCAAACGCCAGCCCGAAATTATTTTTACCACCGCCTATGAAGAACACGCCCTGCGTGCCTTCGAATTGGCTGCCGCCGACTACCTGCTCAAGCCCATCAGAATGACCCGTCTGCAAGCGGCGCTTGACCGCGTCGGCGAAAAATACCGCGAAAAAGCCGACGATTTCACCCATTTCACCGTCTTTAGCCGTGATCTGATGATTGAAATCCCATGGCAGCAGGCGCGTTATTTATTGGCGGAACACAAAACCGTATTCCTGATTACCGGCGACGGGCAGCGATACGAATTGCCCAAAACGCTGGTTTCTTGGGAAGAGCTGCTCGGAGACAAAGTGATCCGCATCCACCGCAATGCCATCGTGTTCCGACACACCTTAGACTGCCTTATCCGCTTGGATGAAGAGGAAGACGAAAGCAATGCCATTTGGGGCGCGAAGGTCTTGGACGTACCCAAACCGCTTCCCGTCAGCCGCCGCCAATTGGCAACCCTGCGCAAAATTCTGAAAAAACAAATCTGATGGCGGATTTGCCCCATCATCAACAAAGCCCTGCCTTTTGGCAGGGCTTTTGTTTTTCAGACGACCCCTTGTCGTGAACCGACACGGTAGTCGTAACAAGGCGGCAGAGTAGCGGATAGATATAGTGGATTAACTTTAAACCAGTACGGCGTTGCCTCGCCTTAGCTCAAAG
>CAUVJL010000190.1:0-2502 GCA_963552075.1 uncultured Neisseria sp.
CCCGTACACGGCGGGCGTTGCCGCCTTGTCTCATTTTTATTTTAATCCACTATAATTGAGGAAAGAGCAGTATGATGAAAAAGTTTTTATATGTGTTTTTACTTTTTATACCCTTGTCAGCCTATTCAGGGACATATCGAGTAAGCAAAACAGGGCTATTGCTTCAGACAAAGCATTTGAAAAATGGAAATATACAATTCGATATATATAACCCGCGCAATTCAGGGAAAAATTCTTTGATGCAAGGCGTGGCAAAATTAAAATCAGGGGATTTGGAAATTGATACAGATGAAGAAACGGGTGTGGGTTATGATGTAGATGAATATATTCATGATAAAAATCAATGCTTCATATCAATACGCCTGGATGTAGAAAAGGGTAAGAAAGGCTCGTTAAAGACCTCATGTCCGAAACAAAATGAATTAAGACATCTTAATCTTCCAATTTTGAAAATTAAATAGGTGTAACCAGTGGCGGGGTTGAAACCCACCATTTAAAAAGGTCGTCTGAAAACCTGAAAACCCTGTTTCAGGTTTTCAGACGACCTTTCGTCTTTATTTTTCGTTTTGTTTGTACCAGTTGATGAATTCGTCCGGTTTGGCGAAGCCGAGCAAGGGGTCGCTGCGGCGGCCGTCGGCGTGGATGGCGAATATGCCCGGCGGGCCGTAGATTCCGTATTCTTTGTAGAGTGCCTGATGTTCGGGCGTGTTGGCGGTTACGTCGATTTGGAAGAAGCGTTCCATATCGACGGCTTCATGCACTTGCGGCTGGTTGAGCGTGTAGTTTGCCATTTCTTTGCAGGAAATACACCAGTCAGCGTAGAAATCCAAAACGACGGGTTTGTCGGGGTTGGCTTTCAATGCGGCGTCCATGGCGGCTTTGAGTTCGGCGACGTCGGTGAACATTTTGCCGTGGCCGGTGGTTTTGCCTGCTTCGGACGGGGGAGACAATGTCAGGAAGTGGTGCAGGGCGGTGGTTTGTTTGTTTGCGCTTTGCCAGCCGAACCATGCGCCGCCGATAATGAGCAGGAAGCCTAAAACGGAGGCTGCGGTTTTCAGACGACCTTTTTGTTTGCCGGATTTAACCAGCAACATGACGGCAGGAACGATCATGAGCAGGGTGTAAAGCGCGACAACGAGGTAGTAGGGCAGATGCGGTGTGGCGAGGTAAACGGCAACGGCAAGCAGGATGAAGCCGAAGGCGTATTTGATGCCGTTCATCCAGTCGCCTGCTTTGGGCAGGACGTGGCCGCCGAATGTGCCGATGAGGATCAGCGGAACGCCGGTGCCGAGTGCCAAGACATACAGCGCCAGCCCGCCCAAAACGGCATCACCGGTTTGTCCGATATAGCCCAAGGCGAATCCGAGCGGCGGGGCGACGCAGGGGCCGACAATCAGCGCGGAGAGTATGCCCATGACGAAGACGGAGAAGATTTTTCCGCCGGAGAGTTTGCTGCTTTGGTTTTGGAAATAGGATTGGACGGCGTTGGGTAGTTGGATGTTGAAGAGTCCGAACATGGAAAGCGCGAGGACGACCATCAGGCCTGCGGCGGCAAGGACGACCCATGCCTGTTGCAGCCATACGGTTAAGAGTGCGCCTGTCAGGCCTGCGATGACGCCGACCAGCGTGTAGGTCAGTGCCAAACCTTGCACATACGCTACGGACAGCGCGAAGGCGCGGCCTTTGCCGGCGGTTTTATCGCCGACGATGATGCTGGAGACTATCGGTAAAAGCGGATACATACAGGCGGTAAAGCTCAGGAATACCCCTGCGGTAAAAAACGCCAACAGGTTGGCGTTTAATGTGTCCCACGATAATTTGAAGCGGCTGCTGTCGTCGTTTTGCGAGGCTTTAGGCGCGGCGGCGGGGGATGGTTTGGCGGAATCGGGTTGCAGGAAGCGGTCTTTGGCGGATATGGGTTCGTCGCTTTGCGGCTGGTACAGGCCGTTGCCATTAATCTCGAAAGAAGTGTCCACAGGCGGGTAACATACGCCGGCTTCGGCACAACCTTGATAAGTCAGCGTCAGCTTGTAGGTCGGCGCGGCTTTTTTGTAAGGCCAGTTGACCTGAGCGGCGCGGTGGAACACGGTTTGTTTGCCGAAAAACTCATCTTCTTTGGCTTCGCCTTTGCTGAAAACGGGTTCGCCCAATACGCCTTCAGGCGCGGTGGCGGCGACGATTTTCGATTGGTACATATAGTAGCCGTCGGCGATTTTGAATTCGACGTTGATGCCTTTGTCGGTAACGTTCACTTGCGGCACAAACGCTTTTTCAGGCGGCAGCAAATCGTCGGCGTTCACAGCGAACGCGCTGGAACACAGGGCAAAAAAGGCGGTAAAGAAGTAAAGGAGTTTTTTCATGGCGTCTTCTCGGTGGAAGGGTTGAACAGGCGCATTATAAACGCAGCAGCCGTTTATAGGCCTTAATTTATATTAAAAGCAGCGATTGTTTTTTATAGTGGATTAACTTTAAACCAGTACGGCGTTGCCTCGCCTTAGCTCA